>CAYMQT010000086.1:9410-20419 GCA_964392575.1 uncultured Polyangiaceae bacterium
GGCGGGGGGGGGGCGGGGGGGCACTCTTTTGTGTCATGTGATTCTTGGATCCGACGGGGCGAGGCGGGCCTTTCTTCCTTGTGGGGAGCGGGAGAGTGGTGCCAAGAGCCCTTCAGTTCAAGGACCTTCTCGTAGAAACGAGGATTGACCGGCCGGAGTCTTCTAGCCGAAAAGAACAACCACAAAAAGCGGGAGAACAAGGGCTCCATCGACCCAAAACGCGACAAATGTCTTGGACGTGTGCTCGTTTGTCAGGAAGCAAAAGAGCGAAAGAGCTATGGTGAGGGCGGCCAGTCCCGCGTGAACGGTCAGGGGTGTGGGCGCGAGTATGCCGGTTGTCGCAGCAGACAACCAGAGGACAGAGGCGCAGGCGAGAAGCAAGAGACAACGGCGCGCGGATTTACGCACTCCTATTTCCACCGGAAGGGTAGAGATCCCCAAGGCGGAGTCCGCCTCGCGATCCGGGATGTCAAAGAGAATCGCGTTGGTGGTGCAAAGGAGAGCAAGCACGAGGGTGAGGAGCCCGGCTGACAGCGCTTCACGTCGGACAAAGGTGAACAGGTTTCTGTGGTTTTCGGAGTGTGTGAGACCGGGAACCCAGACAGAGGCTACGGCGACCGCAACGCCGACGAACGGCGCCTTCAAACCGGGAAGGGTTTTTACAAGACCGGTGGCCGGTTTGCGGGAAGGAACGGCATAGAGGGCGGCGAGCCCGAGTCCGCCCAAGCAGAGTAAGCAGGTAGGCGTCGGGAGCGCGGGCAGGCAAAAGAGAAGGCCCAGGCCAGAGAGCAGGGTGAGCGTCAGGTGACCCGAGCGACTAGATTTAGAATTCGAGCCGGTTTTTAGGGCTTCGAGAGTGTCGTCCAGATTGTAGAGAGCGAGGGTTGAGAGGAAAACGACCCCAAGCACGAGCCATTTTGGGGTTGAGAGAGCACCCCAACTCTCCCAGGCAAACTGACAAAAGGCAGCGAGGGAGGTCACGCAGACGGCGACCCAAATTCTCAGGGTGAGCCCCAGCTCCATCCATCGTGCGGTGCGACCTATCACTGGCTCGGTAGTGCTCACTGGCTCGGTAGTGCGCGCCTGAGGATCGTTTTCAGACGCCCCCAATGTGGGGCCAAAGTCTCAAGGACCAAGTCCCAGCGAATGAAGGGCAAGAACGCAATGCCGTAAAGCTGATAGTGAAAGGGGATACCCATGATGAAGTAAATCCCCCAATGAAAACTGAGGAGCCCGAGGGCGATCCCGAGCGCGACCAAGCGGTGTACGATAGCCAGCGGCGCTACGAGTTCGAGAAACAGGGAGCTGAGAGAAAGTCCGACGATCACCCAGATGGGCCAGGAGTAGATGAGAAAGGTGACCGGTCGGGCTCCCCCCGCGAGGAGCTCATAGCGCAGGGCGTTGTTGCCGATGTGGCCCAAAAGGTGAGCATCGAAGGCCCAGTCCATGCCGCCACTGCGCCCCAGTTTGGCGGCCCCTGCGACCCAGTAACAGATGCCTGTCGTCAGCAAGATCAGCTGAACGGGCCAGCCGTACTTGAAGCTTGGTCCCGACGGATCTGCGCCCGGACCACAAAGGATCTGGATCCATCGATTGCGAAATTTCTTTGAAATCCATGCGTCTGCGGAAAATCGATCGGCCGCAGGAGCAAATCCTATTCCGAGCGCATGAACGACCATGACATTCTCGGTGTGGTAGATGAAGCCCCAGGACTGACGATAAGTGAGGACGAGGAGCAGTAAGATCCCGAACAGGGGTCCCGTGAAGCGAAAGCAGAATCCGATGCAAGCCAAGGCCCCGAAGACCAGCGCGCCCTGATGCATCAAGTCGCACAAGACCGGATCCAGGGGGTGTGGTAGGTTCCGAAAGACGCCCACAGGGTGAAAGAAGTTCAGATCAGACTGAGACGCGACTCGGTAGTAACTGCCGCGGTTGTCGTCCAGAAAATAGACCAGGTAGATGAAAATCGAGGCTCGCAAAACGGCCAGATTGAGCGGCCCATGTGCCGGAAAAAAAGCCTGATCGAGAAACTTTTTGAGGCGATTTCCCATGGCTACTCGTTCTCCTGGGAAGGACGACCGGGCTTCTTTGCGGGGCGAGGCGGGGTAGAGCGCGTTCGGGTAGGGGGAGGGGGCTCTAGGGCAGAGCGCCTATGGGCATATTTCCCATCTGGCACGCGGCAGCGACCAAACACGCTTTCTCTCAGCGCCTTCTTTTCTCCTTGTCCGAAGTAGAGTTCTGGGCGAAAGAGCCCATGGGTCAGCTGGAGCCGGACGACGTCTCGATAGCGACGGTCGTTCTTGATCCTTTCTCCTATCGCCTCGCACGCGGCCTGGATCTCTTTTCGTGAACGTGAGCGGAGGCGACCGAGCCTGGCGAGGTTCTGGTTCATCCCTCCGGGCGAAATAGCACCGGCGTGCAGAAGGATAGGCTCTTTTCCTCCGGTCCGGATGCCGCGCACGTACGCCATGCTGTGGACCAGCGCGCGTTTGTTGGCGAACATGGCGAAGCTCGAAACAGGAAAACTGTCCTGTGCGTAACCATCCTTGAGGTTCAAAACGCCCGGATAGGCGAACAGCACGCTGACCAGCAGGAAGAGCAGGGAGGCTCCTTTTTTTCCCAGAAGGGCGAACACCGGCGGACGCTAACAGGGGTTTGCTCACCAGAACAAGGCTCTTCCTGAGCGCTCGGCCGCTTGTCCCTTCAGGCGCTTCTCGTGCGCCTGGACTTATTTTTCATACACCGGGGACTCATTTTCACAGACAGGGGGTGGGAGCGGAGGCTTTTCGAAGGAAAGCATGGCGAAGAAGCCGAGACCAAAGGCGCGGACGACGGTCTCGACACGGAATCGCCAGCTGAGACCGGATTTTTCGACGTAGTTTCTGTAGTCGTAAAGCTCATGCCAGGGATTTCGAGTCAGGAGCAGAAACAGGAGTTGAGGCGGCAAGTAGTAGAGGCGTTGTAGAAGCCTTTCGATTTTCGTACCCGTGGCCCGAAAGTCGATGATGAAAATACGCCCGCCGGGGCGGACCAGGGCATCGATGTCGGCAAGGGCCGTGCACATTTTGCGCCGGGGCAGAGTATTGAGAAAGAAAGGCAGGACGACCGTGTCGAAGGGAGCGCGGGGCACGTAGACAAAGGCGTCTTGGTGCAGGATTGTGGCGTGGGTTTTCTCCTTTTCAAATCTGGCGGTCAGGCGCGCAATCATGGCCCTGGAGGTTTCGAGAACGGTGACTTCTGCCCCTGCCCGCGCTGCAGCTGCGCATTCTTCCCCGGTCCCAGCTCCCAGATAAAGGACTCTCTCGCCCTCGGTGAGAGTACCCACGTGCTCAAGCTTCGCTCTTCGGATCGCGCCCCCTGCGTAGACAGCGGCGAGCCAATCGTAGATCGAGGCGATGCGATCGTAGGGGCTGCTTTTCATCCGACCTAAGGCAGGGGGCCGCGCTAGTTTCAGGTCTAGGTTATTTCAGGATCAGTGGCTCACCTCCGTCGACCTTCGTACAGCTGTACTCGCCGAGGAAGATGAACGCCCGAGAGCAACTCACGGTGACTTCATGGCCAGGTTTGGTGGCAACGTGGAAAGTCTGTGAAAAGGGTGTGCGTTCGAGACGAGCGATTTGAGCCTCGCATTTTTCGCAAGCGAGAGCCTTCGCCTCCAGCACCTGCTCCGTGTTGTCGGCATAGACATTGATGAGGCCGAGCACGGACAGCACGAGCAAGACCGTACTCAAAAGGGGGCGTACGAAGGCGGGCATGGGCAAAGCCTACTTCGAGGTGCCTCCCATTTCTAGCTCGTAGAAGGGAGGCGTCAGCTCTTTTGACCACCAAAGGCCGCAACCCACCGGCAAGAAATGCTTCTGCAGGATGCCGCGGTAGTAAGAACCGTTGCGAATGAAGATGTTCTTGTCTGTCAGTTCTTCGTCGGTGCGTTCGCGCAGATCGAGTCGAGTCGTGATCTCTGCGTACAACAGGCCCTGGCTCATGGCGGCCAAATTGGCGATGGCCGGCGCGACATCCGGGTCGGGTAGGTACTGAAGGACCCCCTGACAGATGATGAGATCATACTGTTGTCGGTCGCGCCAGCGAGCGATGTCCCGGTTTTCAAAGCCGTGCTCTTTGCACATGGCTTTGCTCACTTCCGTACCGAGATAAGAGGCCTTCTTTGCGTTCTTGGCGATCCAGCGTTTCCACAATCCGATGCCGGCACCTACGTCCAGCACGCTTCTGATCTCGAGACCGTTGTACTTGGCAAATTCGAAAACGAACTTGGCAAGATGACTGTGCTCGTCTGCGGAGATCACCCTGGTCTTGGGGCTCAGGTAGAAGCGTTCGTAGTAGGTTTGGTCAAACTGATCGTGGAGATCCATGCGTCCCCTAGCATAGCAGCGGATGATGAGAGGCGCGCAGGTAGTTCTTTCCTTCCGTTCCGTCCTGGTCGGATCAGGTGGGGAACGGGCCTTTTCTGCCCGCGCCGAGGCGCCGAAAGGGCGCGAAAAGGACCCGAAAAGCCTTCGCCACTCTACCTCTCATTGGGTTCTAGGGTCCTCTAGTTTGGCTCTAGGGGACCTCCACTTTGGCCCTAGGGGGGCCACTTTTGGCTCTAGGAGGCGGAAGGAAGGCTCCTTTTTGTGCTGGTGGCAATCCAGGCGAGTCCTTGTATATACAGCGGACCTTCAAGAGCCCTCGGCGCCCGTCGAAGGCCACGTTTTTGCGACCCTCAAGGACCACTCATCCATGAATCAACAGCTCGAAACCAAGATGCCCACCCAAGTGGGCAAGAACTACCGCGTCGCCGACATCGCCCTTGCGGCCTTTGGTCGGAAGGAAATTGAGATCGCCGAGACCGAGATGCCCGGTCTGATGAAAATTCGCGAGGAGTTCGGTCCGTCCAAACCGCTCAAGGGCGCACGCATCGCCGGTTGCCTTCACATGACCATTCAGACGGCGGTTCTCATCGAAACTCTGACGACTCTTGGGGCCGAAGTCACCTGGACGAGTTGCAATATTTTTTCGACCCAGGACCATGCAGCCGCCGCGATCGCCAAGACGGGCGTGCCTGTCTTTGCCTGGAAGGGTGAGACGGACGCGGAGTACGAATGGTGCCTGGAAGCCCAGATCTTTGCTTTTGAAGGAGGCAAGGGGCCCAACATGATCCTCGACGACGGCGGCGATCTGACGATTTGGATCCACGAGAAGCATCCGCAGCTCTTCGAGGGCACCGATCCCATTCGAGGGCTGTCCGAAGAGACCACCACGGGCGTTCATCGGCTCTACGAGATGTTCCGCGCCGGCAAGCTCAAATGCCCTGCGATGAACGTCAATGACTCTGTCACCAAGAGCAAGTTTGACAACCTTTACGGCTGTCGCGAGTCCCTCACGGACGGCATCAAACGCGCCACAGACGTGATGTTTGCAGGGAAAGTCTGCGTCGTAGCCGGCTACGGGGACGTCGGGAAGGGCTGCGCCCAAGCCATGCGTGGTCTCGGCGCTCGCGTCCTCGTCACAGAGATCGACCCTATCTGCGCTTTGCAGGCCGCTATGGAGGGATATCAGGTCGTCACGATGGATGAGGCTGCGCCCATCGGGAACATCTTTGTCACCGCTACCGGCTGCTGTGACGTCATCCAGGGCAGGCACCTGGACGTCATGAAGAACGAAGCCATCGTCTGCAACATCGGTCATTTCGACAGCGAAATCGAGATCGCTTATCTGGAGAAGCGCGCGGACATCCGGGAGGAAGAGATCAAGCCTCAGGTGGATCACTTCATCTACCCGGACGGCAAAAAGATCATCGTCTTGGCTCGGGGTCGCTTGGTGAACCTCGGGTGCGCGACGGGTCATCCGTCCTTCGTGATGAGCAACTCTTTCAGCAACCAGGTGCTCGCGCAGCTGGCTCTGTGGGGGGACAAAATGCCCATCGGCGTGCACCTCTTGCCCAAGAAGCTCGACGAGAAGGTGGCCGCCCTTCATTTGCCTCAGCTCGGAGCCAAACTCGACAAGCTTTCTCCCAAGCAGGCCGAATACCTCGGGATCTCGGCAGAGGGTCCGTATAAGCCTGAACTCTACCGGTATTGATTACGGGTGATTCACTGGTGGTGATTCTGGGTCGGGGGACGAAGGTGTGTTCGCCTCGGCCTCCGCGCTCCCGGTTTTGTCGCTAGACGAGACCAGGGAGAGGGCCGGAGTTTGGGCTGATGTTCCCTAAAGTATTTGTGGAATGGCCCATGAGGTTGAGGATCGAAACGAGCCACTGAACGTGTTTGGAGCCGCTTACGTTCAGATTTCGTCCCGTGCGAAGGGCTCCGCCTGCGCCCCCGATCATGATGCCTGGGTAGTCGTAGAACTGATGCGCGGTATTGCCCAGTTCACGGCCCCAGCAGATGAGCGTGTTGTCGAGGACGGTGCCGTCTCCTTCGGGGATCGAATCGAGGAGACCGACGAGGTAGGCCACCTGAGAGCAGTACCATTTGTCGATGGCTGTTTGGGCCACAGTATTGTCGTTGCCGTTGTGAGCGTAGGTATGATGGCCCGTTCCTCCTGCACCTGAGGCCCAGCTGCCGTGCGCAATGTCGCTGAAGCCGTGGCTCATCTGTAGACTCATGATGCGAGTCAGGTCGCAGGCAAAGGTGGACGCGATGATATCCATCATGGAGCGCACCTTTGTCGGGAAGTTGCCGCCGCTCACGTCGGGAATCGAGCAATGATCAGAGGGAGTTACCGAGGGTACGTTGAGACTTTGTTCCAGTTCAAGCAGCGACTCCAAATGGCGATCGATCTTGTAGTAGTCGAGGCTCCCTACTTGCTTGCGGATCTTGCTGAGACTTGCCCTGTCTATATTCAGAAGCGCTAGCTCCTCCGCCTTTTTGCGCTCTGCCTCGACGTCCACTTCTGGCTCTTCGCCGGACGGGCTGACTCCTGCGAAGATGGTGTTGAAGGCTCGCTCTGGGTTGTCCTCGGGGTTGAGCGGCTCGTCGTCTCCCCGGTAGATCATGCGGTTTAAACTGCTCGGATTCCCAGACTCCACCCCCAGCTCGAAGGTGCGAAATCGAGTTTGTTGAGTGGGGGCGTCGGCGGGCACTTGATAGGGCATTTCAGGCCCGAAATTCTGGGCGAGGATTTGATCGATGGTCGGGGCACTGCCCCAGCCGGTTCGATTGCCATTCCCGCCGTCGAAGTTGGCGCCGTTTCCTGGTCCCTTGAGTTCTGCTGCACTCCACAGCCCCGCCATCCCATGGGCATGAGCCTCTCCAGCGCCTGCCACGGTCATCGACATTCCGAAGGGAACGACGACCTTGCTTCTGTAGGGCGCTAGCGGTGAGTGCAGCTCATGAAAGGTGAAGTCCGTTTCGCCGCCCGTAGGCCGCCAATTGAGCGAGTTGTTCCAGCCCGCCGCCGGGATCCCGTCCGGGGAGTACAAGAGGAGCAAGCGTTTGGGCCCCGCGGGACCGGCGTCTTGAGCGCTGGCGTTGAGCAAGGGCAAGAGGGGGGCGAAGCCGGCGCTGATGCCCAGAGCAAGAAGCAGATCCCTTCGGGAAAATCCCCCCTTGGGCTCACATTTTCGAAGAAAGGGATGTCTTTTCATGGAGCCTCGGGCGGTGGATTGAGAACGATGTGTGTGAACGCTTTTGTTTGAGCGATCTGAGCGAGCAGATGAATGATGTGACCTCCCGAATCTTCGAAACCTTCGATGACTTCAAGGGCAGAGCAGGCGTCACGCAGACTTTCCTGGCGGTCGAGCACAGCGCGAAGCATTTGCCGGGAGAAGCAGTCTTGTACCTGGAGAGAATCTGCAAGCTGCTGAGAGAGCTCCAGGGCGCCGGTGAACATCGGACCATCTTCTCCCCCGCTCGATGAAATGATCTGTCCGCTGGGATCGATGGGCGCACCGCCATCCGTTTCGCGGTATCGCCCGATGGCGTCGTAGTGCTCGAAGGCCAGACCGATGGGATCGATGAGCTCGTGACAGTTTTTGCAGGGGCCGGTTTCGTGCGCCAAAAACCTATCGCGACTCGTCTTTATTTCTCCGGAGACCTTCGGAAGTGAAGTATCGACGCCAGGAGGTGGAGGATCCATGGTTTCGCAGAGGATGGCCTCGCGAATGTTGATTCCGAGGTGCACGGGTGAGGTTTCCGCAGGCTTGTTGTGGGCCGCGAGGTAGGCAGGCTGAGTGAAAATGCCCTGGCGCTGAGCGGCGGGGAGGCTGACGGGGACGGTGGCGGGGACCCCATAGATGCTTGCGACAAGCGGCCCCGGTGACGTGTGATTCGTCAAGAAGAGCGTATCGAGGCTTCCGTCTCCGTCGAAGACATTGGTGGTTACGAAGTCCGCCTGCTCGGCGAGCATCTCACCGACGAGGGCTTCGCTCCATTCCGGGAACAGAAGGGGATCTTTGAGCTTTTTCTGGAGGTGGGAAACGCCTGTGAGCTGAGCGAAGAAGTGAGCTATCGCGGTCCGTGCTCGTGAGTCGGAAAGGACGCGGGTCACTTGTTCCGCGTAGATCTCTGCGCTCAGGAGTTGTCCGGAGTCCGCCAATCCCAAAAGCTCGGCGTCGGGCGGAGCATTCCAGAAGGCCAGAGAGAGACGCGAAGCCAACGTGTGTGCGCTCGCGGCCTCCGGAACCTGACCTGGGACGCCGTTTTCTCCTGTGTCCACGATGTAGAGAAGGTCGGGGGAGCCGACGAGTCCCCGCAGGAGCAACCTGAGACCATTTGTCGGGTCGGGACCGGCATCCGGTAGCCCGTCGCGGCCGAGGACATACAACTCCAAGAAAGCTGCCACTTCTTCGCCGCTGACGCTCCGTCGGAAGGCGCGAGGCGTGAACTCCCGAAGGAACTGCTCGATGCATTCGGTTTCAGAGCCTTGCGGCAGGGAACAAGGCAAAAAGGCCGTGCCCCCCGCGAGGGCAGCTTCTGCCACTTGCTCCGCCACGGTCCTGTATTTTCGTGCTTCCTGACTTCCGACGGCAAGAGACTGATTGCTGACGAAGGGGCCCATCGGTTCGTCGTCCGGAAGATCGGGGGCATAGTCGATGTAGGGTCCGCCCAGGAGGCTCTGCACGGTGTTGTTGAACTCCAGAACAGACAGGCGTCGGAGCTTGGTGACACCGACCGCTACCCCCTCTCCGAGGTCGCTGCACGCAGTCTCTACGGCTTCTCGCGAGATGCTGAGCATGCCGTTCTTGTTTTCCGGTGTGGGAGTCTTTGGTGCGGTATCGTCAGGGTCGACCTCACTTGAGGGGTCACCCTTGCCGTCGCCGAGGAGCGCGGTGCACCCGAACGCTAAGCTCGCACAGAAAACAAGAGAGCCCTTTTGAAAGCAGGCAGGGGTGTCTGCGACTGACCGAAAGAATCCAGAAAACCTCACCTTTCTGAAATGGGGAGAGGGCGGACAAATCTTCACTCCCAGGGAGAAAGGCATGGCTTCGCGGACGCTTTCTCGCAGCGCTCGAATAATCCTTCTTAATTAGAAAAATTGGAGATTTCTTCTGCTTTCGCGAGAGGGAAGGGGAGTCCGAGTCCGAGACGTGCCCCGAACCACCAGTGCGGAGTCGTGCTGATGCGTCCCAGAGGCTCGACCTCGATGAAATATTCTCGGGGAAACCAGGTCACGTCGACGAGGCCGAAGATCCGAAAGCGCCCCAGGACCCTGCTGATCCGAAAACCAAGCCGCGGACCGAGCTCGAATCGCCCCTGGACGTCGCCCTCATCGAGCTCGGGCGCGCTCGCTCTGATATAATCAAAAGCAATCAGTGCCAGAGGCTCGAGCAGCCATTTCCCTTCTGAGTGAACCCACCCGATCCCCGCGTCGAGGGGGAGCCGCAGGAAGCGAAGGTCCACCCCTTGGGCAGTCGCGGTGGCGTTGCTCTGAATGCCCATTGAAAGTTGAGCAGAGAGCGAATTTTTACGGAGGCGCGCCATGAGGAATGGACCAAAGGTGGGATCGTCGGCTGCGTCGATACTCTTTTGCAAGCGTCCCCCCACGCTGATTTCAAATTCCGAAAGCGGGGAGGGCGGGCGTTCAGAGCGGGGTGGGTCCTCGGATGGGGGCATAGGTGGTGGGGAAGTTGCGTCCTCATCGGTCAGGTCCAAGCGAAGCGCGATGATGACCGCGGCGGCACGAGCCCGTTCGGCACAATCGCGAGCCGGATCGCTGAGCGTTCGCGTGTCCCCAGCGACGGAAACTAAAAAGGATTCCCCCTGGTCGATGAGGCGCGCCTCGGGCATGCCCGGCTCGGGTTCAGCCTTTGTTTTCCAGCGATCCAGGAGAGGAGAGAGCTCTCTTTGAACCTCGTCCTTTTGGGGGCAAGTCCCCTCTACCCGCAAGTAGAGGGAATCACGGATCGGCGGGTGAGCGGAAGCGCTCTCGGCCATCGTCGCTAAGAACACCAAAGCGAGAGCCACCAAGAGCCCGTTGTGGCGTCGAGTCGAATGCGGCATGCCCCGCTGTTAGGTTGCCTTCCCGAGCAGCCAAAGAGAAGGCCTTTATCGCGGAGAAATCGCCTCGGCTCCGGAGAGCGCTCGCCTTGCGAGGGGCGCAAACTTTCCTGTGGGGTACTTCGCCAGGTACTGCTTCGCGTAGGCAGGGGCCTTTTTGTCTCCGCGGGCGAGAGAAACCTCGATGGACAGCGCAAGGGCTTCCTCTTCGAGCTGCCCGGAACTGGAACTCTTTCGGTATTCTTGCAGCAAGCTTTCCGCTTTGTTTGCGTCGCCCGAGGTCCGGAGCGCTTCTACGGCTTGTTGCATCAAGCGGGCCTCGGAGAGTGTCGGTACGGAGGCGGCTTTGGGGGCAACACCTCGCGCGAGCGAGTGTGTAGCAGTAGAGCGGGAGGGAGTAGCAGGGCGGGGGGAAGAAATCTCTTGAGAGGACGAGGAGGGTTCTGCATCCTTTTGCGGCGCTCCGAATTCGACCTTCTCGCAGAGAGAGCCTTCACATTCGGCCTCAATGCCGTTTGGTACAGCGCCGTCTCCTCGGTTCTTCTTCCCTTCTCGCCCCAGATGGATTCCGTCTGG
>CAYMQT010000087.1:0-3016 GCA_964392575.1 uncultured Polyangiaceae bacterium
GCCAAGATGTAGCCCCTCTTGATGATGGAACTTCTGGGCACGACGTCCAGATACCATCCTTGGGGTGGCTGAATCTTCACTCCCGTCCCGAACAAGACGACGAGGCCAAACTGCTTCTTTACGTCGATGAGAGTGAGATCGTAGCCGGAATCCGAGACCCGCTCCTTCGACGGTAGGACCGCTCTCGGATCCGTGAGTTCGACTTCGAGGGCGGCCAGCGGATCATCTGCGGGCATCAAGCCACTGATTTTTCGCGACCATTTGCGAAACTGCTCCTTGAGGCGAGAAAGTTCCACAGGCTCGGTTTGTGGGGACGATGAGGTGTCCTCAGATTGCACCCGTCTGAGTTCGTTCGCTGCCAGGAGATGACCGAGCAGATCGAGTGCCGTCACTCCTTCCCACAACAGCTCTGTGCTCGTCACGCGGGTCCCAGGACTACCAGCGAAGGCCTCGACCCTTCGTCCCTCGCTGTCGTCGTCCACGCGCCATCGCACGAGAAGCAGAGGATCCCCTGGATCTGAAACGGCACCTTGTCTGAGAAACAGAGCAAGCGCCTCTGGCCGTAGGAGAGCATCTTCACCCTGGAGCGAATTCATAACTTGGGCCATCCTGAACCCCTTCTTCGGCCTCGATCCGGTGGCGCTCAAAAATCTCGTCCGCCATTTCCTTCAAACGGATGGCCTCACGCTGGATCTCGCCGTTGGCTTCGTAGCCCTTGGAGGTCGTCACGTAGCTCGAAAAAGCGATGTAGGAGCGCGCCACCTCGACTTCATTTCCAATTTCCTTGGCGATGGCGATCGAACGCATAAAATACTCCACAGCGCGGCCTTCGTGCTTCTCACCCCAAGCGCCGGCACCCGTTACCTCGCCTAGGGTGCGAAGCGCAATCGCGAGATGCGGCTTGCTCCGTACCTGAGCGAAGAGATCTACGGCCGCACGCACATGGCGGCGGGCACTCTTCAGATCGCCGCTCAGCAAATAGCTCTTCGCGAGTCCGCGTTTCGCTTCGGCGAGCTGCAACTTGTCGCCGACTTCCTCGCACAATTGGACAGCTTCGTTGAGGATACGGATGGCTTCCTCGCTCTGCCCAAGCCTCTCCAAAGTCTGACCGATATGGGTCAAACTCTCGGCAATCCGCGTCCGCTCTCCGATCGAGACCAGCACCTGATGCGCTTCTCGGAAGCACCTGAGGGCCGTCTCGAAGCGATTCTGATCGACGTGCAGAGAGCCCAATGTATTGAGACTGTCTGCAATGCCCACGGGATCGTTGATCTCGCGCCGGATTTGCAAGGCGGCCTCAAGGGCTTCCTTGGCATTGGCCGGACGCCCATGGTCCATCCACACGAGACCAATATTGTTGAGGCTGAGGGCAATGGAACGTCGGTCGCCAATTTCCCGACGCATGTCGAGGGCCGTGCGCATTTCCAGAAGAGCCGCGTCGTAGTCCCCGCGCACCCAGAGCAACTTTCCCGTATCGTCGTGGCTCGACGCGACTCCGCGGTCGTCACCCGCTGCCAGAAAGAGCACCCGTGCAGCCGCCAGATGCTTGGCGGCCTCCGACAAGAACCCCGTCTCCCGGTAGAGTCGACCCATGCGATTGTGCGCCGCTCCGCCTTTTCCAGTGAGATTCATCAGATAGGCGATGCCGAGCATCTGCCGGAAGGACTCCATGGCCTCGTCCGTTTTGCCAAGCAAAGTCAAAACGTCGCCGTGGTTGTGGAGTGCATCGATGCGACGCCGCGCGTCGTCATCCCCCAAAAGATGTAACCCGCTCGTATAGTATTCACTCGCTTTGCGCAGAGCGAAACTCTTGCGCGCGAGATCTCCGGCATCGAGGTAGGTAAATCCGGCGCGCGTGCGTGAACCGGCTTTCTCCAGATGCAAGGCTAGGCGCGCCATGTAGTCTTCCCGCGAGCGAGCGCTCGATTTCTGTCCTATCCAGTCAGCCAAGGTCTGATGATAGCGGCGCGTGTGAGCGGCACTGGTCAGAGCAGCGATCTTCTCGCGTTCAAAATTGTGTTTGAATACGTATTCTGGTTCGTCGGGGAAAACCGCGTCTTCCAAGCGCAGGAGATAATCCCGCTCCACGAGCCGGTCGAGCGTTTCCTGGAGCCGACGGACATCGGCCGGTTCCTTCTCCGACCAAAATTCGGGCGGCTCGCGGTCCATACGACCGAGGGCCACAAGCCCACCCAACCAAAAAACGCTTCCCATGGCCGCCGCGTGTTCGAGCACTCGGCGCTCGCCGCTCGACAAGGAACTAATGCGCAGGGCCACAGCGTCATCGATACTCATGGGAAGCCGAACGGTCCCCAGTCGTTCGAGGTTCACCCGCCAAAGACCTCCGGGATGAACCTCCTCGAGGACGCCTGATTCCAGATAGCTTCGCACCATCTGCGCAATTTGACCCGGGTTTCCCCCTGCCGCCCGCACCCCTGCCTCCACCAACGCCTCGGGCACTCCACCTTCCGAGCGCCGCAGCATCCTACGGATCAACTCTTCTGCGGTCTGCTTCCCGAGGGTCTCGAGTTCGATGAGTTGATGACGTTCGGTGGCGGTCGCGCCCCACAGCTCGCGCTGCGCGAGCAGTTCTCGACCGGCAGCACAAATCAGGAAAATTCGACCGTCCAGGTACTGAATCAGGGACTCCAAAAGATCGAGCGAGTCAGGATCGGCAAACTGAAGATCGTCGAAAATGAGGCAAACGGACTTGCCTGCGGCCTCAGCCTCGAAGAAGCGTCGAACCACGGCTCGACGCATGCCCTGGGCCGGGCCTGATTCGTCCGAAGCTGCCAAGGTCAGGGGGCTTTCGTCGAAGGCGATGCCCATGAGCTGGCCCAAGAAGTAACAAACGTCCGCGACGTTCTCATGTCCCAGAACCTCCTGGGCTTGCTTTCGAACCTTCTTCACCGCCTCCTCTTCCAGCATCTCATCGAGAACTCCGAAGCGGCTTCGGAGTAGGCGTGAAAAGACCCCGTAGCTCAGCGCCTCTCGGCGCGCGCGGGAGCGATAGACC
>CAYMQT010000087.1:3026-5930 GCA_964392575.1 uncultured Polyangiaceae bacterium
CCAGCGGGCCTCCCTCTTCTGGGCTTGTAAGAGAGGAGACGAAGTCGTCGATGAGAGCAGTCTTGCCCAGACCGGACGATCCCAAAATTGTAACCGCACGAAAATCTCCGGACTCCTGAACTCGTTCAAAAGTCTTACGCAAACGTTCGCGCTGACTGTCGCGGCCAACAAGTGGGTCTTCCGCCTGCACCGACCGGGGCGACCCGAGTTCACTCTCCACCATCTGGGCGGAGCATCCCTCTCCCTCGCACAGACGTAAACCACCTTCCCGCACCCTTCCCCTCGGGCCTTGGGGTCGATGGTTCAACCCAGGCTGGCTACTCGAATTTGTTCCCGTGTGCCTGGAATTATATTGATTGGATTGAACACGGGCCTCATGGCGACTCTTCGCCTCGTTCCGCTTTTAGGGTAGTACTTGCGGCCCGGCCGACCTCGGTCGAAAAGGGCCCTTCCCGTCAATTTCTCTCGATTCCGTACCGTTGGCACTTCCCTCTAAAACGCGCTCGCAGCAGCACGAAAGTGAAAAAAAGTCGGTCGGCCGCGGCCTCTTCTCCAAGTGTTTGGGATGCTCTGCCGTCCTTACTGCGGAGGAGATGAAGGTCAATTGGCATGTGTGTCCGCGTTGCGGGTATCACCACCCGATGATGCCCGAGGACTGGAGGCACTTGCTTCTCGACGACGGCAAACTGGAGCTCTGGGATGAGCACATCACGCCTGGAGATCCCTTACGGTTTTTCGACGGGAAGGACTATCCCGAGCGTGTGCGGCTGGCCCGAGAGAGAACCGGCCACAACGAAGGGATCGAAGTCGGACGAGGCACCCTGGACGGGCGTACCGTCGGCTACGGCCTCTACGTTTTTCGCTTCATGGGGGGCAGCATGGGATCGGTCACCGGGGAAAGGATCACCCGCTTGTTCGAGCGCTGCACGCAAGAGCGAATGCCTGCCATCCTGCTGCACGCTTCGGGCGGCGCACGCATGCAGGAAGGCATTTTGAGCCTCATGCAGATGGCAAAGACGGTGTCGGCCCTCAGGCGCTTCCGGGAAGTTCAGCAACCTTTCATTAGTATTTGCCTGCACCCCACGACGGGTGGCGTGGCCGCGAGTACCGCTTTTTTGGGCGACGTGAACCTGGTAGAGCCCAACGCACTGATCGGCTTCGCGGGACCGCGGGTGATCGAGGGAACGATCCGGCAACAGCTCCCAGAAGGCTTCCAGCGCTCAGAGTTCCTGCTTGAACACGGCATGATTGACACGATCGCACCTCGCTCTTTGATGAAACAAAGAATCTCCACTCTCCTGCGACTCCTCGATGGCGGTGTGAAGCGCACGCCTCCCGCACAGGGAGGCGCCCATCATGACTGATCTCAAGTCCGCGCTCGTCAGACTGTACGGACTCATCGGAAAAGGTCAGCGGCAGGGTCTTTTGCCGATGAAGGAGGCCTGCGACAAGCTGGCAAATCCTGAGAGAAGTTTCGAGGTCACTCACGTTGCCGGAACCAACGGCAAAGGAACGGTGAGTGCCTTTCTCAGCGCCATGCAGCGTGCCTCTGGCAAGCGGGTAGGGCTCTATACTTCGCCACATCTGGTGCGATTTGCGGAGCGGATCCGCATCGATGGAAAACCGCTCGAAGACGATACCCTGGCGCGGTTGATCCATCGGGTCATGGACGAAGCCCCCGATCTCACCTTCTTTGAAACCACAACCCTTGTCGCTTTCCTCGCTTTTGAGGAGGCGGGGGTCGAACATGCGGTGCTCGAAGTGGGACTGGGCGGGCGCCTCGATGCGACCAACGTCATCCCGCCGCCCAAGATGGCGATCATCACGCGCGTTGCCTACGATCACATGGAGATCCTCGGCCATGATCTACGGGCCATCGCTATGGAGAAAGCCGGGATCATCAAGGAAGGCAGTCAAGTCGTCGTCGGACGTCTGCACCCGCACGCCCTGGACGCCATTTCCGAGCGCGTCGATGAGGTCGGAGCCACCCTTCTGCCCCTGGGAGGCCCGGAGCCGATCCCCGGAGCTCCCCTCGCCTACCCGCGACTCTCGATGATTGGATCCAATCTCGCGGTGGCCGTCACGGCGGCGCGAGCGCTTGGTCTCACTCCAGAAGCGATTTCTCGGGGCATCGAAACCCTCGACTGGCCCGGTCGCAACGAGCTGTTGCATCGAAACCGCAAAGAACTCACGCTCCTGGACTGTGCGCACAACCCGGATGGGATGGTTACGCTCTCTCATTCTCTCGATCCTTCCCTGCTTGAAGTCGAATCACGGCGGAACATCGCCGTGGTGTTCGGTACGGTTCAAGGAAAGAGTTACAAGGCGATGCTAAAGCGTCTGGAACCCGTGGCTGGGCACCGGGTGTATGTGGCCCCGCCGGTCATGAACGCTCAAGATCCAGACTCGTTCCCCCCCATTCTCTCCGGTGAAGTGGCCAGCACCGTGGAATCCGCCTTAGAGCGGGCGCGGGAGATCGTGGGTGAGACCGGGGTCGTTGTGGTGACGGGCTCCACATTCTTAGTCGGCGCCGCCCGGGCGATTCTGCTCAACCTCCCCCGTGATCCAGCGGTTGCGCTCTAGGAGATCAGCGCGGTGAACGCCCAACGAAAACTTTTCGGGACCGACGGCGTGCGGGGACGCGCCAATGTCGATCCGATGACTCCAGAAGTCGCGCTCCGACTCGGTCGAGCCATCACCTATGTGGCCCGGAGAGGGGGGCGAAAGCGCCCGCGCGTGATCATCGGCAAAGACACCCGCCTCTCCTGCTACATGCTGGAACAGGCTATCGCAGCGGGCGTCTGCGCGATGGGGGGTCACGTCATGCTGTGCGGACCGATGCCGACGCCCGCCGTCGCCAACCTCACGCATTCGATGATAGCAGATGCAGGGATTGTCATCAGC
>CAYMQT010000087.1:5940-7562 GCA_964392575.1 uncultured Polyangiaceae bacterium
ATCCCTTCGGCGACAACGGCATCAAGATCTTTGGCTCGGACGGTTTCAAGCTTCCCGATGAAGACGAACTAGAGATCGAATCGCTCCTCGACTCCGCGCTCATCGACCGTGGTCCCACAGGAGCGAGCATCGGACGCGCCGTGCGTATCGAAGATGCGCCCGGGCGCTACATCGTCTATGCAAAAAACACCTTCCCAGGCGATTTGACCCTTGATGGTCTGCGCGTGGTCGTCGATGCGGCCAACGGTGCCGCTTACAAAGTGGCCCCGCGCGTCTTTGAGGAGCTCGGCGCAGAAGTGATTTCCATCGGAGTTCACCCCAACGGGCAGAACATCAACAAGGACTGCGGAGCCCTGCACCCAGAACACGTGCAAACGGAGGTCGTCCGGAGAAAGGCGCAGCTTGGGATTGCGCTCGACGGAGACGCAGACCGAGTGATCTTGGTCGACGAGCGCGGTCAGGTCGTCGACGGGGACGCCGTGATGGCGCTCAGTGCCCTCCGCATGCTGCGCGAAAAGCGCCTCGCCAAAAAGACCCTCGTCGCCACCGTGATGAGCAATATGGGGCTTGAGATCGCGCTCAAAAAAGCGGGAGGGAAACTCCTGCGTACGGCCGTAGGGGATCGCTATGTCGTCGAGGCCATGAGAAAGCAGAAGCTTTCTCTCGGCGGCGAACAATCCGGGCACCTCATCTTCCTCGATCATGCGACCACAGGAGACGGTTGTGTCGCCGCTCTACAGATGCTCGCCGCGTTGAAGCGCGAGGGTCGGCCCATGAGCGAACTCGCTGGAGTCATGAAGCGGGTTCCTCAGCTCCTGGAGAGTGTGCACCTGCCTCGTCGCCTGCCGCTCGCAGACATGCAGAAGCTCGATCGAGCGACAAAGACGGCTGAAAAGAAGCTCGGAGCCGAAGGGCGCGTCCTCGTGCGCTGGAGCGGAACGGAGCCCAAGCTTCGCATCATGGCCGAGGGTCCGGAGATGAAACTGCTCAAGTCCCTCGTCGCAGAGCTGATCGCCGCTGCCAAGCAGGACACCCGTTAGTCACTCATCATTTTTGAGCCGAAGCTCATTAAAAACTCAGTGGCACTGGCTCATTAAAAAACTCAATGACGCGGGGGATCTGAGTCGTCGTCATTGGCAGAGCCTCCCATGAACGGAAGTTCTACCTGACGCAGGCCCGGCAAGCGCTTGGGTCGACGGGAGCTTCGTTGATCCAGAAGCTCGGCCTCGTGAGCCATGTCCGCTTCGAGCACTTCCGGGTTGTCGAGCGCGAACGCCAGGGCATCGAAGACTTTGGCCGGAGACAGTTGCGGGTAGCGCTTCAGGATCTTTTCGATGGGCGTGCCGCTCCGGTAGAAGGCATAAAGCCGTCGCACAGGCACCCGCGAACCGGCCACGTGTGGACTCCCCGCAAGGACCTTCTTGTCCACGCGAACGTGAGGATGGGGTACGAGGACGATCGGAAGCGCTGACACGACGGAAGCTCGGTTCATAGTGGCTCCACCGCGTGTACTCACACAAGCCCCTTTCTGAAAAGAAAGTGGCACGGCTGGCTCGCACCCGCGTCACTCCCTGGCAAGGTCCCAGGGTCACACTCCCTCGAAGAAGCAAACTCGAAGAAGC
>CAYMQT010000087.1:7572-20374 GCA_964392575.1 uncultured Polyangiaceae bacterium
ACAGAACCTCTTCAGGCCATTTCAGCCAAAATCTTGGCCGCGACCTGCTCTGCCGTAACGCCGTACTCTTGCTGGAGTCGCTCCCAGGGGGCGGAAGCTCCGAAGGTATCAACACCGACTTCAATACCGTCTAGACCGGTCAAAGCCTTCCACGGGCCGGTCACCCCCAGCTCAAAGCTCGCCCGGCGAACCCCGGGCGGGAGGATCTGATCTTGTCTTTCCTTGGGCAGACGGAGAAACGCCTCGACGCACGGCATCGAGACAACGCCCACACTCTTCCCCTTCTGGGCGAGAAGGTCCTTCACTTTCACCGCCTCGCTGACCTCACTGCCCGTGGCGATCAAGATCAGGTCCGGATCCTTGGCTTCGCAAAGGACATATCCTCCCTCCAGCATCATCTCGGGGCGAAAACCTTCCGGTCGGGTGAGTTCTGGCACGGTGTGTCGGGTCAAGGAGAGAACCGTCGGACCACCCGTGCGCTTGAGCGCATAGGTCCAGGCAGCCGCACACTCAAGAGCATCTGCCGGCCGATACACGTCGAGGTTGGGCACCATGCGCATCGTCCAAAGCTGCTCCACAGGTTGATGGGTGGGACCGTCCTCTCCCAAAAAGATCGAATCGTGACTGAACACGTAGATCACTTGCTGCTTCATGAGGCCCGCAAGACGCATGGGTGGCCGCATGTAGTCGGAGAAGATCAAGAACGTAGAGCCGAAAGGAATGAACAGCCCCGAAAGGGCCATACCGTTGAGAACAGCACCCATCCCATGCTCACGAATCCCGAAATTCAAGTTCTTGTGACCGAACTGACCGCTCTGAACATCTCCGGAGTCATTGATGCGCGTCTTGACGCTACTCGCTAAGTCCGCGGATCCGCCGACGAGCGCGGGCACGAGCTCGGCCACCTTTTGCTGAATGTGGCCCGCGTGATTGCGTGTGGCGTCGTCCTTGCGCTTCGCAGCGCTCAGCAATTGCTCAAACAGGTCGTCCGGCACCGGACGACCGAGTACTACCTCGAGCTTCGTCTGGTCGTCTGTGCTCAGGCTCGCCAACCGCGCCTTCCATGCCTCGTATTTTGCGAGGCTCTTGGCCTTTTGTTCGTCGAAGGCGCGGTAGGCCACAGGCGGCACATGAAAGGCAGGGGTAAGCGGCCAGTTCGCCGCCTCTTTCGTCTTCTGTATTTCTAGGGCACCGAGCGGAGAGCCGTGACTGGAAGAGGAATCTTGCTTGGTCGGAGCGCCGTACCCGATGTGGGTTTTGGCGATGATCAGGGCGGGTTTTGTCGCGGATTTGGCCTTGTTGAGAGCAGCGCGCACGGCGGCCTGGTCGTGGCCATCCACTTCCGAAACCTCCCAGCCAAGCCCTCGGAATCTCAGGCCCACGTCCTCCGTGAAGGAGGCCTCAGCCTTGCCGTCGATGGTGACGTTGTTCGCGTCATAAACGACGATCAGATTGTCCAGGCCGAAATGCCCAGCCATGCTGCAGGCTTCGTAGGCGACGCCCTCCATGATGTCGCCGTCCGATGCGATCGTAAACACGTTGTAGTCGATGACGGGCGCGCCGTTGAACTCCGTCCGAGCAGCGGCCATCTTCGATGAAAGAGCCATTCCGACCGCGTTACTGATACCTTGCCCGAGAGGTCCCGTGGTCGTCTCGACCCCAGGCGTGTGACCGAACTCAGGATGTCCAGGGGTCTTTGAATCCCACTGCCGGAAGTTCTTGATGTCCTCCAGGCTCACATCGTAGCCCGACAGATGAAGAACCGAATACAAGAGCATAGAGGCATGCCCACAGGAGAGAATGAACCTGTCGCGGTTGGCCCAAAGGGGATCTGCCGGATTGTAGGTGAGGTGATGCGCGAAGATCTCTACGGCAATCGTAGCTAGGCCCATGGGAGCCCCGGGATGCCCCGAGCCCGCCTGCTCGACCGCATCGATGCTCAAGAACCTCACGGCCTTGACCGCGTCTTCGTAGGAGGGAGAAGGATCCGGGAGGACCGCACTAAGGCTCGTCACTTTGATACTGGCGCTTTGGAAAGAGAGATGATGCGACATCGGGCCGCTCCGCCCGCCCCGGTTCAGCGGGCGGCGCGGGCGAGGTCTAGCACGCGAATCCTGAGATGCGGAGGGCTGAAAAGGGAGATTTGAGGGTCCCTTGCCGGTCGAGCCCGCTGGCAGCACAAATGTCAGAAATAGGGCTCATTGGCTGTCTTTGAGACGCTTCACTGCCTCGAGATGCTCCTCATAGCTTACCGTGAACGTATGCCCTCCGTGTGAGTCCGCGACAAAATAAAGCTCCTCTCCGGCTTGAGGGGAGAGCACCGCCAAAATCGCAGATCCCCCGGGATTGGAGATGGGGCCTGGGGGCAAACCCTCGTGTCGGTAGGTGTTGTAGGCGTTCGCGCCATCTCGAAGCATTTCCTTGTTCACCCGTCCGGAAAAGTCGGCGCAAGAGGGAGCCTTTGTTGGGTCGAAAATGCATCCATACGCGGCCGTGGGGTCACTCTGAAGGCGGCCCTTCGTTTCCGCATCTGGCCAAAGAAGGCGGTTCAGAAAAACACGGGCTACCCGGGGTCGCTCCGCCTGGAGTGCTGTCTCACGCTCCACGATGGAGGCCAGGGTCAAGATCTCGTACTCCTGGAAATGCAGGCGGCCCAAATCCGGGTGCTGTGGATGAGCCGCCAGGAGCTGATTGAGTCGCTTCCTGGATTCCGCCACGAGTCTCTTCACAACGTCCCCCGGATCCGAGTCCACCAAAAGGGATACCGCGCAGGAAACAGGTAGCCCTCGGCGGACGGACCCTCGATGGCAAGCTCGGCGAGCAAGATCTCGTCGCGCACAGCCCTACGAAATCCAGCCGCAGAGCAGATCTCGTTTTCCTCGAGGCGAGCGGCGATCTGAATATGATGGAAGCCCTCAGGCAGGGTGACCTCCCGCCGCGGACGAGACCCCTTGCCGCCGAGTCGCTGCATGATCTCGCGGGGCGAAAGGTCAGTGCGCAGCAGATGGCTCCGCACTTCGATGCTGAGCCCCGGGGACAGGTATCCGAGATAGGCTCCCATGAATCGCGCTGAATCGACCAAACCTGCCGCGTGGAGATCTTCCGCTACCTGACTTTCATCAGCAGAAGCGACCTCGAAATGCACGACGGAGGCTTTCCCCTCTCCGGGGCGGAGGGACCAGAAGAAGAGA
This sequence comes from uncultured Polyangiaceae bacterium, assembly GCA_964392575.1. GTDB lineage: Bacteria > Myxococcota_A > Polyangia > Polyangiales > Polyangiaceae > NIC37A-2. The sequence goes on from CAYMQT010000087.1 coordinate 10,764, forward strand.
GCCAATGCAGCGCACAGGACAAAAACCAACAGCAACAAGAGCGCGCGCAGGAGAAGCTTGAAAACAGGCCCTCCTTTCTTGATGTGCTTCGGACCTGCTCGACGCGAGCGCGAAGGGGCGACCCGCCCCCGCGGACGACCCGCTCCCTTCGTCATACGCGGCTCCGAGCGTCCAGGTAGGACTGAAGGAGGACGGCAGCGCTCGCGCTGTCGATGCGACTGCGCGTGTCCTTCACCCTACCACCCGCCTCTCTGAGGCGCGCCTGAGCCTCCACGGTCGAGAGACGCTCGTCAATGAATTCTACCGGCAAATTACACGCTTCCGCCAAGGCGGACGCAAATTTGCGCGCTCGCCGCGCCGAGAGTCCTTCGGTCCCGTCCATGTTGCGAGGTAACCCGACGAGCACGAGGCAAACTTGTTCTGCGCGAAACAGGCTTTTCAGCTCCCGCAGAGTGCGCGCAGGCGGGGTTGCGAGGACGAAGGGGCGCGGATGCGCCATGATTCTCAGTTCATCTGAGACGGCAACCCCCACTCGAGCTCGCCCGTAGTCGACGGCCGCAACGCGCCCCTGTTCGGTGAGGTCCACTCCCCTTTCGTACCAGAAAAATGCCCCCGAGAGACCGGGGCCATGGCCTCATGGCCTCAAACACGGCCCTCTGGCCTTCTCCGAGCCGAAAGTTGCGCCCAAAGTCCGGAATTCCTTCAAGATCCACCCACTTCGCTTGACCCCATGCTCAGGGCTTTGCATAAGCCCCCCGGACGCTCCGTGAGGGTCCCGAAGGATCCATGAAATACCGCGCAGTCACGGGGATGAACGACATCCTCCCGGAAGAGGCGAAGCGATTCGCTCGCGTAGAGCGGATTTTTCGCGAGACCGTGGAGACCTACGGATTCGGCGAGCTGCGCACACCCCTGGTCGAAGACCTGGGTCTGTTTCACAAATCCACGGGCGAAACGAGCGAGGTGGTTCAGAAGCAGATGTTCCTGCTCCAGCGGGAACGCGAAACCCTCGCCCTGCGCCCGGAAGGCACGCCCAGCGCTGCGCGCGTCTACATCAACAATAAGATGCAGGCCCGCGAGCCCGTGACGAAGTGGTACTACATCGGTCCGATGTTCCGCGCCGAGCGACCTCAGCGCGGAAGGTACCGTCAGTTTCACCAAGCTGGCTGTGAACTCTACGGCGACACGGGGCCCGTATGCGACGCGGAAATGATCGACATGCTTTACCGCATGTGCATCAAGTTCGGTCTGACTTCCGTACGTGTGGATCTCAACACCCTGGGAAGTCCGGAGGCCAGAACGACCTATCGTGAGCGCCTTTTGGCTCATTTTGAACCCCTCAAAGCCAGCCTGAGCGAGCACGCAAAAGAACGGCTCACAGACAATCCCCTGCGTATCCTGGATTCCAAGAATCCCGAAGATCAGGCCGCCTGTGAGAACGCTCCCCTCCTCCTCGACTGTCTCACGGAAGAGGACAGAATTCATTTCGACGGCCTCAAGAGCGCGCTCGAAACCCTAGGCACACCCTTTACCGTAGCACCCAGACTCGTGCGCGGGCTCGACTACTACACCCGCACCTGCTTTGAAATCGTCGCCGAGAGCGGGGAGATCGGTTCGCAGAGCGCCATCCTCGGCGGCGGTCGTTACGACGGAATGCTGGAGGGCCTGGGCGGACCAAGCACACCCGCCATCGGGTTTGCCATGGGACTCGAACGCATCTTGCTCGCCCTCGGCGATGAAACGCTCGAATCGACGCCTTTGGTTTTTATCGCGCCACTCGGCGCTCTTGCGGTGAACATAGGACTTTCGATCGCCCAGGATCTGCGACAAAAAGGCATTTGGGTCGAGCTCGATAGCCGCGGAAATTCCCTAAAAAGCATGCTCCGCCGCGCCAACGGACAAGGAGCACGGCTCTGCCTCGTCATCGGGGAGCAGGAGGCAAGTTCCGGCACGGTACAGCTCAAGGACTTGATGGGGCACTCCCAAGACAGCGTCCCCCTCGACCAAGTGACCTCGGCGGTCGCACGCCTGCTCGAAGCGGCGAAAGGCCCAAGCGAGGAGCCGGCTTGACCCGATCATCCCCCGAAAGAGCGGCGCTGCTGTCCGCACGGCTTCTCTTCGTTGTCGCAAATTTTCTCAGCATACTTCTGAGTTCCCGAGAGACTTTCGGTCAGGCCGGGGACTTGCCTGGCTTCGGACCGATGGGAGGAGGCGCTCCTCCCCCCTCTGGTGGCGGAGCTCCCAGTCCCTCGCAAATGCCGGAGACTCATGCGGCTGAAGGCGGCATGGAAACGACCCTCCCTCAGGGGGACGAACCTACGCTCCCGGACGAGCCCCTGAGCATCTCGAAGAAGACCCTCTCGCGCATCGGAAGCGATGGAGACGCAGAAAGCCTCGGCACGGGGGACGATGCCACGCGAGAGTTTTACGGCCTCTATTACAACGAAAAGGCTGGAGAATACCGCTACCGCGTGGCCTTTCCGATCTGGGCCGAGCGCAAACAGCCTTCCCTCGAAAAGCCGGAGATCACCGACCGGGCCAGCCTTTACGGCGGCCTCTATTACAACCGGCGAGCACCAGGGAACCAGGACGACATTCTGTTTCCCCTGGCCTGGAATCTGAAGAACCCGCTAGAGGAGGCCCGCACGACGGTGGTGGGCCCCTTCGTCAATCGCCGCACGAAGACGGACACCGATGACTGGCTCCTGCCCTTCTACGCAACAGGGACTCGACCCGACGGCGGCTACACCGTCATCCCTCCTCTGCTCACGTACCGCGACAGGAACGTCGACTCCGGTCTCAACATCATAGGCCCCGCTTTCTGTAGCTGGAAAGGCGGCCAGAGCTGCGACACCCGCACGGCGCAGGACGTAAGCCTAGGTCTAGCGCCGTTTTACTTCTTCGGTCAGGACAAAAAGCGCCAGTACGAGATCATCACGCCTTTAGCGCATTACTACCGGTACAACTCCGGTCTGAGAGCTTGGACCAACATCTGGGGCCCATATTTTCGTAAGCACACGGAAAAACGGGAGATGTTTCACATGCTCCCGATCTACTACAGCATCTGGGGTGAAGGCGAACGGCACACGACCCTCGCGCCGCTCTTTCACTACGGGTACAAGGGCAAAGAGAACCTCCTCATCACTCCCTTGTTCCTGAACGCGCACGGGGAAAATGATTCAAACACCTTCGTCACCTATCTCTACGCCAGACATCGCGGGGATACGGAACTCGACATGTACTCGCCCCTCTACTGGCAGTACCGAGACCCGCGCATCGGGCTCAAGCGACATTTTTTCTTTCCCTTCGTCTACACCAACCACAGTCCACGCGAATCGACGACGGCAATTATCCCTCTCTTTTCTCACAAGCGCCGGCATGGAATCAGCAATTCTTGGTGGCTCACCCCCTTGTTTCACACCTACTCGGGGATTCAGAGCTGGGAAGTCGATCTCCTTCCGCTGTTCTACTTCGGTCGTGATGGTCACGACACTCACGCCGTGGCAGCGCCCCTCTTCTTCGACTTCAAGAGCCTGAAAAATCGCACCACGATTGTGCCACCCTTGCTCTACGTGCGTGCCCGCACCCCAGACACTCTCAGCCACGTCCTCGCCAACATTTACTATAGAGAGCGCATCTACAAGAACGGCAAGAAGTGGCAGGTGCACCTACTCCCCCTGCTGAGCTACGGACAGACTCCCAACGGGCACTTCTGGAACCTCTTGTTCGGTATGGCCGGCTACACGCGCGAAGGCCCGATGACCACCGTGCGCGCCCTATGGATCCCCATCAAGACGAGCCGCGGCAGCGAAAGGCCCCCGCCGCCGGCTCCAGAATCGCAGTAGCCCTGGAACCGGAAAGGGGCTCAGTCCGTGCCCTCCGGCTGAAAAGCGACGACAGCGTGACTCCAGTTTGCGATCGATCCTGAACAACTCCAACTGGCGGTAGTGCTGGGTGATACGCTGGGCGTGACTCCGGAGTTCATAGAGGTTCCACCAAAGTATAGCTGACCGAAGGCCTCCTGAGATCCCGTGACGGGTATCGTCACATCCGCGGTGATGGCGAAGGCACTGAACACCCAACTATCGGGAGCAAGGCCGGTTAGCGGTTGAGCAGTGGTTTTGCCAGCTTCAGGGCCGGTGCAACCCTGTTGTCCAAGCCTCGATGCTTTGGGACCCAAGGGTGCGGACTGGTCGACGTTGATGAGCTCCACCACACGAGCCGTGAGACCGTGGGTGTTGTTTGAATCAGCTGTGATAACCACGTTCCTGGCGCCACTCGTGGCGGGAAGGGCGGCGTCAAGAATGTAATAGATCCCAACCCAGGTTTGATTTCCCGAGTATAGGTGTTCAGCCACCGTCATAGCTGTGCCGGCGTAGGTGACTGCGGGCGGAAGGTTCACTGCGTTTCCATCGTAGCCCACAAGCACCACCACCGTGCGCGTGTTGTTGGTCGCGCGGGCCGTGGCGAGCGTGTGGCTCACCGTGATGCTGCCGTTCGTATTGCCGGTGGCGGTGGTGGTGCTGTTGATGATACCGATGATGGCGGTCTCGCAACCGTTCGAAATGCCATTTTGCAGATCTCCGTTCGAGTCTTTCCAGCCTGCCTGACACGTCCAGAAGCAGCTACTGGTCACGCAGGCCCTCGTCGCGTTCGTCTTGCTTGCGCAGTTGATGCCGCCGTCCCAGGTTATGGTCGGCCCAGACGTGCATCCGCCGCAGTGCGTGGCGTTGTTTGTGGTGTTGATCTCGCAGCCGTTGGAAAATGTCCCGTCGCAGTCGGCTCTACCTGCGGCGCAGGTCGACACCGAGCAGTTGCTGGATGAGCAACTGACTCCGGTGATGCTGTTGCTTCCCACGGAGCTTGAGCAGTTGGTTCCGCCATCCCAAGTGGTCGTAGGCCCTGAGGTGCAACCGCCACAATGGGCGGCTGTATTCGTCATGTTGACTTCGCAACCGTTGCTGAATGTCCCGTCACAATCGGCGCGTCCCGCGTTACAAGTCGTCACGCGACAAGCGCTCGTCGTGCACTGTACCCCAGAGATTTGATTGCTGCCGATGGACAAATTGCAATTCGTAGCGCAGTTGCCACAGGTCGCTGAGGTCGTTTGGAAGTTGGCCTCACAGCCGTTGGACGGGTTGCTGTCACAGCTGCCGTAGTTGGCCGCGCAGGTGGGATTGCAGGCGCGTCCGCTGCTTGCCGTACACACGTTGCCCGAGGTGCCCGCTCCCGCCGAAGAGCAGGTATTGCCGCATGCGCCGCAATGCGAGTCGTTGCCCACAAGATAGGTTTCACAGCCGTTTCCGGCCGAGCCCAGCGCAGCGTCCAGATTGCAGTCACCGTAGTCGGTCGCGCACTGATTGAACGAGCAAGTGCTGTTCGAACAGGTTCCGGTGGCGTTGGCGTAGAGATTGTCGCAGACGAAACCTCCGTCCCACGTCGTCGTGGGGCCGGACGTGCAGCCACCACAATGGCCCTTGTTGTTGGTCGTGTTGACTTCGCAACCGTCCGAGAAAACGCCGTTACAATCAGCAAACCCGGCTGAACAACTCACGATGCGGCATCCGCCGGCCGAGCACTCGGTGGCGGTCACGCGCTTGGTGAGATCGGACTCGATGCTGGTACAGTCTTGGCCGCTGCCTCCGTTTGCATCACCAGGCAAGCATCCCCCGCAGCGAAACTTGTTGGTCTGTGTGTTCACCTCGCAGCCATTGACGTAAAGATCGTCGCAATCGTTCCAGATCTGGCCGCCACCGCTATTGCAGGTGACCACGCCGCATGCGTAGACGTCCCCTCCTTGGTTTTCGCAGGCTGGACTACCGTTCGTGACCGTGCACTTGTTTCCGCAAGTCCCACAGTTATTGACCGTGGTGAGGGAGTCGGTGCAGACCCCCGTTCCATTGCAGTCGCCCAATCCGGCGGTGCAATCGGTGTAGCCACACATACCCGCCGAACAGTATGCGGACTGTGTTGGCGTCCCGCCATCGCACTCGTCCTCTTCGTCGCAACCGCCACAGTAGGTTGAGTTGGTGTTCGTATTGATCTCGCAGCCGTTGCTACGCGCGTCTGCGTCACAGTCGCTGTAGCCATTTTCGCACGCGATGCTGCACTGTCCCGCTGAGCACGAGGGAGTTCCGTTGGTGGCAGAACATGCTTCATCGCACATGCCACAATGGTTGACATTGGTGTTGATGTTCGATTCGCAACCGTCTTCATCCATGTTGTTGCAGTCGCGCCAATTGCCCACACAGCCACTCGTGGTGTCGGGGGCTTCGCGGTCGATGAGGCAGTTGCCGCCCTGGCACATGCCTTCGGCGTGAGCTGGCGCACAAACCGCCGCACACTCGCCGCAGTGTTCGAGTGTCGTGTTGAGGTTGGTTTCGCAACCGTCGCCCGCCATCCGGTTACAATCGCCAAGGCCAATCCCGCAAACGAGCGTGCATACGTCGTTTTGGCAAATACTGACGGAAGGATCGTCCTCCGGAGGCTGAATACAATCATCGTTGATGACACAACTGCCGCCGGATTCGCACTGTTCGCAATCACCGCCGCAGTCGATATCCGATTCGGTGCCGTTTTGGATGCGGTCGGTGCAAGTAGGAGCTGCGCAAACGCCACCTTTGCACGAGCGGCTTTCACAATCGGTATTTTCCTCGCAGCGCTTGGTGTCGGCACAAGGCGGGCAACCACCGCCGCCGCAATCTTCATCCGTTTCACTGGCGTTCTTGTCGCCGTCGGTACACGAAGCGTTTTGACACTTGAGGTTGGTGCACGTGCCGTTGATACAATCAGAGCCAGCTTCACAAGAGCGACCGAGGGCGCAGGGTTCGCAGTCCCTTCCGCCGCAATCAGTGTCGGTCTCGTCAAAATCGTGACTGCGATTGTCACAATGGTTACCGCCGCCCGTTCCCGCGCCACCTTCACCGAGAGGTGCGCCATCTTCGTCGAACACAAATTCCGGTGTGAGACAGGACGACACCAAGGTCGAGCCCAAGAGAAAAAATGCCACCACGAGTGCTCCGCGCGAAAATCGGTGCCGGGTGGTTAAGGAAAGCCGCTTGAGCATCCTTCAAATCTAGCATTCCTTAGGAAGTGCGAAAAATATCCGCTGTTTCACACAAGGTACGACATGTGGTTGAAGGAGCTAGGCCCACAAAAAAGAAGCCCTTGTTCTTCAAACAAACTCAGATCGCCAAACTTGTTCGACCCGGGCCCAAGACGGCTGCGTCCAGAATGAATCCCCAGCAGGCTCAAAGGGTGCTGCACGGGCGTCGCAAGCGAAACGAGGCTAGGAAGGAGGAGCGGCGCGTACAACGAGGTACGTGAGCACCGACGACCGACGCATCATTTTGCGCAGCAGCCTGTGCAGCACCCTCTCAACTGATCGCTTGAAATTCGACCTGCATGCGCTGATTGTCGGAGTCGCCGACGTAACCGGCAAGGCCGACCCGGAGCGAGATCGTGATCTCATCGCCCCAAGGCCACCACATCGCGTACGGCACGAGCCGCGCGCTCGAACGCAAGGTATAGATCCTCTGATCCGAGCGAACACCCCCCACCGATTCCGCCAACTCCGCGATGTGTTCCGGTGAGCGGTCGATGCTGCGGTGATCGTACATCTCTGAGAAAACGGTCGCGAGGGCCTGTTCGCACTCTTCGGTCAGATCCACATGAAAGGAGGAGGCCACACAATTGAAGCGGTAGTCCCAGCTCCAACCTTTTTTGGGCCAGACCGCGCGCAGCTTCTCAAGCAGCCCAAACATCTCGTCGGTGGAGCTCCGGGTTTCCATAGGCGAGTGAAGATAACCGAGAAGTCAGGGGTTGTCTCGTTTACGTCTAGACTTCACTTGACCAGAGTTCACTTTACCCTACCCGTCACTTTACCCTACCCGTCACTTTACCCTGCCTGTCACTTTACCCTGCCCGTGCCCGCCGCTACATAAGTCCAGGTGACCCGCGAAGAGACGCTTGAGAGCCTTGGCTACCCCTTGGACAGGATCCCCACCCCGGGGGCTATTTACCGCCCGGTCGTGGTCGTAGGCACGGTGGCTTATGTTTCTGGATGTGTCCCTTTCGACGGCCCGGGTAACCTGGTCAGTGTGGGCAAACTCGGGCGTGACGTCTCCCTTGAGGAGGGTCAAAAGGCCGCCGCCCTCTGTGGCGCCAACGTCCTTCGACTCCTCCGGGAAGAGCTCGGCAGTCTCGACCGCATCGTTCGCATCGTGCGGCTCGGGGGGTACGTCAACTGCACGGAAGACTTCACAGACCAGCACCTGGTCGTCAACGGAGCCTCTCAGCTCATGGCTGACGTGCTCGGAGAAGCGGGTCCTCATGCTCGCACCGCGATAGGGATGGCCGGGCTCCCCCTCGGCTCCAGCGTCGAAATCGATGCGGTCGTTGAAATCCTCCCTCCCTGAATCCACGTCCGCTGAACATGGTTCCTTACCACACTCAGGTCGGCTCCCCCGACGCCACGCATCTGGCCTTCCTCCTGCATGGTGTTCTCGGCGCCGGACACAATTTGCGCAGCCTCGCCAAACGACTGTCAGACGCCAGACCCGACTATCGCTTCGTACTCATCGATTTACGCGGCCACGGCCGCTCCCTGGGTGCAGCGCCCCCCCACTCCATCGCCTCCTGCGTCGACGATCTCTTCGAGCTGCGAGCTGAGCTGGGCCGAGCGCCCGAGGTCGTGCTTGGCCACTCTCTAGGAGGAAAGGTGGCGCTCGAGTACGCGCGTCGGGTGTCCATCCTGTCGCAGGGCACCCAAGGCCCCACTCGGGACCCACTCCTTCAAGTCTGGACTCTCGACTCGGATCCCGGGGCCCAGGTTCCCGACGAAGCCCACCAAGTGAACGTCGTCCTTGCCTGCCTCCTTGCTCACCCGGGCCCCTTCGTGTCCCGCGCGGCGGCGATCTCGGCCCTCACCGAGGCGGGTCTTTCGAGCGGTCTCGCCAACTGGCTCGCGACGAATCTCGATCGGAAGGACGGTCAGTTCGTTTTTCGTCTGGAGCTCGCAAACATCCAAGAGTTGCTGAAAGATTATTTTACTCTCGACCTTTGGCCCTTCCTCGAAACCGAGGCGAGCCGTATGGGGATCCGCTTCGATCTACTCCTGGCGGAGCACTCAGACCGCTTCACCGAGCACATGAAAGAGCGCACCCTAAGCCTTGAAAAACAAGAAGGATTTCAAGTTCACATCCTTCCGAAGTCAGGCCACTGGGTCCACGTCGACAATCCCGAAGGACTCATCAATATCGTGGTACAGAACCTGACGCCAATCCCTTAAGCACACCAGCCCAAAGGGCGAGGAGTAGCGCGCCCAAGCACACCAGCCCAAAGGGCGAAGTGTGCAGCAGTCACCTCACAGTACGCACGCAGTCCCCTCGCAGCAAGAACAGCCCAAGCTACGCGAGCCCAAAGGGCGAGGAGTAGCGAGCCCAAGCACACCAGCCCAAAGGGCGAAGTGTGCAGCAGTCACCTCACAGTACGCACGCAGTCCCCTCGCAGCAAGAACAGCCCAAGCTACGCGAGCCCAAAGGGCGAGGAGTAGCGAGCCCAAGCACACCAGCCCAAAGGGCGAAGTGTGCAGCAGTCACCTCACAGTACGC
>CAYMQT010000088.1:0-3470 GCA_964392575.1 uncultured Polyangiaceae bacterium
CAGCGCTCCCTCCGTCGTCGCAAATGAATTGCGACTCCTCCTCCCTACGTACCGCCGGAAAATCCGGCGGCTCCTACTTAGTCGCCGGCGGTTTTCCGCGCCGCGCTACTCCTCGCCCTGCGGGCTCGCGTAGCTTGGGCTGTTCTTGCTGCGAGGGGATTGCGGGTGGACTGAGAGGTGACTGCTGCACACTTCGCCCTTTGGGCTGGTGTGCGTTTGCGGCTACTTAGTCGGCGGCGGTTTTCCGCGCCGCGTCACTCCTCGCCCTGCGGGCTCGCGTGCCTGGGGCTGTTCTAACTGCGAGGACTGCGTTCGGCCGCGGTGCTCGTGCTTCACGCTTTGCCGCGAGGGAGAGACATCCTTTAGCGTTCTAGTTCTAGCTGACCCTGAAGAGCAGCGCAGTCGTTGGTTTTCTGTCGCGCCCTTCCGAACTCACGTTCGGCCAGCGTCAACTCTTCTTGAAGCGTGGATCTCAAACTCGGGTTCCCTCTTGCCTCATCGGTCGGACTCGTTGCCTGGACTGAAGCGACGCGCGCAAACGCCGCCGTGTGAAGGCGATAGGCGGACAAGCAAGTCTCTCGGAGCTGACAGAAGTGAAGGCAGCTGAGCTGCTCGATCTGCCCGAGCGCCTTAGCCTTTTCTGCGTTCTCCGCCTCCCGTACTTGATTGATGGCGTGAGTGAGGCGCGCCCACTCGCGGCGCCGCTCCCCGTGATCGGAGTCACAAGCCTCCAAAAAACAGCAAACGGCGAGAACAGGGACCGCAGAAAGGCGCACGAGCGCCCGCTAGTTGGAACCGGGCTCTGGGCCGAGCTGAATGCGCTCGCCCACGTAGGCGCCCACCAAAGTAAAGAGGAGGCCGAGCGCCGAAAACAAAACGTACATGAACACGGGCATCACCTTCACGGTCTGCCCCTGAAAGAGAATGAAGGCCGTCGGGATCGCCGTCAGAAACGCCGCGCTCACCGGCTCCATGAACGTGCGCCCGGGCGAAATCAGACCCACGAGTCCGCCGCCAATGCACCAGACAGGAATGGCCATCATCATACCTGCGTAGCCCTCGAAATCGAAAAGCGGGATGACCTTGGGTAACCCGAGAACAATCGCCCCGGTCATGACGACCATCACGCCAATCGCGATCCCAAACCAAGTCATGCTGAAGGTTTGTTGCTGATACCGGCTTCCCTCAAGAAGGGCGACGCCAGCACCGTCATCAATCACCGAGCCGCACGAGACACAGCGCCCGCTGGCCAGGGGCGCGGTGTTTTGAAAACTGCAGCTCGGACAAATGATCTTTTTGTTTTCTTCGGCCATCGTTCCTCCGAAAGCGCCCTCAGCGCCTCCCGACAGAGTGAGGAGCCTACTTCCGTTGCGCACGAGACCCAAGGGGGAGCCGGAGCGCGGGGATTTATCAGAACTTCTCCCGCTTTCGGGTGTCTAAGGACACGGTGAGTTCTCTCGAAAATTCGTTCAGTGCTACTGAAGTTCCGCCTCCGCCCCAGGGAAAACGGGGGAAAACCGTAGGGCTCCTTCTCGTGGTAGGGCTGCTGTCCCTCACGGTCGCTGGGCTCCTGGTTCCGTCTGCTTCCTACTTCGCAGCCGGGTATTGCTCAGCCGGGTATTGCTCAACCGGAAAGGACCCCACCGATCTCGACGCCCTGAGGGAGGCAGATCTGGCCGCGGCCCCCGAATACATCGCCGGTACTGGGCTCCCGAGCACTTCGGCGCTTTCCTTCCGACGCCACGGCGCCCGAGGTGAATTTCACCTCACGCGCCTCGAGGGGAGAGACGACCTCTGGTTGCTTCTGCGCGCGCCCGAATGGCGGGCCAACGAAATCCAGGCGCTCGGGGGTTACGTTCCGCCTTCGCACTTCGAAGGGCGACTGCTCAGACTCGCGGACGCCACCTTCACCGACCGCCCGCTACGCGCATTGATTGCGCGCGAAGGCGGGGACCCAGAGCGCGGCTACTTGCTCCTTGAAGGAGACACGCCTCGCCAGCATCGAACCTCGCTTGTCGCGCTGGTTCTGCTTGCCCTGATCGGGATCGGCTGCTTGAGTCTCACAGCCCGCCTTCTCTCGGTCGCCGCTCCGAGGATTAGCTCCCGGCCAGAAGCGCCTCAAGATGCCTCCACGCACTCCCTCTCCTGACATCCTCATCATCGGTGGCGGACTGATGGGAACCTCAACGGCTCTGGAACTTGCTCTGCGTGGGGCCCGCGTCACGGTTCTCGAAAAATCGATTCCAGGAGCAGAGGCGTCGAGCGCCGCTGCGGGCATCCTGGGAGCGGAAGTGGAAGCAGAAGGCGAAGGGCCGATGCTCGATTTGTGTCGCTACAGTCGTCGGCTCTACAAAAATTGGGTGCAGCGTATCGAGCGAGCGACGAACGTTTCTACGGGTTATCTAGAGGGGGGCAGCCTGGAAGTGGCTCTCTCGTCCCAGAGGCTCGCGACCCTCAAAAAGAAGAGAGGACTTCAGCTCAGCGAGGGCAAGGCCAAACTGCTTTCTCACGCTGCCCTCAAGAAACATCTACCCACCGTCAGCCCTCGCGCCGTGGGCGGGATTTACCTTCCCGACGACGCGCGCATCACTCCACCCGATCTCTTCCGAGCGACTCGTATTTTCGCAGAAGCAAGCGGGGTCACCTTCGTCACCGGCCGCACTGTGCGCCGCATCACGATAGCCCAGAGTCGCGGCGTTTCCTCTGTCGACGCTGCACACTTCGAAGACGGCACGAAGCTCCGAACCTCGACCCTCGTGGTGGCGGCCGGAAGCTGGACGCCGCTCATCGACGGGCTCCCGATTGCGCGCGCGGACATCATTCCGGCCAGAGGACAAATCGTTCAACTCACGCTTCCGCGTCCGATCGCAAACAGCGTGCTCTTCGGCGACTGGTGTTATCTCGTCCCTCGCGCCAACGGTCAGATCGTCATCGGCTCGACCTTGGAATTCGTCGGGTTTCAGAAAGGAGTCACGGCGCGAGGCATCCGTGACTTGCTGAAATCAGCGACTGCCCTTTTGCCTGACCTAGAAAACGCTACGGTGTCCGGAATGTGGTCAAACTTTCGCCCCTACACGAGTGATCACTTGCCGCTGCTCGGAGAAACCGGCATCCGCGGACTTCTCATGGCCAGTGGCCATTACCGTACGGGCATTCTCCTCGCTCCGGCCACTGCCAAGATCATCGCTGATCTCGCCACGAAAAAGCGTCCCAAGGTGGATCTCGGAGCCTTCGACCCCCTCAGAAGACAGCGCTAACTGCCTCCGAACATGAATCTTCCCGGGTGGTGTTTTTCCAGGCCCGGCAAAGGTGATAACAGGCGCACATGGCTCTTACCTATCGGGAAGCAGGTGTCGACATCACGGAAGGCAACCGCCTCATCGATAAGATCAAACCCTTCGCAAAAAAGACGAACACAGAGCACGTCCTGAGCGGGATCGGGGGCTTCGCCGGCCTGTGTGGCCTGCCCT
>CAYMQT010000088.1:3480-16982 GCA_964392575.1 uncultured Polyangiaceae bacterium
AGGAACCCATCCTGGTGAGCGGCACGGACGGCGTCGGAACGAAGCTCAAGGTCGCGTTCGCTCTCAATCGTCATGACACCATCGGTCAAGACTTGGTGGCCATGTGTGTCAACGACATCATCACCACCGGGGCCCAGCCGCTCTTCTTTTTGGACTACTTTGGCACGGGCAAACTCGACGCGGACACGGGAGCCAGCGTCGTGAAGGGAATTGCCGACGGCTGCCTGCTTTCGGGCTGCGCGCTTTTGGGAGGCGAAACCGCCGAACTCCCCGGTATGTATGCAGAGGGCGAATACGATCTCGCCGGCTTCGCCGTCGGTGTGGCCGACAAGCAGAACCTTCTAGGCCCCGAGCGCGTGAAGCCGACGGACGTTTTGCTCGGTATCGCATCGAGCGGCGTTCACTCCAACGGCTATAGCCTTGCCCGGCGCGTCATCGAAGGAGAAATGAAGAAGGCTCTGAGCGAAACCCACCCGGATCTCGATGGCACCTACGGCGACGTCCTTCTCACCCCCACCAAAATCTACGCCAAGGCGGTGAAGGAGCTGCTTTCAGCGGTTCCGACCGTGCACGCCCTCTGCCACATCACCGGCGGTGGGATCCCAGAAAACCTGCCCCGCGTGCTCCCAGAAGGAATCCGCGCCGTGATTGACTCCTCTCCCGCATGGCCGGCCATCTTTCGAATCATCCGCGAGGGTGGGCCCGTCGAGCTCGAAGAGATGCGGCGCACCTTCAATCTTGGAGTCGGCATGATTGTTGTCGTGAGTGAACAGGACGCAGACAAGGCCCTCACGGCGCTAGCTACTGCCGGTGAAAAAGCGTTCCGTCTCGGTCGACTGATCGCAAGCGACGGCGCCCCATACGTGAGCTACGAAAACGACCCCGAAGACCGCTCCAGGGAAATCCCTGAGGAGAATGCTGAAGCGTGACGCTCTCTCTCGGAGTCCTCGTCTCCGGAAGCGGGTCCAACCTGCAAGCGATCCTCGACGCCATCAGTCGAGGCGAACTCTCAGCTGAGGTACGTGTGGTGCTGTGCAATCGCCCCGGCGCCTACGCCCTCACGCGTGCGAAGAACGCGGGGATTCGAGCCGTCTGCCTCGACCACAAGAGCTTTCCGAGCCGCGAGGACTTCGACACGGAAATGCTCTCCGTGCTGAAAGACGCTGGAGTCGAGTGGGTCGCCCTGGCCGGTTTCATGCGCGTCCTTTCGAAGGGTTTCCTGGATGCTTTCAAGCACCGCGTCGTCAACATTCACCCGTCCTTATTGCCTGCTTTCCCCGGCGTGAACGCGCAAAAGCAGGCCTTCGACTACGGGGTGCGCGTAGCGGGTTGTACAGTGCATTTCGTCGACGACGGCGTAGATACCGGACCCATCATCAGTCAGCGAGCGGTTCCGGTACACGAAGACGATACCGTCGAGAGCCTCAGAGACAGGATCCTCGAACAAGAGCACAAAGCGTTCGTCGAAGCTTTGCGCTTCATCAGCGAAGGGCGAGTCGAGATCTCTTCCGATGGACGGCGCGTCCACATCCAGGGAGAAGCAAGCGACCCATGACAGCGCGGCATTACGACGTCGTCGTTCTGGGGCGCAGCATTGGAGCGCTTCTCACCGCTGCTCTGCTCTGTCGGCGTGAGCTTCGTGTCCTGGTTTTGGGGCAAGGGGTGGGCGCACCCCTCTACAAAGTGGAGGGACACACCTTAGCTCGGCGCGCGTTCAGCATGTTGGCCGCCACCTCCCCCGTCTTCCGTCGGATCTTGCAGGAGCTGGCGCAAACGCAACGGTTCCGCCAGCTGACTCAACCGCTCGATCCGATGTTCTCGCTTCTTTCTACGACGACTCGCTTCGAAGTAGCCCCAGACATCGAGCTTTTTTCGCGCGAGATTGAGCGCGAATATCCCGAAATCAGTCAGCCCATCGCCGAGTTTTACACGCAGATCTCCTTAGAAAACGCTCAGGTGGACGCTGCTTTCGAGCGGGACGTCCTATGGCCGCCCGGCACGACATGGGAGAAACTCGAGACCGGTCGTATCGCAAGTGCCCTCCCCGCCCGCGATCAAGGCGACGGGCATGCACCCCTTCTCGCCCGCATGCCGAGAGATCACGGCTTTCGGAAAGTGGTGGAACTGCCTGCTCTCTTCGCGTCTCACACGGGCCTCAGTGCAGAAGATCTCAACCGCTTGTCCCTGTCGCGGTTGCACGGAGCTTGGACGCGGGGGGTGCACTCCCTCCCCCGAGGTGAGCAAGACCTGGAGGACTTCCTCGTCGAGCGCATCACGGCCAACGGCGGCTCCTGTCGGCTCGAAGGACGCGCCACTCAGCTGATCACCCGCAGGGGTCGCGTCGTCGGGATCATCGAAGACGGGGAAGAACACACGACCGGGGCCGAAGCGGTGGTGTTTAGCGGTACGGGAGAGCAGCTCGCAGAACTCAGCGGGGGGGAGGGTGTCTCCAAGAAGGCGAGAGAGAACTGGCCCCGGGTTTCGCAGGTCGGTGGACGTTTCGTCGTGAGTTTGTTGGTCGACGATCACGGCCTTCCAGCCCCACTTGCGCACGACTCCTTCCTCGTCCGCGCTACCGACTCACTCCCGGATTTGCATTTGCAGCGCATGAGCGCAGAACCCAGACAGAGCCCTTCTGAAGAGCGAGACGGACCCGCCCCTCCCTCACGTTCGCTGCTCGTCGCCGAAATGCTGCTCCCCCAAGACGGCGGCGTTCATTTGCTCGGAGCACGGCAAGCCGTCCTGACCGCACTAGAGTCCTGTCTCCCCTTCTTGTCCGAGCATCTCATCGTCGTCGACAGCCCCCATGACGGCCTCCCTGCGTGGCTCTATGAGAAAAACGAAAGCGGCAAGAACGTGCGCAAGGAGGTAGAGCGGATCCACATCAAAGGCGTATCGCCCGGACCCGAAGCAATGGAGGGGCGTCTCCAAATCTCGCCCCCCGGCTACCTGGGAGTAGGGGGAGAACCCCTGCGTGGACCGATCACAGGCACATACCTCGTCGGAGCAAGTGTCCTTCCAGGGCTCGGTCAAGAGGGCGAGGTCCTCGCTGCCTGGGGTGTGGCGCGCATCCTGACCAAGAAAGACTCCGCACGTCAAAAACTCCGCCGCCAGATGTGGACCAAGATCGAGACGAGCTGAATGCGCATCATCGCAGGAGAGTTTCGAGGCCGCCGCCTCACAGCCCCCAAGGGGTACGGCACCCGCCCCACGACCGACCGCGTCCGGGAAGCCTGGTTTTCCATTCTGGGGCCGCTCGAAGGGAGCGTAGTCGATCTCTACGCCGGAACGGGCGCTCTCGGATTCGAGGCTCTGTCCCGAGGCGCTCAGCATGTGACGTTCGTGGAAAGTGGACGCGAGGCCGCCAAAGTCATCGCACGAAACGCGGAAACATTGGGCGTGTCTTCTCGCGTCAAGATCGTGGAAAAAACGGTGGAGGCGGCCACCGCCGCCCTGCGAAAATGGGGCCCCTTCGATCTGGTCGTCACCGATCCACCCTGGACGCACATGCAAAGCGCGGAGCTTGCTCTGAGGCGTCTGCTGACAGCGGATCTGATCACCCCTTCAGGGGTCATCGTCCTCGGCTACCCCAAGGGAAAGCCCGTCGAGCTGGCAAAAGACGCAGGGCTCACTCTCGATAAAGACCGATCCTGGGGAGATTCTGCGGCGATGTTCTTTAGTCGCGCGGACGGCTCCTCGTCGCTATAGTCCGCCCGACCATGTCGGACTCTATGAGGGCTGGACTGCCCAACAAAGGCCACGGCGGACTCGTCGCTGCTGCGATACTGATGCTCCTCGCCGCCGGCGGCCTGGTGTTTTGGAAGCTGAATTCGGAAAGCAAACCTGAGGTCATCGAGGAGACCGCGCCGGTTGCAACCGTAGTAGAGCCGCCTGCTCCCGTTCACAACGCTCCCCCCCCTCCTCCTCCCGAGGAAGAGGAGGAGCCAGAACAGAAAGTCACTTCGGTCCCGTCGTCGCTTGAACCTCAAAAGCCCAAGGGTCCGGTCGGATGTGGAGGGCCGTGCAACGGCGAGGTCACCTCCGCCCTCAATGCTGCCCTCAGCGGTCGCGGCTCCATGGCGCGCAGCTGCTACATGGCCGCGCTCAGCAGAAACCCCACGCTCACAGGGAAGATGACCATGTCGGTCCGGGTGAGCCCAACCGGCGGTGTTTGCTACGCAAATCCCACCAACGATACCCTGGGTGATCCTGCGACGGCGGCTTGCGTAGCTGCAAAATTCCGTGGCTCAGGCTTCCCGGCTCCGGGCGGTGGTTGCGCAGACGTGAACGTCCCTCTCAACTTCACCAAACAGTGAAATCCAGGACAAATAAGGTATACAAGAAACGGTTCTTATGAGGCTCCCTGATCCCGCTCTGCTCATTCTTCCCCTTCTGCTCTTCTGCTCGGCATGTGTCAGCGAAGGGCACAGCGCAGAGTGTGGAGCAGGCGGACAAGCGGCCTGGGTGGAAGTCGGCTGTATGACTCCGATTGGAGGTTCGTGCTTGTCCCTGAAAGAGTTCGGCAAGGATCGGCCGAAAGACACGCAGGACGAGATCGCTCAGATCGCAAAGGACTATCAAGCCTACCTCGACGAACGTCCTCACTGCGACCCTTGAGGTAGCGGCCGGCTCCCACGCAAATGCAGGAGCCCGCTCATTTTCGAGCAAACGGCCTCAAGAAACCGCAAAGCCCTCCCGATGTCTGACGATCCGGCCCTCAGATACATTCTCCTCCTCGTCGCCTACCGGGGCGGAAACTACTCAGGCTTTGCGCGCCAGGACAACGCGAACACGATCGCGGGAGAGCTGGAACGCGCGCTCAAAGACATCGATCCGGAGGTCAGTCACGTCATCTGCGCAAGCCGCACCGATCGCGGTGTGCACGCTCGGGCGCAGCCCGTCACCTTTACGAGCAACAAGAACCTCAAGGCACGCGGATGGGTTTTGGCCTTGGCTCAAAGACTGCCCGCGGACATCTCCATCAACCGTGCCTCCTTCGTTCAAAGGGAGTTTGACCCCAGAAAGGATCCCCTTTTCAAACGCTACAGGTATTCCGTCTTCTTGTCCGGAGTCGAAGACGCCTTTCTGGAACAGTTCACCTGGCGCGTGAGCGAACCCCTGGATCTCGAAGCGATGAAACGGGAAGCCCAGGACCTGGTGGGCGAGCACGACTTCAGGGCCTTCCGGCACATCGACGACACGCGGACAGAAACCGTCCGACGCATGGACAGCGTAGACCTCTGCCTTCGTAAAGAGGATCCCCGCGTCCTCGACATCACCGTGGTAGGCAATCGCTTCATGTACAACATGGTCCGCATCATCGCAGGGACCCTGGTGGACGTGGGGCGCAAACGAACCTCTCCAGGAGCGGTCCGGCGCGCCCTCGATTCCGGAGAGCGCCGCGAACTCGGGATGACGGCCCCGCCCCGGGGGCTCGTCCTCGAACATGTAGAACTTTCACATTGGGGCGAAGATGCGTGGCCGGAAGGTCCCGTTTTGAGCTGCGGCAGGAATTTCGCACCGGCCTTTGCCCTTTTGCCGGAAGGAACCTGAAAACTCCGTCGATTCGTCTGATTCGATGTACTAGCGTGCGCCGCACCGAACGAAGCGATGCGCCGACCTTCGGCCACGGAGAATCATGGACCTGAAGAAGATACTTCTCGAACGCAGCAGCAAGATCCTGGAAAACCCTGAGATCATGCGTTGGGTCACCGACGACCGGGTGATGAAAGTGGCCGAAGGCCTCATGGAAGCCCCGGAGCGTCTCAAGGCGGCTGCAAAGATTTTGCGCGACGGTTACGGTCTACCCAACGTCGATCCTGCTCTCGACGAAGACCGCCCCACCCGCCCCTCCGCAGTCTCTGCGGACTCGACGGGCGCGAGCGCTCAGACTGAAGTCAAGGGGTCGGAAGACATGGACGAGTCCATGAACGAGCGCCGTTCCCTGTCTGCCATCGGCGGCAAGGATGTCTTCGAAAAGGCCTTCAAGTTCATGGCCGCGGACAATGCGAGGAAGCGCGGGATCTATCCGTACTTTCGGCCGCTCGATTTCAGTGATGGGCCCGAAGCAGAGATCGACGGCAAACGTGTGATCATGTTCGGCTCCAACAACTACCTGGGGCTCACCACGCATCCAAAGGTGCGCGAGGCGGCCAAGATGGCCATCGACAAGTACGGCACCAGCATGACGGGCTCACGCTTGGTCAACGGATCGATGAAGCTACACGAAGAGTTCGAGGAAAAGCTCGCCGCTTGGTACGGAAAAGAGTCCGCTCTGGTCTTTACGACGGGCTATCAGGTCAACTTGGCCACACTGGCGGCTCTCATGTCCAACAAGCAATCGGTGGCCGTGATCGACCGCAACGTCCATGCCTCTCTGTACGACGGCGTACGGCTGGGCATGGCCACAGGCGCTCGTCAGGTGCGCTACAAGCACAATGACGCGGAATCGCTCGACCAAGCCCTCTCCAAGCTCGGTCCCGATGAAGGCGCGCTCGTCATCACCGACGGCGTGTTCTCGGCGGAAGGAGAAATCGCGCATCTCGACCAAATCGTCCCCGTGGTCAAAAAACACGGAGCGCGACTCTTCGTGGATGACGCGCATGCTCTCGGAGTCCTAGGGCCGGAGGGCCGCGGCACCCCTCATCATTTCGGAGTCCAGGCCGACGTCGATCTGATGGGTGGTACCTTTTCGAAATCCTTGGCCAGCATCGGTGGCTGGCTCGTGGGTGAACGCAAGGTCCTCGACTACATTCGACACTTCGCTCCAAGCTTCATGTTTGCCGCAGCTGCCTCACCCCCGAGCGTCGCCACCGCCATGGCCGCCTTCGAGGTCATGCGCGAAGAGCCCTGGCGTATCGAGAAGTTGCACGAAAACTTCACCTACATGCGCGACAACTTGCGCGCCCTGGGTTTCGAGCTGGGAAAGACGGAAACCGCCGTCATCCCCATCTACATCCGTCAGGACTTGCGCACGATCATGATGTGGAAGGACCTTTTGGAAGAGCACGGAGTTTATACAAACCCGTTTATTTCTCCCGGAGTTCCGCCCAAGAGCGCCATGCTGCGCACCAGTTACATGGCCACCCACGAGCGCCCTCAACTCGATCGCGCCCTCGAAGCGTTTGAAAAAGTGGGCAAGAAGTACAAGGTGATTTGAATGACCCTTCTCGTCACGGGCGCTACAGGATTTCTCGGCTCACACGTTGCTGAGC
This sequence comes from uncultured Polyangiaceae bacterium, assembly GCA_964392575.1. Taxonomy (GTDB): domain Bacteria; phylum Myxococcota_A; class Polyangia; order Polyangiales; family Polyangiaceae; genus NIC37A-2. The sequence continues at coordinate 10,695 of CAYMQT010000088.1, forward strand.
AACTCTCGCGGGCGGGAAGACCGGTGCGCGCTCTGGTGCGCAAGAACAGCAACACGAAATTCCTCGACGGCTTGGCCGGCGTAGAAAAGGTCTACGGCGCCGTCGACGATCCCGAGAGCTGCAAAAAGGCCATGGTCGGGGTGACCGGAGTCATTCACTCGGCCGGTCTGGTGAAGGCGAAGAACACTCAGGAGTTTCTGCGTATCAACACCGAGGGCACTGAGAACTTGCTCACCGCGGCGCGGGAGGCGGGCACGGTGAAGCGCTTTGTTTTCGTTTCCAGTCAGGCGGCAGGTGGACCCAGCGACGCCGCGGGAAGTCCCGTGCGTGTGGGAGAAGAGACCCCTCCGGTCACCGCGTATGGCCGCAGCAAACTAGCCGCAGAACACCTTCTTTTGGCTCAAAAGGACGTACCCTGCACCATCCTCCGACCCCCGGCCATCTACGGACCCCGCGACAGCGAAATTCTCATCTTCTTCAAAGCCATCAAGAACGGCGTCCTCCCTCTCACCAATCCTCTCGACGCAAAATATTCCATGATCTACGGGCCCGACTGCGCCGCCGCGTGCATCCGCGCCCTCGATGCAGACACAGCTCCCGGGCTGGTGCTCTACCTCGACGACGGTAAACCCGTGAGCTTCCGAGAAATGATTGAACAGGTCGAGACAGCCCTCGGCAAGAAGGCTTGGATCCGCCTCCCTCTCCCTCAATCCGTCGTGCGCGGCGCAGCCGTTCTGACCGAGATCTACGGCAAGGTGACCGACCAAGCAGTGATGCTGACGATGGACAAGTGCAATGAGCTTCACGCTCCCGGCGGATGGGTCTGTGATGGCTCCGTCGCAAGAAGCGCTCTCGGCTGGGAGCCCCGGGTCAAGTATGCGGAAGGCGTGAAGCTGACTGCTGATTGGTACAAGAGCGAAGGCTGGCTCTAAGGGTACTGCACAGGCTGCTGCGCAAAACGATGCGGCGGTCGTCGGTGCTCACGTACATTTGTACGCTCCGCTCCTCCTTCCTAGCTTCGTTTCGCTCGCGACGCCTGTGCAGCACCCTCAAGAGCACGTCCGACAACCTGCTGCGCAAAACGATGCGGCGGTCGTCGGTGCTCACTCAGCTGGGGCGGAGGGCGCTGATTCTGGCGGCGCGGGCGAAGGAGCGAGAGGTGTTGAGGGCTCAGCAGGTGGCGTCGCAGGCGCGGCCGGTGGTGTCGGAGTCGCTACCGGTTTGGGCGTAACGGGAGCTGAAGTCGCCGGGGCGTCGGAAACGATGGGAGCGAGACGAGGGGCAGGCGGCGCCTTCTCTCCAGCGACGGAGGGGGCTACGGGCGAAACGTCTGGCGCGGACTCCCCCTCTTCTTCTTCTGGTTCGTCCTCCAGCTCTTCCAACACGGCTGACGCCAGTTCGTCCATCGCTTCAAGGGCGGCTTGAGCGGCGCGTTCGTCCATCGTCAAGGCACGTGCCTCTGCGGGAGTGAGTTTCTGATCAGTCTCTCCACCAGGAGCCTCCTCGTGAGCGTGGGATCCATGATGATGCTCATGGCCGTGGCTCTCTCCATGGCTGCCTGCTCCATGGCCGCCCCCGAAGGAGAGAAACCCGAGTACGGCGAGACCTGCAATGATCAACATCGGCATGGTGGTCTCATCAGAGTCGACTCTTTCGTGAGCGTCGGCTTCGTGAGCGTCGGCGGTACGGGAAACTTCTTTCTTGCTCATGCGGGCACCACTTTAATGCGCTCGGGCTGAGCGAGCCACGGCGGACACAAAAAATCTGCGTCCCAGCGCCAGAAAAAGGGCCTCGAACGCCTCTTGGCTGCCACTTCAGACCCATTCGGGCGCCTATTCGAGAGATTTTTGATGGCGTACGCGCGCCGCGTGCACCGCAGAGAGCGCTGCGCGGGCCTTGTTTCTCGTCTCCAGACATTCGAGGCGCGCATCGCTGTCCGCGACAATGCCTGCGCCTGCCGTGACCTCGAAGGAACCGTCCTGCATCACGACGGTTCGAATGCCGATGGCAAGATCCAGATCGGATCCGCGTGTCACATACCCGATCGCGCCCCCGTACGCCCCGCGCGGGCGGGGTTCGAGTTCGCGAATGATCTGCATCGCACGCACCTTGGGAGCTCCGGACAGAGTGCCCGCGGGGAAAGTCGCGCGCAAAACGTCCCAAGCGGTCTGATCGGCGCGCACTTTGCCCTGCACTTCACTCGTGATGTGCATGACGTGACTATAGCGCTCGACAAACATGCGCCGCGGCACCTCGACCGTCCCCGTTTCAGCAACTCGTCCGATGTCGTTGCGAGCCAGATCGATGAGCATCACGTGCTCAGCCACCTCCTTGGGGTCGGAGGTCATCTCTAGTGCCAGCGCTTCATCTTCCTCCGGAGTTCGACCACGTCGACGCGTCCCGGCAATCGGACGTAAAAAGACGTGGCCGTCCTCCACACGCACCAAGGTCTCCGGGCTCGCCCCGGCGATCACCAGAGGCTTTTCATCACCGAGGGCCGGCAAATCCAAAAAGTACATGTACGGCGCAGGCGAGAGAACGCGAAGAGACCTATAAACTTCAAACGCATCCGTACCCAAAGTCGGCACCGAAAACGTACGCCCGGGTACGATTTGAAATGCATCGCCGGCGCGGATGTACTCGCGGCACTTCTCTACCGCTCTCGAATACTCCTCGTCGTCCATTCCTACGCTGACATCATCCGGCAACGCCTGTGGATCGGGAGGCTCGATGAGGGGCAGGCGCGGAGCGTCGTGCAGAAGTGCCTCACAATCGGCCACATGTGCGGCGGTCGTTGAAGCGATGGTGATCTGTTTCTTCAAGTGATCAAAAACGACCACCGTGCATTCACCCAGGAGCCGAGCGATGGGCCCTTGCTCCTCCTTGGGCCATTCGGGCACCTTGGTCGTGAAGTGCACCATGTCGAAACAGAGCAGTCCGACGTGAGCCGTAGCAAATTTCTCCGCCGGGTCGCTGACCTCTTCCTGCTCTCGCGGCAAGAGCTCAGACAACACTTGGAAGGGATCCTTCCCCGTTTCTCCGTGCAGAACGATCTGCGACTGAGGTCGGTACCCGAGGATCGAAAAGCGCGCCCAGCGGTCTCCCCCTACGACGCTCTCGAGCAGAAACGACCCGCCTTCCGCCTGGCCACGCAGCGCAGAATAGGCGGAGACGGGGGTCAAACCGTCCGCAACCAAGACTTTTTTATGGACTTCGGCCATGGCGTTCCTTGCGGCTTACAACGAAGGGGGGGTGCTGTGATAGCCTCCCCGGGCCCTCCGCCCAACCCTAGGGGCAAAGGGCGCTTCGCGAGAGACCATCCACCCGGCCCTGGCCAGCGGTAGCACCTTCTCTCTGCCCCAAAAGTAAACACCATGACTCATCCCCCTTTGAGCCCCATCAGCGCTCTCCTTGCTCATCTTGAAACCTTCGTGGCCGAAAGGCGCGTTCTGATCGTGGGAGACGCGGAGCGCTCCCTCGCCGCCCAGGCGCTCGAACGCGGAGCCCGTTTAGTGCAAGTGCTCGATCCCGATCCGAAGCGTGTCGCCCAGGCCGCCTCCCAGAACACTGAAAGAAGGATCACCTACGCTCAGCTGACGAAGAGTTCTCTCCGAGACGGCTCCTTTGATCTCGCGGTCGTTGAAGACGCCGGCATCGTAGGCAATCTGGGTGAACTGGTTCAGGGCGTAAAGCGATCCATCAGTCCGCAAGGTGCTGCGCTCATTTGCGCCAGCAACCCAGATGCTTCTACCGGACTCTTGGGGGCAGGACTCGGTAGTGTCGATTACGACGACCTGGTCGACGCGACCGAGGAGACTTTTGAAGCGGTGATCATGTTCGGGCAGTCTCCGTTCACCGGCTACTCCGTAGGACAGCTCGAACTAGAGCATTTGCCCGAAGCTGCCCTCGACAACGATTACCTCGTCGACGCGGAGAGTCCCGATTTTTATGCGGCATTTTGCGGCAGTTCCGCAGCGTTGTCCGCACACCGCATCGAAGAACTCAGCATCGTCCAGCTCCCGGCCGATCGGCTGCTCGAGGACACAGAGAAACTACACAAGGACCGAGAAAGACGCGCCTCTCGCCGTATCGAAAGCTTGGAGAAGGAACTCAGCCAGGCGCGCGGGCAGAACCAGCAAAAAGAGATCGACAAGTTGATGCGGGAGCTCGAACAAAAGGACACCTGGATCAAACAGCTGGAGGCCCGCGCTCAGAATGCCGACGCTCGGGCGGACGACGCGCTCGCTGAAGTCGACGAGCTTGAAGAAGAACTCGAAGAGACCCACAAGGCGCTCGTGCGCGCCACCAAAGGGTCGGGCTCCGTCCCCGAACTCAAGGCTCAGCTCGAACTTCTGCAAAGGGCCAGCGAAGAAGCCAAGCATCAGAGCGCCGGGCGCGAAGCGCTGGAAGTGGAGCTCAACCAGCTGGACGCCAAATGCACTTCGCTTTCTGAGTCGATCGCAGAGCTCAATCAAACCCTCGAAAAGAGAGACAAACGCATCGCGGAGCAGGAAAAGGAGATCGATGATCTCCACGATCAGCTCGACGAGCTCGAAGATGAACGCGAGGCCCTCAAGGGGGAGTCTCTCAACGCCGACGCCTCCGCCGAGGTGGAGCGCCTGGAAAGCCAGCTGAAGACTCGCGGCGAACGCGTCCTTGAGCTGGAGGTTCACCTGGCCCGTCTAGAAACCTACGCAAAGACACTGACAGCGGAACTCTCCCTGAAGGAGACCCCCCACGAGCCCCCGGACGAGAAGGAGCAACTTCGTGAACTTGCGCAAGCGCTCGCTGAACGCGAGGCAGATCTCGTTTCAGCGCAATGGACCATCGGGCAGCTCAAGAGGGCTCAGACGAAGAGCTAGTCGCTGAAAAGAGCAGCAGTTCTCGCGCCCTCGGCCCCTTTGAAGCTCAAGATCTCGACCTTGGGCCCTTTACAGCGGGCGGTGAGGACTTAGGTTCGGGGTTTAGCCCCGTTCGCCCCGAACATGAAACTTTCCGCATGAGCGAAAAAAGAGATTACTACGAGGTGCTCGGAGTCGAGCGCCAGACGGATCCGGACGAGATCAAGCGCGCTTACAAAAAACTCGCTCTCAAGTATCACCCGGACCGCAACAAAGACGACCCCACAGCCGAGGCCAAGTTCAAAGAAGCGACCGAAGCGTACTCGGTGCTTTCCGACGAACAGAAGCGCGCTCAGTATGATCGCTTTGGGCACGCTGGCGCGACGGGCGGGTTTGACTTCGACAACGCCGGTATGGGGGACATCTTCTCTCATTTCCAGGACATGTTTTCGGACTTCTTCGGAGGATTCGGCGGCGGCGGGGGTGGATTTGGCGGCAGCCGGGGTCCTTCGCGCGGCCAAGACACCCGAGTAAAGACGACGTTGTCCCTGCGTGAGACCATGGAGGGGGTGAAGAAGGAGGTGCAGATCCGTGGCGCCGCTCCTTGCGAGACCTGCGACGGTACGGGCGCGAAGAAGGGCACGGCGCCCAAGGCGTGCGGCACGTGCGGTGGCAGTGGACAGGCCACGACCCAGCGCGGATTCATCATGTTCTCCACGACGTGTCCTAGCTGCGGCGGGCGCGGAAAGGTCATCGGCGATCCATGTGATTCTTGCCACGGCGAGCGCTACGTCGAGAAGCGGAAGAAGGTACTCGTGAGCTTCCCGGCGGGGATCGACGGCGGTCAAAGACTGCGCGTGCCGGGTCAGGGAATGCCGGGACCCGCGGGGACTCCCCCCGGGGATCTCTATGTCGACGTGGAGATGGAGGAGAACGCGGACTTCGAGCGTGACGGTTTCGACATCGGGACACGAAAGAAGATCACCTTTGCCGACGCGGCTTTGGGGGGGGAATGTGAAATCACCCTACCTGACGAGTCACAAGTGAAAGTGGATTACGCGGCAGGGACTCAGCCGGGCACGGTGATCACCGTAAAAAAGAAAGGTCTGCCTCACCTCGACCGCAAGAGCCGCGGCGACTTACATGTGCTTTTGGAAGTCACCGTACCCAAAAAGCTGAGCCGTAAAGCCAAGAATCTGATCCGAGAGCTCGCAGACGAGCTGCGAGACACCTGAGCGCTGACCCTCTTTTTGAGGACGACGGACGACGACCGACAAACGACAAACGACGACCGATAGAGCGGTGTGCCGTAGGTTTTCAGTCATATAATTTATAATGTTCATCTGGAAGCACCAAAGACCGACCGAACGGGAGCGTAGGGCAGGTTTTCGGGGGAGGCTCTTAGCGATGTGGCGGGAGGGCCCCACCGAACGAGAAAATACGCCCG
>CAYMQT010000088.1:16992-20236 GCA_964392575.1 uncultured Polyangiaceae bacterium
TCGGTGCTGGACGGCATTCGTCCCGCCACATGTGAAAATACGCCCGCGCTGTGGGCAAAAGGCCGCGGAAACTTGCCGAACCGGGCCCAAGGGTGAAACGATCCCAAAAGCCATGACCGTTCGACTCTGTTGGTTTTCTCGGCGCTCGTCTCCTCGGCGCTCGTCTCCTCGGTGTTCGTCTCCTTGGTGCTCGCTTTCTCAGTCTCTCGCTCTGCTAACGATGGGGCTTTCCCTCCTCAGTGGCTGCGGAGGTTCCGTGAGCGCCAATGCCAAGGCGAGTACCGACGGCGAATCCGATGCCAACTTCGACGTCGAAGGAAAGGGCGCTTGGGACCAGCAGAGTGATTCCCGCCGGACAAGCGGCGCATATGGCGAAGACGGCTCCTCGGCAACCGTAGGCCAGGCGCCCGTCCCAGACGAAGTTCCCCTGCTCGGGGCACGGCATGATCTTCTTCTCGCCGAAGGCGCAAAAGCCAGTTGTCAGTGCCTGGCAGTCGTGCTCGGTCAACCGACTTTGCAGGCGCTCATTTGGACCGGGCGGCGTCCCACCACGGACCCCAACACTCAGCTGGTCATTGCGCTGAGTTCCGATGGCGTCTCCTGCCCGAAAGGTGGATCGGGAGGATCTTATATGGGCTACCGCAAGCAAGATGGTGACGTCATCGTGACCGTCGAATCTGCGGTAGCAGGCCGACCGGTTACCCAGGGCGCCATCATTCCGCGTCCCGACGCTGGCAAGCAAGTCTTGGTGGAACCGAGCGGTGACATCCCGTACGGCCGTGGCCTTGGGGGCGAAGCACGATGCGCCCTCGGTCAAGGCCACTGAGCGCTCAAGGCCACTGAGTGCTCAAAGACTGAGTACCGCAGAAGCGGACAAGCGCGGCGCCCCACGCCCTGTCTGCGGTAGCTGCACAATGTCCTTGGGGGAACTGCACAATGTCCTTGATCGGGGCCCAGCTCCATGGTGCCTTTCACCCCCACCATGAGCGACCCCATTGAGATCAGGCAGCACACGCCCGGACAAGATATTTCTGAATTCTTGGAGGCGGGACGTGAAGTCTTCAAAAACGATCCTCACTGGGTTCCGCCCCTCAACATCATGCTCAAAGATCAGCTCTCGCCGAAGAGCCCCTTCTTTCAGCACGCAGAGGTCACTCTCTTTACGGCCCGACGCAGGGGCAAGCTCGTCGGTCGCATCTCGGCGCAGATCGACCGCGAACACCTGAAGCGTCACAAGGACGAGACCGGGTTCTTCGGATTCTTCGACACCGAAAATGATGTCGAGGTCGCAAAGGCGCTGCTCTCAGCGGCCAAGTCTTGGCTCGTCGCGCGCGGGATGAAGCGAGCACGCGGCCCTATCTCCCTCTCCATCAATCAAGAGGTCGGCACTCTGATCGAAGGCTTTGACACGCCACCGGTGGTGATGATGCCGCATGCGCGCCCCTACCAGGATGAGGTTCTTCGTGCGGTGGGTCTTGAAAAATGTAGAGATCTCTACGCCTGGAAATGGGTCGTGAAGCCGTCCATGCCCAAGCGCTGTATGAAGGCGCTGAGCGATATGAAAGCGCTCGGAGTGACCTTTCGCAGCGCCGACCTCAGTCGAGAAATCGAAGAACTCATTGCCGTTCAGGATAACGCCTGGAAAGACAACTGGGGCCACGTCTCCATGACCCGTGCCGAGGCCCATCAGCTCAAAAACGAGCTCAAACTCATCATCGATCCCACGATCACCATTGTCGCCGAAATCGACGGAAAAATGGCAGGAATGGGCCTGGCCGTGCCCAATTTGAATGAAGCCATCCATGACTTTGAAGGCAGCATCAGCCCTGGAAAGATCGCCAAACTCCTATGGCGACTCAAAGTAGACCACACGAAAGGCACGCGGGTCGCAATGCTCGGAATCAAAGAAGAGATCCGCAAGCAAAAAAGGTACATGCCGCTGGCTCTCGCGCTCATCGCAGAGCTCAACCGCCGTGGGTATCAGCGCGGATACGAGTGGAGTGAACTGAGCTGGACCCTCGAGGACAACGGACCAGTGAACGCGATGATCAAAGCCGCAGGCGGCAACATCTACAAGAAGTACCGCATCTATGAGTGCGGGCTTGAGAGCTGACTGCGGGCTTGAGAGTTGACTGCGGTCTTGAGAGTTGAGTCTCCGCGCCTTTGCTTCATTTTTTCCAGCGCCAATCCTTGAGCTCAAAGCGGTTGGCGTTCCTCATCCCGGCGGCCACAGTCGCATTCTGAAGCAGCTTTCCTTCGCGGAGACAGGGGTAACAGTCGCTGCGCTCATGCTCACCGCATCCGCGCTTCTTATGCATCGCGCGCAGCTTGGTCAGCGTGCGTTCGTCGCCGACGCGCTCCACTTCTGGCAGAAGCTTCAGCGTGTCTTCGCAACTTTCGGCGTCCCGTAGACTCATGGCGATGGCAAGCGCCGGCGAGTATTGGTCCCGCACATCCCCACTCTCGAGAAGTTTCTTGGCCAAGGTGGTGGCCTTCGTCTTGAGAGAGGTTTTCGCCCAGACGTGGAACAAGAGATCCGCGCCCGTCGCTCCCAGCTCCTCAGCGGCAAACTCAAGGACCGGCTCCGCAAATTCATCCTGCTGAGCCAAGGCGCAAAGCGCCCCCAGAATGCGGGCCTCGCGCTCCACTGACTTATCCATGGCGATGGCCTTCTTGTAGGCCGAAAGTGCAGGCCCGATTTGTTTTCGCATGAGCCTGGCCTGCGTCAAACCGATCCACTCCGTCAGCGAACGGTCATCGTCGCTTCTCTGTTCGAGCGCATAGAGGGCAGAATCTGACCCTTGTTCGGCAGCCGTGATCACCTTGGCTAATTCCGGATCGGGAGGAGCCGGATCGCGCGCAGCTACGTCCACAGGCGCAGACGACGACTTGTCCTCAGCCTGAGCCTCCTTGACCACGATCGCTTCCGGTTCATCCCCGCCCGACAGCAAAAGGACGAACAGCACGATCAAGAATCCGAACACCCCCGCCGCCGGAACCCAGCGCGGAAAGGTGACATCCTTCACGGTCATCGGCTGCTTAAGAAAATGAACGGCCGGCTCGCTCGCAACCATCGCGCGGTCAAGCAGGGGCCCCACCTTTGCCAACTGATCGGAAACCTGCTCCTTGACCGCCGCCACTGAACTCTGAGGTGGACGGGGAGTGCCGGAGGAGGGGGATTGCAGGCCGACGGCTGACAGGCGTGGATCTTGAAACGCGATGCCAAGGTAGTCCGAGAGTTGAG
>CAYMQT010000089.1:0-20111 GCA_964392575.1 uncultured Polyangiaceae bacterium
GGAGTCAAAGACTCATAGCTATCTCCGCGTTGCATTTGTCCGGCGTAGATGCGCGCCCAGTAGAGCAGCGCTCGCGAGCGCAAACCAGGGTGTCGTTGGCTTTGCATTTCGACGTTGAACAGGCGCCCATCCTGGAGGCGCACTCGCACGTCGAGTACGATGCCCTTGTCACGGATGGTTTCCTTGTCGACTTCAGGATTGAGCACCTCGACCTCCACGATGGGCGTGGACGGAGCGAGCACTGCGGTCAGCAGAGAAATGAGCAGGTTTCTGTTCCGCTCATGCGCGAAGAGGAGCTTGAAAACGATGTCGAGGGTGGGGTCGAGGAGCGGGGCCATGCAACCCTGCTTCGGACTGAGCGGGGGCGCGTTGCATGAAACGGATCAGCTCCTTAGATTTTCCGGGCCAAGGGAGAGCCCTTCAATTTTTTCCGCCCGGGTAGGCCAGGTCGCTTCACTCCATAGGGGCATGCGTCCCTCGGCCCCTGTTGTTTGGTTCCTTTTTCCCTTCATCGCAGGTTGTAGTCTCGCGGACTCGGAGGACCAGGGCGAGGAGCCTTTCGACGACGGGACCACGGGTGGTTTTACGTCGAGTGGAGGTGTTGCGTCTGGGAGCGGGGGTGAAAGCACCACGGGTGGGACGAATGGAGCGGGCGGTTCTGGCGGTCTAAGCGCAGGGGGAGGAACGGGTGGAGGGAGTCAAGCGGGCGGCACAGAGGGCACGGATCCGAATGCTCCAACCCCCAGCGCCGGCTGCAACTTACCGTCGAGTCAAATGACAGCGACGTGGGTCGCGCAAGATCCTCTCATGATTGATGGCACGCCCCGTGAATGGTCCGTTTGGATGCCGGAGGGGTACGATCCAGAGCGCGCCTACCCGGTGGTGTTCTTGTTTCATGGCTGCACGAGCGGCACCAACAACCTCCCCATGCAGAACGTCACGGGTGAAGATGCCATTGTGGTGCGTGGCACGGGGATCTTGTCTGATATTTGCTGGGATTGGTTCCCTTCCGATGGCGTGGAGGTGCAGTTCTTCGATGCGATGGTTGCTGCGCTACAAGAGTCACGTTGCGTGGACACCTCGCGCTACTTTGGGGTGGGCTACAGCAGTGGGTCGTATCTCTTGAGCATGCTGGGTTGTTACCGCGCGCATGTGCTGCGCGCCGCGGCGAGTGTGGCCGGCGGCTCGTATAGTCCGGCGCGCACGAACTGTTCGGGTACAATCGCGCGAATGTTTGTGCACGATCTGCAAGATGACAACAACGATATTTCTGGGAGTGAAAGAGAGCGCGATCGTCTCATGAGTCTCAACTCCTGCGATACGGAACTCGCCCCAGTAGCAGAAGCTCCATCACCCTGCGTGCGCTATCAGGGGTGTGATGCGGGCTATCCCGTGGTCTGGTGTGCCACAAGCGGACAAAATCACGGTCGCCAGGATTCGTTTGCTTCCGCCTTTTGGGATTTCTTTTCGGAGCTGTGATTCGGTAGGGGCGGGTTTCACCGTCCGTTCGGCCGGAGGCGCCCCTCGCGTTGCTCCTCGCGGGGCGCCGCTGTAGATTGATCCAGAGCGGATCCCCACGAGACGGATCGCGTCGGAGAAGAGGCGAGAGGATGGGTGAACAACGCGTGGAGCGGCGCTTGAGTGGTCGCCCGGGTGCAACCCCCCTCACGCCGACGGGAAGCAGTGTACCCGCTGCGGCAATCGGCTTTCGGGCTCGCCTGGCTCGAGCGCTCACCTCGTATTGGGGCGTGCTCATTGTCTTTCCCAGCTTGGTGCTCGCTCTGGGGTTCTTCTTGGTCTGGATGGCGCAAGACGCCTTGCGCGGGAGCAACTTGGATCTGGCCGAGGCTCGTATGCGCGACCAGGCCCATATGGTCTCGGAGCATTTGGGTTCGGCACTCGGGCAAGCAGAATCGATTCTCGATAGTCTCTCCTCTTTTGCAATCACGATTGACGAGAGCACTCCGGTGCAACGAGTCGCGCCGGCTCTGCGCCGACTCATCGACGGACGACCAGGGGCCAGCTACGTCAGCCTCAGCTTTCCCGAGGGCACCTTCATGGGAGCGTTCGTCGATGACGACGGCGCTCTGCGCTTTCAGGTCAGTCGCTTGCAGGGGGATGCTACTTCTGAGCGTATCTATGATTTTGGCGCAAACGAAACCCTCATCGAGCACGAAGTGAGAAAGAGTAGCTACGATCCGCGCAAGCGCCCTTTCTATCAGCTCGCTTTGCGCTCCAAAACCAAGGTGTGGACGGAGCCCTATACGTTTGCCCGTACCGGTGACACCGGCATCACCTATACGGAAGCGATCTGGCCCGGAAAAACCGCCCCAAAGGGAGCTGTTGAACATGCCGTCGCCACGATCGATTTCGACGTGAGGCGTCTCTCGCCGCTTTTGAGCCGCGCCGGAAAACATGCAGAGCGTCCCTTGCTCTACAACGCACAAGGAGCCATCTTGGCCGATCCGCTCGTCAAGTTGCACCAGGGACCAGCGCAAGACAGTGCCCAGCTGCTCAACTATCGTTCTCTGAGAGATCCTGTCTTGAGCGCTTTCTTCGAGCAAATGCCTGCCGGTGAGGACAAGGATTTCTTCACCTTTTCTGTTGCGAGCGGTGCCGCGAACTCCGCCGTGAGTTCCGCTGCCACGAGCGGTGCTCATCTGGCGGCGACTGCGCCTCTCCTCGGGGCGGGAGGACTCGACTGGTCAGTAGCTTTCATTGCACCGGAAGAGTCGTTTTTGGCAAGCCTTGCGAGCTACAAACGACGCAGTTGGTTTTTGGCGAGCCTTGCGTTGCTCGTCGCGACCCTGGCTTCGGTCGCTTTTGCTCGTTTGGTGGTGCGTGTGCGTAAGGAAGCGTCCGAAGCTCGTGATGCAGCCCGACGTGCTCGCAAGGAGGCTCGTGAACTCGGCAGTTACCGGTTGATTCAGCTCCTGGGTGTGGGGGGCATGGGCGAAGTCTGGCGCGCGCAGCATCGACTCTTGGCTCGTGAAGCCGCGATCAAATTGATCAAGACAAATGGTGATGCGTCCGTCGCTCAGGAACGCTTTCGTCGTGAGGCGCAGTCGCTCGCCTCCTTACGCTCGCGCAACACCATTGAAATTTTTGATTATGGCGTGACAGAGGAAGGCACCTTCTTCTACGTGATGGAATTGCTCGACGGATTGGATCTGGAAACCCTGGTGGAACAAGACGGACCGCAGCCCGCGGCGCGCGTGGTGAAGCTCCTGATTCAAGTCTGTCGCTCTCTTTCCGAAGCTCACGACGCCGGTTTGGTTCATCGGGACATCAAGCCCGCCAATATCTTCGTGTGCCGGGTGGCGGATGAACTGGACGTAGTCAAAGTCCTTGATTTTGGCCTCGTACGCTCGCTGGGCCCGGACGTGCAGGATGCTGAAATGCAGAGTCCTGACAGGCAGGGTGCTGACAGGAAGAATCCTGACAGGCAGGGTTCTGATAGACGAGGAGTGGAAGGAGAAGAAACAAAACCGACGGCTCTGGAAAGCGCTGAGGGTTTAGAGCAGAGCACGCCTGCCCTGACTCATGCGGGCCATATCATGGGGACGCCTACCTTCATGGCGCCGGAACAGATCATTGGTCAGAACGTGGATGGGCGTGCTGATCTTTACGCTCTGGGGTGTGTGGCTTTTTGGTTATTGTCTGGTCGTCTTGTCTTTGAACGAGATCACTTGGTGGCGATGATGACCGCTCACTTGACCGAAGTTCCACCCTCCCTGGGGGAGTTCTGTCCTCATCCGCTGCCTGCGGCTTTCGTCGAAATCATGGATTCTTGCCTCGCAAAATCAGCCGATGATCGCCCGCAGACGGCCCTCGATCTCATGCGGGTGCTTCAAAAAATTGACAGCGAAATGGGCAGTGAATGGGACGGATGTGTTGAAAAGTGGTGGCAAGATCATCGGTCGCGAATGGATTCGGTAGGGGCGGGACCCGTCCTTACTGAATCTGAACTTGCTCTGACGGAGACGGTCGTCGTGCACGCTGAAGAACTGCGCCGTCACAGCGCTTAGGGAATCTCCCCGCCCCCGAATTGACGAGGGTAGGTTGGGGCGGTAGCCACGGGACGTGATGAACAAGACCTTGCTGATCGGTTCGTTGAGCGTCCTCTGCTGGGGATTGGCTTGCGGCACGGATCCTCTTTTTGAGACAGAGGCAGACTCCACCATCACGATCGGAAAGTCGGGAACGTTTGCTTCAAAGAAGACGTTCTACATGCCGCCCAGGATCGTCGAGTTGTGTATGCAGCTCTCCTCGGAACCGCCGGAGCGCGAAAGTCTCGGCGGCGCAGGGGGAGGGACGAACTACAGCGAGCGGCAGTGCTTCACTCCGGACACCACGATCGATCAGGATATCCTTTCCGCCTTCGAGGACAACATGGAGGCCCTCGGTTATCAGAGAGTCCTGGTCGCGGACGAGGCGGACTTGGCCCTCACTTTAGGGTACGTGACGATGACGGGAAATCTTTGGGACTTGTCGCAAGTCTACTGTTATCCGGACGCTTACTTCGAAGGCTGCGTTCTGCCGCCGACGGGGGATGGAGTGCGCGCAGGACCCGGAGGTTACATCGCGCATCTGATCGACCTTGAACAGAGCACGGACGGTCGCCTCGTTCCTCTCTGGACCGCAGTGATTCAGCGCAACAACGCGCGCGGGGCGGTGCGTGCAGGTGACTCCGTTTCGGAGGCGGAGGCTCCCATCATGGAGGCAGCGGTCAGCGAGGCCTTTGCTCAGTCGCCCTATCTTGCCGAGGGCGGACAATGAAGGCGAAAAGGCTGACCTTTGCCCTCGCGCTCCTCCTCTCCTTCGGGGCTTCGCGTGCCTTTGCTCAATCCGCGGCCCCCGCGCCAGATCCTACGCCTGCACCTTCGGAAACTCCCCCTCCAGAGCCGTCACCTGCACCTTCAGAAACGGCACCTTCGGAAACTCCCTCTCCAGAGTCCGAGTCCCCTCCTGCAGATCTTGCGCCTGACCAAGCGTCAGCCGCTCCGGACACGTCGGCAGCCCCCGCCTCTGCGAGTGCTCCTCCCGCCCCCGTTGCTCCGGCAGCGGTGGCAGCTCCCGCGGCAGCCCCCGCCGCTCCATTCGAAGAGCCTCATTCGGCCTCGGCCAATCAGAAGGCGGAGAGGGAACCGGAAGACCCTACAGATGACTCTCTCGAAAAAAAGCGAGAGCGGAAGAATTTCATCCTTGGGGTCGCTCTCGATCTCTCGGTGCCGCTCAGCAATACGTCCGACTTCATCGGCAACGTCAGTATCCAAGGGTTCTCGATCGATCTGCGCTGGTATGCTTTCGGCAACATCGGCATTGGGTTTGGTGCTGCCTTCGACACCTTCTCAAAGAAATCCGTTGGCTCCTACGAGTGGGGCGACGTGCTCCTCACGGGCCCTCAGGTGCGAGAGTCCGCGATCACACCTTTGTACTTCAAGGGGTACTACGCCTTTCGAGACGTGGAGCGGTTTGAACCGTTTATCGCTCTGGGCGCTGGTGCGGCCCGCTCGAGTCAACGGGTGCAGGTGGGCTACAGCCAATTCTTTCGCGACGCCTGGCATTTCGCCATCGCACCGGAAGCGGGTCTCCACGTCCCCGTGGGTCCGACGGTCCTTCTTTTTGACCTACGGCTGAATTATTTGACCCAGAGTGAGGAGACTCCAGCTCAGCTCTTCGGCAACCTCAGTTTCGGGATCACGGTTCAGTAAGTTCAACCTGAGTGGATTCTTTAGGAAAAGAATCCTGCGAGGGTGTTCTCTCTCGTCGTTGGGCTCAGAGTTCGGTCGGCTGCTGTTCTAAGTCCACCAGACAGTGTAGCTTTCGCCCCCGTGAGCACACTTGGGAAATGGGTGGGACGTGTCTGTGGATCTGAACTCAGGGCGGCAGGGTGGGCCTCCCTTCTTGTGGCAAGCGCGTGGTCGCTCGTCGCGAGAGACGCTTCGGCGCAGACAAGAACTTTCACTTTAGATCGTGCTCAGGTGTCGGGAGCTCCCGACGATGGTTTCATGGTCCATCGGCCGTACGCGGGAGAAGAGACGCGGTTCTACGTCAACAGTGCCCTCGGCTTTGCTCTGAACCCCCTGCGAGACGGCCATTTACAGGACGACCTGCGACTCGACGGTGGCGCCCCCATTTCTGCGCAGTTTCCAGTGTACCTGTCCGCGGGTCTTCAAATCGAGCGGCTGGTGAGTCTTGCGTTTCATGTGCCTTTTACTCCCCTTCAGTTGACGGGTGCAGATCCGGCGTCTGAGGTCGGCGTCACTGGGATCACGGACCGCCACGCGGCCATGAACGACTTGAAGTTCGATGCGCGTGTCGTTGCCTTTGAGTCCAACAGCAGAAAGACGCGCATCGGTGCTTTCGGCTCCTTCACGATCGCCACGGGCACCGAGATCGGTTTCGGAGGTGACCGGGAGGCGACGGCCATGCTCGCCCTCAATGCCGAGCACGACTTTGGTGCGTTCCTTTTGACTGGGCATATGGGTCCGCATTTTCGCCCCGACCGCTTTGGTGCACCGTCCGACCTTTATGTCGGTAGTGAGCTTCGCTACGCCATCGGCGGTTTTGTCCCCTTGAGAGACAACAAGGTTCGCTTGGGTCTCGAAATCTGGGGCTCCACGGGCATCAAGGAACTGGGGGGACAGTCCACTTTTTTTGAGGGCCGCAACACCACGTTTGAATGGCTGGGCCAGGGACGATTCCTGGTGAGCCAAGACGAGCGCACGTTCTTCAACGTGGGTGCAGGTACCCGGCTTTCCAACGGTTACGGCTCGGCTGACATTCGTGCCCTGGTTTCCATCGGACGTTGGTGGGGATTTTCAGATAAGAAACCCCCCGCTCCTCCGCCGAAGGTGCATGTGCGAGATCACGCAGGTTTTCATGAACAGGACAGAGACGGTGACGGTTATCCGGATGATGCGGATGCCTGCCCGGACGTCAAAGAGGACGGGGAAAAACCCGATCCCACCGACGGCTGTCCTGCGCCTGAGGATAGGGACAAGGACGGTATCCTAGACATCCATGACAAATGTCCGGATGCAGCCGAAGACTTTGACGGTATCCAAGACAAGGACGGCTGCCCGGAGGATGACGCCGACGGAGACAAGATCAAAGACGAGGTCGATAAGTGCCCGCTCGAGCCCGGCCCGCCCAACAAGGATCCCGAAAAGCACGGCTGTCCTACGATGACCAAGGTGACGGCAGATGGCATGGTCTCCTTGCTCAGGCCCATCGAGTTCGATCATGGCAGATCTACGATCAAGCCCGTCAGCTTCCCCATTCTCAAGGAAGTGGCCACGCTCATGGAGGCACGTCCGACGATCAAAATCGCAGTGCAGGGGCACACAGACAATGTCGGAAGTCGTGAAGTCAATACGAAGTTGAGCGATGAACGCGCAGCTTCTGTCGTGAGATACCTCAAGAGTCAGGGGATCGACGGATCGAGACTCTCATCGAAGGGCTTCGGCCCCGACAAACCCATCGACACCAATGACACGGACGTGGGCCGGTCGCACAACCGCCGCGTGGATTTTGTCATCGAAGGCGGGAACTCTCAGGACGACGCCTGGGAGTAGGGGAAGCGCGCCTTTTCTTCAGTTGTTGTCGATGAAGAGCTGGGTCGCAAATAGGATTCCGCCCGTCCCTTCCACGATCGAGAGTCCCATTTCATCCCAACGCCTGAGCAACAGGTTCTCTCGATGCGACGGGCTTGCCCAGAGCACCCGGTGGAGCCGGATGACGTTCTGAGCGGAGGCCACGTTCTCTCCGGTTGCTTTGGGATGAAGACCGCTCATCTCGACGCGATGCGCCGGATCGCCGGTCCCAACGTCGTGGCTGATGCGGCCACGCTGGCTCATCACTTCGCTATGGTCGCGCGCAACCCGATCCAGCGTACGGTTGCGCTTCAAGAGCGGGAGGCCGTGTTCTTCTCGCGCCAGGTTGACCATCGCGAAGAGCGCGTCGGCGGGACGGAGAGAATCGTCCATGGCCTCTTCACCGGGTACCGGGCGTGTGTCGGGCCCTTGGGGTTGCTTCTTGTCAGCCGTGATGAGTAGACGTGCGACGGGACGCGGGCCACCTGCGGTCGTGGCCATGAGCTGCACGAGCCATGTGCCTGGCGTTTCGATGGAGAATCTAGCCTTCGCGAGGCCCTGATTGAGCTTCGTATTGAGACTCTTGGGGGGACCTTCTGGGGGGAGCAGGAGCACCGTGGCAGAGCTTGTCGGCGTGAGGAACGCCGCTTCGAGGTCGAGCCACGTGCTGGAGTTCACTTTGGTAGGGATGGGTTTGATGTCAGCCAGCACATCGGTCTGAAGTACGGTGACGGTGACCGTGCCGTCGCCGTGTTCATAGCGACCGACTCCACAACGATACTCTCCGAGCGCGGGACGAACCTGAGCCCAGTCTTTCACCTGCTTTGCTAGATCTTCTGGCGCTACGTTCTTCATGTCAGCGGACCACAGGCGCGGCATCACGTAGGGGGTACCGGCCCGTTGGAGATGAAAGTTCGCGATGTCGAGGCTGGGAGCGTCGCCGACCGTGGCGTGGAGCTCTGCAAGGACGGAGGCCACCTCATGGAGGGCAGCGTCACCGATCCCGCAAGCTTCTCCTGTCAGTTCCAAATCGGGCTCGGGACTGGATCCGGGGCGCGGTGAATAGATCTCATCGGCCCAGGGCAGACTCGGGCCGTCGTGCTCTTCCTCAGGCTCCTCTTTCTTCCGATCCTTGTCGCTTTTGACTTGGGATCCGCTCAAGGCTTTGGCCTTCTTGGGGGGGAGTGGAGCGCTCTGCGAGGAGCCCCCGCAGGCCACGCTGAGCGCAGTCGAGAGCCAGATCAGGCAGGTGGCCAAGAGCCTCATGCGGGGTAGCACCCGCGACGGTAGGGGGTCCTTCATGATCGGAAGCAGAGCGCTGGTCATAAACATAGCGGTGACCATAAGCATAGCGGATAGATCGCCCCCGTTTGCAAGGGTCGAGACACCCTCTTCTGACGTTGTCTCCCGCGTGCAGTAGGCCGCGAGTTCTGATAGGCCTGAAAGTATGAGCTTGGGGACTGGTCGTCCGGCTGTCATCGCCACTGGGAAATCCGGAGCGCTGCTCTTGATCTGCCTGGCCCTGTCCGTGGGTCTCGCCCTCTTGGGGTGCGACAAGGACAAGGCTGCTCATCCGCCCGTAGATTCTCAAGAGACGCCCAGTTTGCGTATCTATGCCATGGCGGGGGCTGCGGGTGCGGTCGAACCTTGTGGTTGCGTGAAGGACATGCTGGGCGGAATCGATCACGCGGCTGCCTTCATCGACAAGCAGAAGACCCACGCTCCTCTGTCGCTGGTCCTCGGAGCTGGACCGATGTTTTTCTCTGATCCGAAGCTGAAAGAGTCAGAGACGGCTCAGGCCCTTTTCAAGGCCGAAACCATGGCCGCGTCGCTCAAAGATTTGGGACTGCTTGCCTGGGCACCCGGGGAAAACGAATGGGCTCTCGGGAAAGAGCAAATGGCTCGGCTTTCGAGCGCCACGGGCGCTCAGGTTTTGGCCGGGAATTTTCCAGGGGAAGCGGGCCCCGTCACTTCGAGTCTCCTTCAGAAGGTGGGCGCTCTCAATGTCGGCATCGTGGGCGTGAGCGTGCCTCGCAAAGGCAATGGTCTTGAGTTTGAGTCGACCGACGCACTCGCGGCTCTGTCTGCCGGGAAGCAAGAAGTCGAAGGCAAAGGAGCAGACCTTTTGATCGCGCTTTTGGCGGCTCAGCGAGGTGAGGCACTTCGGCTTGTCGAGAAGGTCCCGGGTTTTCATCTGGCCATTGTCGGAAAGGAGTACGATCAGGGGGAAGCCAATGATCCGACCTTTGCTGCCGAGCGGGTGGGCGAGACTCTGGTCGTCCAGGCGCCCAACCATCTACAGGGCGTTTCTGTCGTGGATCTGTTTGTTCGTGGCGAAAGCAAAAGCTTTGCCGACGGCTCTGGACTTTCGGCCTTGGAGGAGAAGAAGGCACTTCAGCGTCGCGCTGAGGAACTTTCGGCGCGCATCGACGTCTGGAAGAAAGCAGGCAGCGGCGTCAACCCCAAGGACATCAAGGCGCGGGAGGGCGATCTCGTCGAGCTTCACAAGCGCCTCAAGGCTTTCAAGGATCCCGCGAAGCCCACGAGTGGCAGTTACTTTCTCTATGATCTCGTGGAGGTCCGTGAAAGTCATGGCGAAGATGGCCGGGTTGCCTCCCGCCTTCTGGCTTATTACCAGCGCGTCAATGAGCACAATAAGGTCGCCTTCGCGGACCGCGCGCCAGAGCCGGCTCCTGCGGGAGAGTCCTCTTACATCGGGATTGACCTATGCTCGAATTGTCATCAAGAGGAGCGAGCGGTTTGGGACAAGACGAGCCACGCGCGCGCCTACGGAACCCTTGAATCGGGACACAAGGAATTCAATCTCGACTGCGTTTCATGCCACGTGACGGGCTACGAAAAGCCAGGAGGTTCGACGGTGACCCACGTCGCAAATCTGAAGGACGTGCAGTGCGAGGTCTGTCACGGTCCTGGTTCCAGGCACGCCGAGGCCCCGGAAAGGCCCGGGCTCATCGCTCGCTCTCCCCCGCGGACGCTGTGCGGCAGCAGCTGCCATCACCCCCCACACGTCAACAGCAGCTGGAGCGTGGAGGAGGCCTGGCCCAAGATCCTCGGCCCCGGTCACGGGAATTAGGCCTGATCCGCCGTGCCTCTCCCCTCTCAATCTGTTTCAAGTGTTCTCGTCCAGAGCGCGCTGCGCGCACAGGGCCTGGCGACCTTTTTGGTGAGCTTGCCTCACCTGTTCATCGTCGGGAGCGCTGCATACGACGCAGACTTGTCTTGGCTCGCTGTTGCTGCGGTTCTTGGAACGGAGTGGCTAGCCCTCGTTCTTCTTTTGACTCCCCTGCTCATGGGTTTGAGTTTAGGCTCGCGAAAGGAAAGGTCGCGAAACGAAAGCTCGAAGAGTGCAAGGAAGCTGTCCCGAAAAGGCGTGATTAGGATTGTTTCAGCTCTCTCGCTGTGGGCATTCTTGTGGATCTATTTACTCAGCTGGGGCTTGTTTGATGGCTCGGAGCATTTCATCGATCTTGCCTCCCTGCGTATGGGGAGCACGAGCTTTACTCTCCTGCTCAAGCACTTTCTTGAGTTCGATCCTGGAAAATTCTTCAGCATTCCGCTGCTCGCCTTTGCCCTGGCTGGCCTTGTTTTCTGGCTCCTGCGAAGCCAGAACTTTCATGCCGAGCGCGCGCGCATCCGTCGCCAAGCCATCTGCGCCGTAGGGTTCCCGCTCCTCGCTCTCTGCGTGGTGTTCGCTGGATGGACGTCGTCTGCATTTTCAGCACGGATGGTCAAAAACCAGAAAACAGGCAGTGTGCGCACTCTCCGTGCGCATCTCAGTGAAGTTCTACGCAACGGAACAGGGCCGCTACTTCACTTTTCCCTGGACTGGCTGGCTCCGCTTTCTTCAGGCGACAAATGGGCGCTCCGCTCTCCGCCGCTTCCAGTGGAGAGAGTAAAGATCTCCGCCGCGAACTCCTATTCGTCGCAAATCCGCAAGGATGCGCCACGCTACCATGTCATCGTTTTGCTCATCGAATCCCTACGCCGGGATGTGCTCAGAAACTTTGGCGGCACTCGCGACGTCATGACCCATGTGGATGCCTTGGCAGCGAAGAGCCTCAGGTTCACTCGCGCCTTTGCTCAGGCGACTCATTCGGATTACGCGGATGTAACTGCTGTGAGCTCACAGCTTCCACTGCGCTATCGAATGCACACGCCGTATCCAAAGAGCACAAAGTATCCGCGCGTGCTGCTTCATGATCTCCTCAAAGAGCGAGGCTACAGAACGGCAGTGATCTCGTCGCAGAACGAACATTGGGCCGGCATGATCGATTATTTGAGCACGCCCGGGCTTGATCTCTTCTTTCACTCGGAGAGCTTTCATCGCACTTACATGCCGGAGGAAGACACGGATTTCATGCAATGGACTGAGACCTGGAAGCGTTCGGGCAAGCTGGACGACAGGGACACCATGGACGAGGTGCTGCGTTTCATCGGTGATGCGCGGGAGCCTTTTTGTCTCTATATCAATTTGCAGAACAGCCATTTCCCGTACCGTTTCCCGGAGGATTCTCCGTTTCAGCCGAGCGAGGTCGATTTTTCTTTCAAGTTCTCCGGATTCCCTCGGGACAAGATGCCGGTGGTGCTCAATCGCTATCACAACGCGCTCCACTACATGGACGCGGAGATTGGGCGTCTCATTTCCCATCTAGAGAACAAGGGTCAGCTAGAAAACACTGTCTTCCTGATCAGTGGAGACACCGGTCAGGCGTTTTATGAGCACGGTTTTGCCACTCACGGGAAGATGGCTTTCAATGAACTGATCCACCTGCCGCTCCTCATTCACGCGCCAGGCCACGCGTCAGAACAGCTCGACGTGCTCCTCAGCCAGGTAGATTTCGCACCTACCATCCTCGATCTCTTGAACATGCCGCCGTTTCCTGGCTTTCAAGGACGTTCTGCTCTCGCCCTGGACGGACTCGACACACCTCCGCGAGTGGTCTTTACAGGTCGACAAATCCCGGGCGTTCACGAGCTGGTGGTCATCCAGGAGAACTATAAGTTCTTTCTCCTCGCGGACGGCACGACCCTGCTCTTTGATCTTGAAAAAGATCCAAACGAGAAGCACAACCTCAGTCAAGAGCGTCCGCTGCTCACCGCGACTCTCCGCCACACGGCTCTTTCCTATCGAGACGCTCAACTCAGCTATTACGCGGATCCAAAGCGCATGAGCGAGGAATTCCCTCCGCAGTTGCGTGTCTTGCCTCTGTCTGCGACGCATTCAGCGGAAGAAAATTCTGGACCCCCTGGGCATTGAACGGCGAGAGTGAGCTGGGACCATGGGAAAGAAAAGAAAGCAGAAGTCGGTAGAATCCGAGCGGGAGTCACGGGACGTGCCCGTTGGACTCGTGGGCACACTGCTCGTGCTCTGTTCCGTTTTGCTTTTTGTGCCGGCGCTAGAAGGACCGTGGCTCCTCGATGATCTGTGGCTGATTCAAACGAACGACAAGATCCATAGCTTTTCGCAGGCTGGGCGCTGGTTTACGGAAGGCTTTTGGGACATGGGGAGCCTGGACCCTGCCGAAGTGTCGCTCAACTATTATCGACCCTTCACTCAGGTCACCTATGCGCTTGACTGGGCCGTGGGCGGTGGTTCGACGATCCCCTTTCATTTCAGCAATCTCCTGTTTGCAGCCGTGGCGAATACCCTCGTGCTTGTGACGCTGCTTCGTTGGTTTTCGGGCAAACCGGTTCTGGCATTTCTGGGGACTGCGCTGTTTTGCTTTCATCCAGCGAAGGCAGAGAGCATTGCATGGATCTCCGGAAGGACAGACTTGCTCGCGCTCAGCGGATGCTTGCTGGCGCTCCTTGGCTTCTCTCTGCGCAGGGCGTCACGTTTGGGAAACGACAGGCGTCGACTCGGTGTTGCTCTTGAAGTGCTGGGAACAGGACTAGCGTACTTTTCAAAGGAACTCGCGGTGGTCCTGCCGCTTCTCTACTTGTTCGAACTGTATTTTTTGCCCACGGATGAGGAGGTCACTTCTGCTCAAGGCGCGCATCTCCAAAGACTCAAAAAAGTTCTCCCGCAGCTCGTCGTTGCCCTGAGCTACTTGCTCCTGCGCTCCTGGTTCTATCCTCTGAAGCCTGCGGGGACGCCGGTACTCGGTCTCGTCGAGCATGCCGCGCTTGTTCTCTCGACTCTCGGTCACTACGCAGAGATCCTCGTCTGGCCGCGCAACTTAGCGCTGAAGGGAGTTTCTACGTCGGAGGCGCAGGCTAAAACTGCCTACATCCTTTTGGGCGGGCTTGTCGTCTGCGTATTTCTTGTGATGGTTTGGCGGTCGTGGCGACGACGGCCGCGGCTTGCGTACACGCTTTTGCTCTTCGCCGGACTTTTGGCGCCGGTGTCGAATCTTGTACCCATGGGGACGACCATTCAGCTGAGTCCGCGCTTTCTCTACGCGCCAAGCCTGGCCTGGTCTGCTCTCGTTTTGCTTCTGCTAGAGGAGCTGAAGAGCTTGCCGCAAAGCGAGGGCACTCGCCAGGAGACTAGAGTGCGTTCTAGCCCGTTTCGTGGGCGTCATGGGCTCGGGGTAGGCGTGTTGCTCGTTGTCCTGTCGGTTTTAGGTGCAAGTAGCGTGTCGCGTGCCTCGGACTTTTCTTCAGAGCAGAAGTTTTGGTCCTATGAGCTTGCTTGGCAGCCGAGCGACCCCTCGGTCATCTTGAGCAAGGTGCTTGCCGAAGCGGAGGTGGGTCAGCTTCGACTTGCCGAGCGCCGCTTGGCGTGCGGCTACGCGCAATCTGTCAAGATGGGCGATCCGTTGGCCGTCACTAAATACCTCCAAGCCGCAATCGAGATCCCTTACCGACGAACGCAGGACCGAGATCAAGTGCGGCTCGCAAGGCTGGCCCAGGAGATCGACACGATCTTACATCTTGCTCCTGGTCGAGAGGTGCGCGCCGGTGAGATTTTGCTCCAAGGTGTTCCTTTGGAGTTAATGATCGTAAATCAGCTCCACATGGAACTGCTTTTCCGCAAGGCGGAGGTATTGGCTAGACAAAATAGTCCTCTTGCCGTCGAGGCAGCGCAGTTGGCGCTGGACCATTGCTCCCTGTGCGCGAAAGAGGCTCGTCGGGCGGCCATTGTGGCTCTTCGGGTTGGCGACGACGCGAGCGCGCTCAAGTGGGCGGCTGCTGTCGGCGCTGGAGGAGCGGCTCAGGACTTCCGGACCAGATTGAGGCAAGTGCACGAACTCTCAAGTCGTGCGCAGGGGGACCCTCGGCGTGCGTCGGAAGCGTTGATGGATCGCGATCTGACTCTCGGCAATCACGAGCAAGTTGTCCAGCGACTTCTCGCGCAGGATGATCTGGTCTCGGGCGCGTCAAAAGAGCGACTCGTCGCTTACGCCGAGGCGGCCTACCTCGCCGGCTACCCGGAACTCGCCGCGAAGTGGCTTCAGTCCCTGGGCGAGGAAACGAGCATGGCGTTGCTCTATGAGCTTGCCCAGCGAGTGACCTGGCGACAGGCGACAGACTCGAGCGAGTCACGGCCCTTTGTTCCCGGAACGTGCGCCTTTGCCAGCGAAACGGATAAAAGACCACTCCAACCTTAGACTTCTGTAGCGGGCCTGCGCTCGAAGCAGTCCTCGAAGATGGAAAGGCGGCGCCGCGCCGCGCGGGTTTGCTCGACGAAGCGCGCCGTGACCGGATCGTGGTAGCCGCTCGGTTCGCTTGTGTCCTCGTCGACGTGAGCGCGATAAAAGTGAGAGATGCGGTGCATGAGAAGCTCACGCACATACTTGCCGATGAGGGAAGCGAGCATCACGAGGGGATCGGAAGCGTCAGCGTCTCTGACGAATCTCAGCTCGCCGAGAGTGGGAAAATGATAACAGCTTCGCGCGCGGCCCTCTTCTAGAGCGACGTGGAGTCGTCCCGCGAGCGGCCCAAAGAAGGGCTCGTATTTGCCGATACCTCCGACCTTGCCGCAGGTGGCGACGATGGGGCTTTGAGCGACTTCTCGCAGCAGAAGGATGAGCCGCTCCATGGCGTTGAGATCGGCGGCAAATCGATGAACCCCGGCCGATTTGAGCGCATTGAGACGACCGGTGCACGTGAGATCGACGGCTGCTCGGCGAATGTTCAAACCGCGCGCTTCGAGAGAAGCGAGGTGACCGGTCACGCGATGGAGCTGCTCGTCGGTGGCGCTGAACATTTCTCCGCGCGCATTCCAACACTGGGCTTGCGTGCTTTTGGGACAATCTTTCTTCAAGCTACTCTCACTCTCCGGCGTGAGGCGATGAAGGAGCTCCTTGGGCGTGCGAGGCGCCACGCCCGTCATTCTTTCTGCGACTGCGCGCGCCCAAGCTTCGCCCAGGCTGGAGTCGTGGCAGGAAACGAGGAGCTTGGAATCGTTCAAGTCTGCCCGAATGGATTGAGGTAAGCGGCGCGTGAGCTGCGCCCTTCCCTTGTCTGAGGCTTGAGCGTAGATGGCGGTCACGACGAGCGGCCCGAGCCGAGGGCCCAGTCCGTTCTCATCGAGACCGAGCACATGATGACGCGGCTCGCTCACGGTCAACCTCCGGACACCGGGGGGATGAGGGCGATCACGTCTCCCTCCGCGAGAGTCTCGTCCTCGGCGCAAAACTCCTCATTCTTCGCCGTGCGCACCCCTTCAAGGACGAGGGCTGGATACAGCGCACGGAGGTGAAGCAAGAGAGAGGCCACCGTCTGCACGGACGCGGGCACCTCTAGATGCTCTTCTTCCTTTCCGACGAGATCACGGACAGCGGCGAAGTAGTAGACGGTCAGGGTCATGTTTTAAGCCAGGATTTCAGACTTGAACGCAGGATAGCCGAAAGGAGGCACCACGGAATACGAAAGCGCCAGGATTTCCATGAGCACCATGCGATAGACGGCGGCCATCTCACTTGCGTCCACACGCTGTGTGGTCATGTTCATCGTTTTTTCCATATGTTCATGGACGAAGTCGACGAGAGCGGGCTGCTCCATTCTGACCACATCTTCCGTCTCAACGGATTCTGCCTCTTCTTGTCTTCTCATGGCTTGATCGAAGAGGAAGAGTTCACGAGTGGAACGCATCTCATTTTCAGAAACGCTCCGCATCCTCCCTCCGTGCGCGTGCTCAAACGCCAACCACACGGCCAAACTCAGAAAAAAACCGAGGGCCGTTGTGGCTTCACCGAGGGGCCGCCCCAGAACGGAGCCCACATGGGCCGCCACGATGGGCTGTTTGCTTCCAAACTCATCATAAGCATCGTCCAGACGGTCCTGGATGCTCGCATTCTGAGTGAAGAGGGTCTGGCGTACCGACTCCAAGGCCGAGCTTTCCACACGCGCGTAAGGCGGCACGGGGCGGATGGAGGACTTTCGAACCCACACCCGGACTTTCCTACCACGTCGCTCGACGAATCACAGTCCGGTGCGGCGGGTAGAAGCTTCGGCGCCTTCTGAGACGATACGCAGATCTGAGGAGCGCAGCCAGCGGGCGCCCGACAGGGAAACCACCCGAGAAAGTCCAGCACTCTGAGTCGACAGATAAACGACGGTCCCTTGACGCAGAGCGGAGAAGTCTTTCTTCATGGTCGAAGTTTCGTCGAAGATCGGCGCTGAGCCAGAAACGACGACGGCGACCCGGCTCTCGCTGAACAGAGTCTCGCGTAAGAGGGCACAACCCGAGGCCACCGAGAGAAGAACGACTCCGATCAACGCCAGGATGTTACCGCTCACACGCCGGTTTTCGCGTGTCGATTTTCTAAGGACGACGCCGACGCACGTCAAAAGCGAGCCCGAGAGACCGACCAGGGCGAGGTATAGAGGAACCAGCCACAGAAGCGCCTGTTCAGCCAGTCCCAGGGTGAGATTTTCGCTGCTCGTGTCCTTGTCCCTGGCCTCGCGCGCGATGAGTTCCTGTACTTCCCGGAGCGCCTTGCGTGCTCCCGGATCGTGGGGACGCATCTGACACGCTTCTGCGAACCCGGCCGCCGCTTGCCCGAGATCGGTGTGGCCTTTGGTTTCGAGTTCGCTGCGGCGGAGATACGCGACACCCCGGTTGTAGCTGACATCGGG
This sequence comes from uncultured Polyangiaceae bacterium, assembly GCA_964392575.1. GTDB lineage: Bacteria > Myxococcota_A > Polyangia > Polyangiales > Polyangiaceae > NIC37A-2. The sequence continues at coordinate 17,646 of CAYMQT010000089.1, forward strand.
GTGTCGAACTCCCTCGTCGGCCAGGGATTCCAAGTAGTTGATCGTCGCGTCTATTTTTCCCTCGCTTAGATGCTGGAAGCTCTTTTCTGCAGCCTGAGTAGGAGCAGTTTCGGCGTGTGCAAACCCGGTCAAAAGGGAGACGACCAGCGCGGCGTTCAGCGCTGAAGCCGTCAGCCGTGAAAAGAGTGCGAGCGGCCGAGGGCTCACGTCGTCTCCCCTTTCTTCGGTTTCACCTTCCTCAGGCGTCGCACGACGACCTCGGTCGCGCGTGAGATCTCGTCGGGCTTTTGCTCACCTTCGCCGTAGCGAGCGGCGAAAAGTGCATCGAGCACGTCGAGGATCTCAGCTGCCAATGGATCACTCAGACCCGCTTTCTGGAAGGCTTTCGGGATTTCAGCGCGAACCAGACCCCTGGCTTTGATCCCCGTGGCTGTGGTGATCGCCTCGTGCAGGGCGCGCTCGGTCCACTTGAGGGATTCATGAGACTGTCCTTCTGCCGCTGCGCGACGTGCTTTCTTCAGCATGACGCCGGGCCCTGCTTCCGAGGCTCTTCCGAGTCTTTGTTGACCTTGCCGAAGGAGGGACAAAACCGGGTACGAGAAAAAGAGGAGAAGGGGCACAGACCAAAGAACCCACCAATACCCCTTGGGTAGCCCGGGATCCTTGAGCGGCAAGTAGGCGTCGGCCGTTTTTCGGGGAGTGTAGGAAAGGAGAGGAGCGTGCTCAGACTGCTTCGTCTTCTGCTCCTCCGCCTTCGCCGCGACTTTTCGATCCGCCGTCACGCGGACGCGACCTAGTTCCGCCTTGGCTACTCTGTACTGGTTTGCGCGGTGGTCGAAGTACGGTAGCTCTACGGAGCCCAGATCTATTTCACCGACTTTTGTTATCTGCAAGGGATAGCGGAGGACTCGGGATCCCTGTAGGACCCCGTCCTTGATCTGCGGCTCACCCTTGGCAGTCGGCTTTCCCCAGACCAGGCCGTTTTCCTCCGGCAAAATCACCTGTGAAGGCACTTGTCCCTGTCCTGAGATGACCACGGTGACTTCGACGTACTCGCTTTCCGTAATGGTTTCTGGAGTCACGGAGGCGGTGAGTCGATACCTCCCGACGTCACCCGGGAAGTAGCCTTCAGGCTTTCCGGACTCCGGGGTGGGCACGACGGTGATCGTGAGGGGAGGAGTTTTGACGAGGGTGCCGTGGGGACTTCCCGACGCGGGGTATCCCGAGCGCGTGCCACGCAGGACAGCAGACATTTCGCCGACAGTGAGCTCTCCTGTACGTAGAGGGATGAGCACATACTCCTTGAGTTTGCGGACCAGATACTCGCGACCGTCGATGACCGCGCCGTAGGCGGGTTCATCATGAGATGATTCCACCACGGAGTGAGACAGAAACTCTCCCAGAGAGGGGCCGTTGGGGGATAGTTCTCGAAAATCTCCCCGCGCTCCGTAGGCGATGATGGTCAGGGTGACGGGCTCGCCCAACACCACACGCTTCTTGCTGATCGTGGCGTGCAAGAAGGCCACGTCGCTCGGAGCCTGTTTGGGAAGGTACTCCTTGGGGACCTCTGGCAACTGATGTCCTCCACCTCCGCGTCCCGGAAAGAGATCCGGAGGAAGGTCAGAGAACGGGTCGCGTCCAAAAGGGCGGTTGAAGAAAGGATCGTCCGAGAAGGGATCTCTTCCGAAGGGGCCGCGGTTTCTCTGGGTGCGCGTCGGCTCCTTGACCACTTCAACGACAATGGTTTCTCCGGTCAAGGTGCGTCCTCCCTGCACGAATGTACCGGGTCCGATGATCAACTTGCCCACTTCGGTAGGCGTGACCGTGTATCGCGCGACCACACTACTTTCGCTTTGAAAGTTGAAGTTTTTCATCAACAGGCGTTTCTGAGAGCTGACCGAAGGGCCCATGACGGTGGCCTTTCCTTTGACCGTCAGGCGTGGGCTTTCAGGGGTGGGCTCGTCATCGCCCTCGACCGCCGTGATCTGAACCGTGAAAGATTCGCCCACACCGACTTGTCGAGCGCTCACCTCGGTCCTGAGGCTGCCGGCAAGGAGCAGGCTCGCCTGAAGGAATGCTAGAAAGAACGCAGCTAGAGCGACAAACGGTTTGATCTTGAGGTGGGCGCCGCTCACTTGTCCTCCATCGTGGCTCGACCGCGGATCCGCTGCGCCTTTCGCTGTTCCGCTTCGTGCTGCTGCAAGGTGGGCGCTTCTTCCAAAAGGTCGAGCATGCGCTCGTCCCGAGCCGCCGAAGGGTTCTGGTCGGTCTGCGCCTGGCTGGGTTTTTCCTGCTGGTCCTGCTGGTCCTGCTGGTCCTGCTGGTCCTGCTGGTCCTGTTGGTCTTGCTGGTCTTGCTGGTCTTGCTGGTCTTGCTGGTCCTGTTGGTCCTGTTGGTCCTGTTGGTCCTGTTGGTCCTGTTGGTCCTGTTGGTCCTGCTGGTCCTGCTGGTCCTGCTGGTCTTGTT
>CAYMQT010000090.1:0-8886 GCA_964392575.1 uncultured Polyangiaceae bacterium
ATTTCACCATGTATCGACCGCCCCATGACGGCCCAGCCCAGGAGGGCGATTACCACCACCGGCATCCCGGCGGCATGGCCATCGATCTCGGCGCCCTGAAGAAGCGAACCGGCCACTGGATTGCGGTCGGGCCGCACTGGCCTGCACAAATTGGCGCGAAGAGCTGCGGCGAGGGTGGCCGACAGCTCCACGGACGGCGGGGACGGGAATTGCTCAGTGTCGCGTGCGAAGCCTCCGATCTGAAAATTTTTCACTACATGCTGACCCCTCATTTCGACGACGCGCACTCCGATCACCTCCACTTGGAAATCAAGACGGGCGTGAAATGGTTTCTCGTCAATTGAGTCCCGCTCAGCCATGAGCTGCCTCTGTGGGCTTTCGGCTGACGCTGGGGTCCTGTAGCGTCCCCCCCGCGGCGGTACCTCCGCCAAAGAACGTGAGAGATGTCGTGGAACTCGGGAGACTGATCGGACCTGAACTGCAAGAGCTTCTGCATGAGGACCCCGCAGCACTGCGGGAACTCATCGAAGAACTGCACCCGCAAGACGTTTCGGAGTCTCTGGAAGAGCTCGGCGTTGATGTCATCAAGAAGGCGCTCACTTCCCTGCCGGTGGAGTTCGGGGCGCAGATTTTTGAGCGCTTCTCCGAAGACACGCAGGTCGAAGTCGCCAAGGCTCTAGGGGTCAACTCCGTCGTCCGGCTCGTCACTGAGATGAGCGCAGATGACACGGTGGACTTCTTCGCCCTGCTCCCAGAAAGTACCGTCGTCAAGCTGCTGGCGCGCCTCGAGGCAGTCGACCCGGATCAGGCAGAAGAAGTCCGCGAGCTGACCATCTGGCCCGAACAGTGCGCCGGCGGTCTCATGAACAATGAGTACGTCGTCGTGCCGGACTCCGTTTCGGTGAGCGAAGCCATCGCGGTCCTGCGGGAGAAGGCCGCCGAGGGATACGAGGTACTCGATGTCTTGTTCGTCCTCGATCAAGAGGAGCGCGTTGCCGGCTTTCTGACCCTCCGCACTCTCTTGCTTGGTGATGCCGGCGCAGCGGTGCGGGACCTCATGCAGCACAACATGGTCAGCGTGGAGCCAGAGCTCGACCAGGAGGAAGTGGCCCGGATTTTCGCTCGTTACGATCTACACGCCCTCCCCGTCCTCGACAAAGACCGGCATATGCTCGGCATCATCACATCCGACGATGTGATCGACGTCGTGGAAGAGGAGGCCGAAGAAGATGCTCAAAAGATGGGCGCCGTGGGGCCGATTGAAAACGGCTACTTTTCCATCTCGCACCTCACGTATTTGAAGAAGCGCGGCCCTTGGCTGTTCGTGCTCTTTCTTGGAGGCTTCTTCACCACGAGCGTGATGGAGAATTTTGGTGCGGTGCTCAAAGCCGTCACTCAGCTTGCTTTCTACATTCCCCTGCTCATCGCGGCGGGTGGAAACTCTGGATCTCAGTCCGCTACTTTGATCATTCGAGGACTAGCGGTGGGCGAAATCCAGACGCGGGACTGGGGACGGATCATGGTGCGCGAGGTGATTCAAGGCATCACTATCGGCATCCTCCTCGCCGCGGTGGGGGTGGGCAGAGCGCTCGTTCTGGGCGATGGGCCCGAGATGGCGTTGCTGATCGGCATCACCATTGTCACCCTGGTCACCATGGGCTGTGTCGTAGGCTCGATGATGCCACTCCTCTTGAGCAGATTGGGGCTCGATCCAGCCACCAGCTCCACGCCCTTCATCGCAACGTTGGTCGACGCGCTCGGCATCATCGTTTACCTAAGTTTGGCGCGCTGGTTGCTTTCGGGAGCAAATGCCGCGGCCCTCTCCGCGGCTGGATGAGCGGCTTTTCTCGGCGGACTCCCGCTCGGGTGGCCGCCTCTGCTATGGTGCGCGCCGGTCCATGCCAGAGTCGCTTCCCCTGCTCCCCCTCATTGCCGAATTGGGTTTTTCGACGGCCGAACAGCTGGGAGAGGCGCAAGCTCGTCAGCTGATCTACGGCGGCGATCAAGAAACGAACTTGCTAGAGCTGGGGCTCGTCAGCGAGTCGCAGTTGCTCGCCGCCCTGAGCCAAGCAACCGGGCTCCCCCCGGCGCCGGAGGGTTACCTTCCGGTCGACCCGACCCTAACGAGTCAGATTCGAAGTGCGGATGTCGCTGCCTTGGCGGGATTCGACGAAGAGAGCGGATACCGTCTCTTCGTGCATGAGCCTTTGGGCCCCGAGCAAGTCACCGCCGTCCGGGACCTCCTTGGCCAAGAGGTGCGCATCCTCGTCGCGTCGCAGCTGCGGATGGATGAAGGAAGCGCCTATGCAACGGGAACGCTCGTCGAAAAGCGAAAAGCATCCTTGCTGAGACGTTTCGGACCACGCCCGCCGGAGGAAGAGACCGCACGTCTTCCCGCAGCCACTGCGAGTGCATCGACAGAGAACTCGTCGGCAGAGAGCGCGCCTGTAGAGAGCCGTCCGCTCGTGACCGAAAACGCCCCCCCGCCGCTCCCGGTGGCGGACAAAGAGCCCATTCACGAAACCGGTCCTCCCCCCCAGGACTACGACGACATCGCCGCCCAGGCCAAGAGACACAAGGAGTCCTTGGCCGAAAGAACTTCCCCGCAGGGTAGCGCGTCTCCTCGCAACACTTACACCTTCAAAGAGGCCAGCGACGACTTGGCCGCGGCCCGCACCCGGGAGCGAGTCATCGACGTCCTCGTGCATTTCGCCGCGCAGTTCTTCGACTACACGGCCGTCTTCGCCATCGTCGACCAACACGCCAAAGGATTGAAAGCCAGCGGCGACGGGGCCCGCTCTCAAGACGTCGAGAAACTGAAAATCCCGCTCGATCTTCCCAGCTCGTTTCGCGAAGCCCAAGCCACAAAGACGCACCGCATCGGTCGCCTACGTGCGTCGGGTTTGGAAGGTGGGGTTGCTCGCGATCTCAAGCGCCCGACAGGGCGAGAGATGTTCCTTCTGCCCATTCTCGTGCGCGGTCGCACTGTCCTGCTTCTTTGGGGCGACAGCGGCAACGAAAACGTGGACATCTCGCTTCTGGGTGAGCTCTTCAGTTTTGCTCCCTCCGTTTCCGAAACCCTGGAAAGGGTGCTGATCGAACGGATACGCGCAAGCCGTGTGGCCGAACCGGTCGACGCCCGACTCGTCCGACCCAAAGAGCCCCAAGAAGAGCCGATAGAAGCTCCTCCCCCGCTCGATGCGCCCACCCCAGCGCTCAGTGCTCCCCCCTCCTCTCGACTCGGAGAGGCAAAACGACGCACCACTCAGCGCAACTCCGCCGCGCCCGCGGCCTCCCCTGGACTCTCCCCCGACGCGCCTCGGGCAGGTGAAACGATCCAAGAGCCCGAAACGCCGGCCTCCCATGAAGGCGTTCCTGCCCAGGTGCGCGCCTTTTCCGCAAGCAGCCCCCCGAGCGAATCAGAATCTGAACCGCCCATCAGTTTCCCGGCAGAACCCCCCAAAACCATCCAGGGCTTTCCCCAAGCTAAGCTCCCGGCCGATCTCGCTCACATCCAAATCACAGATCTTCCTCCTCCCAGAAGCCCCGAGCCGGCGCAGCGTGCACCTTTGCTCTCGCGGAGAATCGTTCCCCTGGAAAGCGTGAGCGGGACCCCGGAGGCCTCACCGCAGAGACACCCCGTTGTCGCGGAAGCACCCCCACCTCCAGCGACCACCCAAGAAGAGGCGCCCCCCCCTCCGGCTCTCTCCCCCATCAAAGAAAAGCCGGCGCTCCGTTCGACGATGATGAGTCGCAGACCTCTCATCTCGGAACCTTCCGAGTCCGGATGGGAAAGCCCGCCCGCACCTGTCGTTCGCAAAGTCGAAGGGGCCGCGAACCGGCCGCCCAAGACACGCAACTACACCGAGATGGTCCACCGACTGATCGCTGGGGAAGAGAGTATGATGGATGCGCTGACGGCCGGTGGAGAAACGGCTGTCGGTGCCCTCATCGCCGAGTTCCCCGGACCCGTTACCGAGCCCACAGCTCCTCAAGAAAAGGCTTCCGACTGCGGGCCCGTTCTGCGGGCACTCGTGGCAATGGGGAGCATCGCCATTCCCTTTTTGACCGTACGCACGGCAGACGGCGACCCTCATGTGCGCCGCTGGGCCACGTTCGTTCTAGGCGAGCTTCCGGGGAAAGAGGCGGCCAAAGCCATCGCTGGGCGCCTTCTCGATGACGCACCGCAGGTACGGCGCGCCGCCCTGAGCTCGGCCCGACGCGCAGGCCGCGACGTGATGACTCGCCGAACACTGCGCAGTCACATCGAAGCTCTCTGCCGCGACCGCAAGCTCCCGTCCGAGGCGCGATGCTCCGCGGTCGAGGCCCTCGCAGACATCCGCGAACACGAATCCATCCCGACCCTTCTTCAACTCCTGGAGGAAGAAGATCGGGCGCTTCTACGAGGTGTTCGCTGGGCGCTTTCCGTCCTGACTCGTCAAAATTTCGGCGAAGACGATGCTGCTTGGCAGAAGTTTTGGCAGGACCACCGCGACGAAGACCGAGCAGAATGGTTGATTGCGAGTCTCAATCATGAGGACCGCGACATCCGAAAAGCAGCTGCCGACGAGCTGCGTGCGATGGCGGGCAACGATTTTGGCTTTCAAGAGGATCAAGCCGACTCAGAGCGCCGCACCAGCCAAGCGGCCTTTCGAGAGTGGTGGCACTCCCAGGGTAAAAAAGCGAACTGAGGACAACCTGACCCGCGCGAAAAGACTCGCGAGGAAAAACTCGCGAGGAAAAACCTGCGAGGAAGACCTGCGCAAGGAAATTGCAGCCAGACTGTCGCGCATTCCGATGCGGCACGCGCGCCCTGGACAGGCTGTGAGATGGATGCGAAAAGCACGGGTCCATGCGACTTGGTGATCCGATGGACCCCGCGATTGAAGCCGCCTCCCGAGCGCTCGGCGGGCGCCCCCCGGGTGTCCCGAGCGGCTTTGCCTCGATCGAACTCAGAGGAGAACGCCGGGCGCACCGACCGCTTTTGGCTCCCCTAGGTTACGCGACCTCCGTCGTCCTAGCGCTCGTCGTGGTATCGACGTTGTGGCTGCTCTGATCTTGTAGGGGGGCGGACCCCGCACACCTCTTTTGAGGGAGCAGCGCTCCCTCCGTCGTCGCAAGTACTGCGGTTCACTTCAACTGCAGCGCGACTCCTCCTCCCTACGTTCCGCCGGAAAATCCGGCGGCTCCTACTTAGTCGCCGGCGGTTTTCCGCGCCGCGCTACTCCTCGCTCGCTTTGCGACCTCGCGTAGCTTGGGCTGTTCTTGCTTCGGGGTGGCCGCTGTGGACAGTGAGGTGACTGCTGCACACCTCGCCCTTTGGGCTGGTGTGCTTGGGCCGCGACACTTGGGCGGTGACTGCTGCACACTTCGCCCTTGGGGCTGGTGTGCTTGGGCCGCGGCACTTGGGCGGTGACTGCTGCACACTTCGCCCTTGGGCTGGTGTGCTTGGGCCGCGGCACTTGGGCGGTGACTGCTGCACACCTCGCCCTTGGGGCTGGTGTGCTTGGGCTGTTCTTGCTGGGGTGCGTTTGTGAGAAGCTTATTTCTTCTTGGCGGGTTCGGGCTTTTTGGGTTCCGGGAGATCTAGTTCCCAGGTTTTGATCACCTCGGGTCCGCTGAAAAGCTCTACGTGAACGGTGCCCATCGCCCTCTGGATGCAGTCGCCAACCGGAGTCCCAGAGTAGGGAGAGCTGACGGAAACCTCCCTCACGCCTCCGTTGTTCTCGAAAGTGAGTGTCACCGTCGCCTTACCAGGGGCATAATCACCCAGTTGCGATTTCTCGAACGTATTGGGGCAATCGACGGCGTTGAGAGCCGCGCGCTTCATTTCGTGCGTCGCGGCATCCTCGTCAAACTTGGACTGCTCTTCATCCGTGGTTGACGACTCGTCGTAGCGGTCCCGGTTTGAATCTTCCAGTTCACGCTGCGCTTCCGCCTCGGCAAGCTGAGCTTCCAGGCGCTCCTCGGAAGTCATGATTTTGGAGCTACCGGACGCGCCACCGCACGCCATCAAGGAAACCGCCCCGCCCACAATGAATAGGAACTTCTTCATAGGGACGAAGTGTAATCCTCTCGCCTCCCCATATCGACCCTCTCTTGAGCAGATTTTTCCGCCCTAGACGTCCGTGAGTCCGTAGTCTTTGATCTTATAGAGGAGGGCGCGGTGGCTCATTTCAAGAAGTTCCGCCGCCCTCGTCCGGTTGCCCTTGGTTTTCTTCAAGGCGCGACGGATGAGGACTTCTTCCACGAAGCGACTGGTTTTCTTGACGCTGAGTTCCCCGCTCGCCAGATGGAGCTTGATGGGGTCCCGGACGTCCCTCACACGTTCGGGGAGATCTACGGAGGTGATGACCGCACCTTCCGCGAGAACCATCGCGCGCTCGATGGTGTTTTCCAGCTCACGGATGTTTCCGGGCCACGCATACTCATAGAGGAGTCTCCGCGCCTCCGTGTCCACTCCCTGGAGGGTGGTCCCGAGCCGAGCGTTGTTGCGCATGATGAAGTGATCCATCAAAAGCGGGATGTCCTCCTTGCGCTCCCTGAGAGGTGGGATCTGAATGTGAAGAACGTTCAGCCGATAGAACAGATCCTCTCGAAAGCGTCCCGCCTTCGCTTCCGCGGTCAAGTCGCGGTGAGTCGCCGCGAGAATGCGCACGTCTACACTCACGTCAGCAGAATCTCCCAGTCGTCTGATCTTTCCATCTTCAAGCACCCGCAAGAGTTTCACTTGCAGACTGAGCGGTAGTTCTGCAATTTCGTCCAAGAACAACGTCCCGCCATCCGCGGTCTCAAACAGTCCCCGTCGATCCGTGACTGCATCGGTGAAAGCCCCCCGCTTGTGCCCAAATAGCTCACTTTCCAGGAGATTTTCCGGGATCGCTCCGCAGTTGATGGCGACAAAAGGTCCGCCTTTTCGTGGGCTTCTCGCGTGGATCGCCTTAGCGACCAACTCCTTGCCGACGCCGCTCTCTCCGGTAATGAGGACCGTCGTCTTGAAATCAGAGACCTTGGCGATGGTCTTGAAGATGGCCTCCATCTGAGGAGCACGGGCGAGAATATTTTCAAAGGTCGCGCCTTGTTGGATCTCTTTTTTGAGCGCACGATTCTCCCTACGAAGGGCCTCGCGTTCCTCGGCTTTCCTCAGACACAAAAGGAGTTCTTCCGGCTTGAACGGTTTGGAAACGTAGTCGTACGCGCCCGCTTGAATTGCTTCGAGGGCCACATCGTGATTGCCGTAGGCGCTCATCACGATCACAGTGGCATCACTCCCCTTGGCTTCGAGGGCCGCCAGGAGATCCATGCCTCCCATGCGCGGCATGCGGACGTCGGTGATGACGAAATCCGGACCAAATCCGTCAATCATCGGCAGCGCTTCTTCACCGTCCTCTGCGACCTCGACTTCGTACTCGTGACGACGCAAAAAGGTCCTGAGCACCAAGCGCAGATTCTCCTCGTCATCGACGACTAGTACACGTCGCATGGCTGCCTCCTCATTCCGATTGCTGCTTCCTCATCCGAAGAGGGTACGCAAAAAGTAGCGCTTCTAAAATCAAAAGAACTGCATCATTTGCAGCCCGTTCTCATAACTGCTTAAAATATCAATGTTTTCTTCCGCCTTCCCTGGCCCCCTAGGCTGACCTAGCCTCCGCAACATGCTCGTAGGACTCGATATGCTCAGCCGTGGCCGCAACAACAAGGCCAGGACCCGACTCACCGAAAGTAGGGTTGGCCTTTTGACCCACGGTCCCGCCGTCGACAAGAACGGAGTCACGAGCCTGACCCGCCTTTTGGATCTCGACATCAAGGTCACCGTCGTCTTTTCCCCAGAACACGGGATGGATGGGGTCGCTCAAGCAGAAGAACCCGTCGGAAAAGATGACGCGAACGTTGGACCCGCGCGGCTCGTCAGTCTCTACGGAAAAGATAAAGAATCGCTCACTCCCAGCGCCGACGACCTTTCCGATCTCGACGTCTTGGTCATCGATCTCGTGGATGTGGGCAGCCGCTATTACACCTACGTGTGGACAGCCCTTCTGGCTGCCCGGGCAGCAGCACGGGCCGGCGTTCACACGATGGTTCTCGACCGACCCAATCCCCTGAGCGGAAACCCCGAACACTTGGAGGGCAGGCCGCAAGATGCGAACCTTTGCTCTTTCGTCGGGCTCGAGTCCGTGCCCATCCGCCATTGTATGACTCTGGCGGAGGTGATCGTCAGCGTGCTGAACGGCGAAGATCACCCGCTCGGCCCAGACGGGGTGCTGTCCGTCGTTCCCTCTGAAGGATGGGAGAGACACCGCACATTTCGGGCTTTTGCGCGTCCATTTGTGCCCCCTTCCCCCAACATGCCGACGGGAGAAACGGCCCTTGTTTACCCGGGTGGATGTTTGCTCGAAGGCACCAACCTCTCCGAAGGGCGCGGGACGACGACCCCTTTTCAGCTCGTAGGGGCGCCTTATCTCGATGCGGAGGCCTTCGTCAAAGAGGTGGGTGAGCTCAGCGGAGCATGGCTCAGGCCGACCCGTTTCAAGCCTTCCTTTGACAAACACCAAGGACACGTTTGCGGCGGGTTGATGTTGCACGTGGCGAATGAGGAGCGCTTTCGGCCGGTCGAGAGCTACCTACGGATCTTATCGGCCGCTCAACGCCTCGCTCCCAAGGACTTTCAACTTCTCGATCGCGTCTACGAATTCGAATCCGAGCACCCTGCCTTCGATCTTTTGACGGGAACGCCAAAGGCGAGGGAAATGCTCCTTGCTGGGGCCCCCGTCGAAGAGCTCATCGAGCTTGTCTGTTCGGTGGACGAGGAATGGATCGTACGCGTGGAATCCGCGGAAGAGATGCTGCAAGAGGTTGGATTCTTTTAAGGGGGCAGAGGCCCCCTCG
>CAYMQT010000090.1:8896-19780 GCA_964392575.1 uncultured Polyangiaceae bacterium
CGCGTAGCTTGGGCTGTTCTTACTGCGAGGTGGCTTCTTGATGCCTTTCTTCCCGAACGGCTTGGTTGTGCGGAAGGGTGCGGCGACTCATTGCTTATTTTTTGCGCGTTTCTGCCCTCGGTGGATCTCTTTTTATTGAATTTGACTTGCGTTTTCATTTTCGCTGACCTAGAAATGAGACCGGTTCGGCGAGGCCATTCGGGAACAGCCTCCTCGTTTCGCACAGCCCCAAAACCACGAACAACCGGGGTGGCCAGGCGCGGTGGAGATCTCTCCGGCGCGCCTCGCTCTTTTGTGGGGCGTCCGTCACGGCGGAAGCGACACCTTCCTGTCCTTCTCCCCGAGGGATAGGCTTTTACCGTGACCCAGAAGCCTTCTTCCGACGGTCCGGTACAAAAGCTCGTCGACCTGGCGAGTTCCTCTGGTTCCCTGACTGAAGACAAAGGCCTGCTCAGTGGGATCGTGGCGCTTACCCTCGGCGGACTCAGTATCCTCGCCGTCCTCGCCTACCGCTTCCCCGCGTACCTCACGACCCCAGAGTTGAGGAAGAACTACGATCCGGATCAGCTGCGCTACGTGCTGGCCGCGGCTCTGATCCTGAGCGGCGGGCTCTCTCTGTTCAACGTTCTTTTGAACCGCAAGCGCTGGCTTTCCAGCTGGGCCTTTGCGGCGGTCGCGCTCGCCCTCGCCCTGGGTGGACCCGGGGTAGAGGTCGGAGATTTTCCTTCCCAGACTCCTTATCTGGGCGTCGATTGGCTCGTCCTTGACTTACTCGGCTCGGCCCTGGTCTTCGTCTTCATCGAAAAGTGCTTTGCTCATCGAAAAGACCAACCCGTCTTTCGTGCTCAGTGGCAAACGGATCTCAAACACTTCGTCGTCAATCATCTGCTCATCGGCGTCGGGATCATTCTGGTGAATCACGGATCGCGCGGAGTCTTAGCCGTGGTGCACGGCACGCATCTTCCAAGCTTCATCGCAAAAATGCCCTTCTGGCCCGCGCTTTTGCTTTGCCTCCTGGTGGCTGATCTGGCTCAGTACTGGACCCATCGCGCCTATCATGAAATCCCGATCCTTTGGCGGCTCCACGCTGTCCATCACAGCGCGCCGCAAATGGACTGGATCGCGGGCTCTCGTCTGCACCCCATCGAACTCTTTCTAACGCGCATTTTTGTCCTCTTGCCGGTTTTTGCTTTGGGATTTTCTGCGCGCGTGATCGACGCCTACGTGATCGTCGTGGGTTTTCAGGCTGTGTTCAATCACGCGAATGTGAGCGTTCGCCTGGGGCCGCTCTCGTACGTCATCGTGACACCCAACTTCCACCACTTTCATCATTCTCGAGACGACGAGGCCATCGACAAGAACTACGCGGCGCACTTTGCCTTCCTCGATCACTTGTTCGGCACGGCCGTCGCTTCTCACAAAAAATGGCCCAACGCGTATGGCGTTGTCGGCGACTACGTGCCGAGCACGTACCTCGGGCAGCTCGTGTTTCCGTTCCGCGGTCCACCTGCACCCGAACCACCGCCCACGTCCGAACCGCCGCTCACCTGACGGAAGACCGCCGCTCACCTGACAGAAGAAGGGTCGGTCTCCTTTATCTTACTCTCGCGTCGTATGCGCGAAAAAATCCTCCCGTCGTGTTCCCAAGCGGCCGCACGTCCTGCAAAACTGATGACATAAAAGCGAGCGTTCGCCGCGACGACCCCCACTTGCCCGCGCAGGGATTGCCCCTCCGCCTTGGTCGAATAGGAGAAACCGACCCCTTCCTTGCCCAGGTATTCTCCGGGCTCGATGTCCCCCATCTCGGCCTTCATTTTCCTGCTCATTTGCCTCTGCGCTTGCTCCGCAATCTCTCTCACCGAAAGATGACTGATGGCGATGGAAAGCGGGATCACGTTGAGAGACACGGTCTGTCCTCGGGGTCCCTGAAGAGCAAACTCGATGCCGGTGCGGTCGGGAGGGATCCAAGCCGGCGGAACCGCAAAGGACACGCGACCGCTATCCGTCTGCACGGTCTTCCACTCTCCCTCACGCTCGCGCTTCTTGTCGAAGAAGGTGAAGGCACCAAACGCGAGGATGAGGACCAAAAGGACACCCAGCGCCCAGACGAATCGCCCACGCTTGCCCTTGCGGCTGCGAACAGAAGCACTGCTGCCGCGAAAACGAACCCCAGAATCCACACGCTGACGGTAGCTATCGCGCGAGCAGAAAAGCAAGCGCAGAAAAAAGAGTATTTTCGAGAGAATAGCCCGTTTTTTGAATGAATTGGACGGAAGAAGCCCCCTTGTGCTCCGTCAGCGCACCGATCATGTTATGGGTCTCTGTCATGAAAGCACGACTCATCTCATCGTCCCTCGCCTTCAGCCTCGTTTCTTGTGGAGGCACCACGCCTCCCGCCTCTGCCCCGCCGGAACCTCCCGCGGCAGCGCCCGCTGCCGAAGAAGAAGCAGAGGCGGAACCCACCGAAGAAGAACTGGCAGCGGAAAAGGCCGCCGAGAAACTGGCCGAAGATCGAGCACAGATGCAGGGTCATGCGCAGATCGAGATGCGGCGCTGGACGCCAGAGCTACGGGAAAAGTCCAAGGCCTTGGCTGAAGCAAAGTACTCCGATCTGAAAGCGGCCGTCACCGCTGCCCTTGCGGGTGAACACCGATTGCCTCAAAGCAAAGAGCGCGATGCCGCACGGCACCCTCTAGAGACGCTCAGCTTTTTTGGCCTCACCCCGAAGATGCGTGTCCTGGAGTACGGTCCGGGCGAAGGCTGGTACACGGAAGTATTGGCGCCCACTCTCGCTTCTCAAGGAGAGCTCTTCGTCACAACGGCGGATCCAAACGGCCCCAAAGAAAGTCGTCAGACCTTTTACGCAGAGCGCCTGAGTCTGTTCTTGGGCAAGTCGAAAGAGGTTTATGGCAAGGTCAAACCCCTGGTTTTTGACCCTGAAAACCCCGCCCTGACGCTGGAACAACCCCTCGACATGGCGCTCGTCATTCGCGGGTTTCATGGCTGGGTCATGCAGGGAAAAGTGGACGCATGGCTTGACGCTCTGCATGCTGCGCTCAAGCCGGACGGGATCTTGGGCATCGTCCAGCACCGGGCCCCGGAAGGTGCTGACCCCATACAGACGGCGCCGAAAGGTTACGTGCCCGAGGCGTGGCTCATTTCACAGGTCGAAGCCCACGGCTTCAAGCTTGAAGCGAAGTCCGAGATCAACAAGAACGAGAAGGACACGAAGGACTACCCGGAGGGCGTATGGGCCCTGCCTCCCTCCTTCCGCCTCGGCGAAAAAGACCGGGCGAAGTACGCAGAGATCGGCGAGAGCGACCGCATGACCCTGCGCTTCAAGAAGGTTACGCCAGACAAGAAGAACTAGCCTTGCCTAGCCCCCCAGGCAGCTGAGCAGATCCTCCGTCTCCTTGGGAACTTCTCCACTCAGCACCTCCGCCCCCTCCCGGGTGACGAGGACATCATCCTCGATGCGGATCCCTCGCACGTCCGAAAACTGACTGAGAACTTCAAAGTCGACCAGATGCGCGAGGCGAAGGTCCGCGCGCGCGCGCGAAAGCAAGCTCGGGATCCGGTAAAATCCAGGCTCTATGGTGACGACCATGTTCTCGCGGAGTTCGCGATCGAGTCTCAGATGACAGAGCGCCGGGTGTTCTTTACGCCGAGAAATCTCGTCGTACCCCGCCCGATCACCGAGATCTTCCATATCGTGAACGTCGAGGCCGAGCAGATGTCCGAGACCATGAGGAAAGAAGAGCGCGGCTGCACCGGATTCAAAAAGCTCGTCCGAACTCCCCCGAAGGATCCCCAAATCCGATAGCCCCGCGGCCATCTCCCGCACGGCATTCATGTGAAGATGCGAAAATCTGACGCCGGGCTTGACGCGACTGATCGCCGTTTTCTGTACGGAAAGAACGAGCTGATAGAGTTCTTCTTGAGTCCGGGTGAAGCGTCCGGAGACGGGCCAGGTACGGGTGACGTCGGCCGCAAAGCCTTCCGGAGTCTCGCCGCCGACGTCGCACAGAAGTAGATCTAAAGGGCTGAGGGCCTCGGTACTCTGAGGAGCGTGCAAAACCTCCCCGTACACCGTGACGATCGACGTATAGGCAGGGCAGAGTCCGCGCGCGGTGAGTTCCCCCTCCATCGCTCCGCGCACCTCCCTTGCGAAACGCGCACGCCGAGTGACGGCCATCCCCGAAAGGTGAGCCGCCGCCGTAGCTGAACCGGCAGCGCGCATTTGCACGAGCGCTGCCGCGTCATGCACGAGACGCTGCTCCACCATCAGATCGGCCAGAGCGGCATCCGCTCCCGAGAGCTGTCCTCCCCCTTGAGCCGTCACGGGCCTCGAAAAGAGCTCCGTGAGCCAGCCTGCGGTTTCCTCGTCCTGGGGCGGAAGAACCGAAGGAAAGTGCAAGCGGCCAAGCTCTGCGAGGGGGCGCACGCGGAGTGAAAGATCCGCTTCCAGCTCGGCCAAAGTCGGGGCCTTTCCATGCCAAAGTTCTAGATCTGGATCAGGCGGCTCCAAGTACAGAGTGTAGCTGCCTGATTCAAACACGAGGAGCGCTCCCTCGATTTGTCTACCGACGAGGTACAGAAAATGACTCTCGGCGCGGAAGGGGTACGTATTGTGTGCAAAGTTGCGCGGCCGCGCCCAGCCAGACGACAGCACAAAACAGGGATCCGGAGCAGGGGCGGGGGCGCCAGAACTGCCGGAGCTTTCTCGCACCGCATCCAGAAAGGATGCCGTATGCAATCCCCCGGCAAGCCGTGCACGGCGATTTTCAAAGGCGCTCGGGGGCGAAACAGGCAAGGGCGGCCGCTCGTTCATGTTCCCTCAGCGTAGCCCGCCGATGCCCGTTGCGTAAGCGAGTTTCAAATGACAACCATCAAGGCGTGAAGCGCCCCCCTCACCTGAGCGTTCCAGATCTTGGAGTTGGTGCCGGGCTCCGTATTTCCCACTACGCGCACATCTTGCGAGAAGAGCCTGAGATGGGCTTCTTTGAGGTGATCAGTGAAAATTTCTTCGCGCGGGGGGGAAAGCCGCTTTATTACCTTGAGCGTTTCGCCGAGCGCTATCCGCTGATCCTGCACGGAGTCTCCCTTTCCATCGGGGCACCGGAGGCTCCGTCACGCGAGTATCTCAAGCAGCTTCGGGACTTGGTGCGGAAGGTCAAACCCGCTTGGGTGAGTGACCATTTCTGCTTCTGCGGCGCAGGGGGTGCTCACCTGCACGATCTGTTGCCGCTTCCTTATACAGGAGAAGCCGTCGAGCGAGTCGCAGAGCGCGCGCGTGAGATCCAGGATTACCTGGAAGTCCCCTTCGGACTCGAAAACACCTCAAGCTACCTGACCTATACGCGGAGCAGCATGAGCGAATGGGAATTTGTGTCGGAAGTCGTCGAGCGGGCAGACTGCGGGCTGATGTTTGACGTCAACAACGTGTACGTCTCTGCCTACAATCACGGCTTCGATCCGCTCACGTTCATCAAAAGCGTCCCGCACGAGCGCATTTTGCAAATCCATGTCGCAGGTCATACAAATTTCGGAAAATACATCATCGATACCCATGTCGGTCCCTTGATCGATCCGGTGCTCGACCTGTATCGGGAAACGATTCGCCTGTCTGGAGCGATCTCCACGCTTCTCGAATGGGATGACGAAATTCCGGAGTACGGGGTACTGGCTCAGGAAGTGGAGCGGGTGGCTCGCGTACGAGAAGAGGGGCTACGGTCGGGCTGCCCTGCCCTCGAAGGCGGACAAATCCTTCGAAAGAACACCTCCGCACCTCAAAAACCGCAAACGGGCTGGGCTCAGGGCGGCCCGGCCGACTCGATGTCCGGCTGGAAAGAGGCGCCGTCTTTCGACCCGCTTCTAGCCGAACGCGAGGCGGAAGGATGAAGTCAGGACGCATCCCCCCAAAAGACGCTGCCTTGAGCGAGCTGCAAACGTGGATGTGTGAAATCCTTCGCAGTCCCCGTGGACTCACCCGATCAAAAGAGATGCGGGAAGCGGCGGCCCTTCATTTTACAGGCAACGACCGCCTCACTCCTGCCGAGCAGATCGACATCTATCGTCGTCAATTTTGGCTGCGCCACACCAGTCTGCTGGTGGAAGACTTCCCGGGGCTCACGGCGCTGCTCGGTCAAAGTCGCTGGGAACCGATCTGCGAGAGCTATCTGAATCAACGCGGCGGCGACGTGTTTGCTCTGCGCGATCTCCCCCTCCAAATGCCGGAGCACCTAAAAACCCTGCCCGACCTTCCGGATCGCGATCTCCTTTTGGACATGGCACGCCTAGAGTGCGCTTATCTTTCGGCCTTTGATGCTGTGGACGATCCAGAGCTGTCGCAAGCAGCGCTTGCGCAGATCCCCGAAGAAGCCTGGGAAAGCGCCAGCTTTGAGCTTTCTCATTCGCTCACTCTGCTGCGCGTGCGCTACCCGGTGGCGGAACTCCGCAGAGCCCTCAAAAATGACTCTCCAACGCGCGAAGCTCTTTCACCGTCCGTACATCCCCAAAATCTCGTCATCTACCGTCGCGACAGGCAGCTTTGGGACAAGCCGGTTTCCGACATCGCTTTCCTCTTGCTTCAGCAGTTTGCTGGCGGAAAAACTCTGGGCGAGGCTTGCACGCTCATCTGCGAGAATCACTCTGACGCAGAGGCCCTTCTCGACCGGGAGCTGTTTGCATGGTTTGCCCTGTGGGGCCGCCTCGGCTGGATCGTGGGGGTCAAAGCGGCCTAGCGCTACCAATAACTTAAGCGCTTAAGTAACGATAAATGAGCCTAAAATATATCGAACGGATACGACGCATCCGTATAGGCTCGCGTCGCGATGGCGTCACGGAGGGCGTCGTCACTGGATTCTATTCCGGAAAGCAAGCGCGTGAGCCGACCTTCGGAGCCTCGGATCCAGACTCTCGCACTGTCAATCATTCGCTTGCTACCGACGGGTCCTGCCTTTTCCAGTGACGTTTCCACCCGCGCTGCCAGGGCGGACCAAGTCGAGAGTTCCACGACAGCTTGCGCCACACGACTGTGAAGGTGCTGTTTTTCGATCAGTTCTACGCCATGTTTGATCAGAGCCTCTTCCAGCAAGCGTCCGAGAGTTTCAGCGAATTGATGAAGCTTTCCTAGGGACAAACCCGCCGGATCCGCTCCTTTCTTTGAACGTAATTTCTGCTTGGCCAAGCGTGCGATGAGACCGAGCGCCGCGTCCGCCCGAGTGAGCACGTCACTCTGAGGAGACAGGCGTTGCAGCCGATGGCGCACCTGCCTGGTGCCCTCCAGAGCGACGTAGGATTCGAGTGCCAAGTCTGATCCGTCCAGAAGGGTCAACGCCCGCGCCGCCTGAGTATGACGCGAAGCGGAAACGTCACCGGTGAAAGCGGCCGAACCGTGCAATTCACGCGCGGCCTCCAAAACCCTTGCCGCTCCGCGCGCAACGGACAGTCGGACGACTCCGCGCTCGACGGGATCCAGATGAGTCCCGGGCTCCGCGAACGCGGCCACTCCATGCACGAGACTTTCCATCGCCAAGATCTCCGCAAGCATCCCCGCCACACGATACTGCACGGACGGAAACTTCCCGACGGGACGCCCAAAAGCCCGGCGCCCGCTCACCCTTTTCAGCGTGTCATTGTAGGCGGTGATGCATGCTCCGAGTACGGCCGCGCCGACAAAGAGCCGCGCTTCCGAGAGGCCAGAGATGACCACCCGAAACCCCTTTCCCAGAGAGCCCAGAATGTCCTGTCGGGTCAAAGGGACATTTTCAAAGGTGACACGTGCGAGGCCCGCGCCTGGAAGCACGTCCGTGTTCACCGGAACGACGTGAATGTGTGAACTTCGTTTCACCAAGAAGCATGTGAGCTTGGGCTTGTCGGACGCAAACGAGGGCGCCGTCCGCGCGACCACGATGAAATGGGTCGCCCATTCGCCGTTGGTGACCCAGTGTTTGGTTCCTGAGAGAACGAAGCCGTCTCCTCTCGGTTCGGCATAAGTCTGAATGCGACTGACGTCGCTTCCAGGGGTCTCCTCCGTGAGGGCGAAAGCGCACAAAGGTTCCGAGTTCTCTTCATACTCTGCCTGCTGAGCCGGGCTCCCAAAGCTGCGGATCAACCGCACGCCCAAGGCGAGATGAGCAATGGCGCACAGAGCAGCCGACACGTCCGTCCCGCCCAGCTGGCGGATGACGCGGGTCAAGACGGGCGTCGACCAGGCGTTCTGCTTCTGAAGAATGTCCCAGTTCTGAAGCTGCTCCATGCCGATGGAGGCATGGGGAGACAGCCTCAGGCGGGAGAGCAGTTCGCTGACCTGCTGCACCCGGCCATGACTGAGATCGGGGAAAGGCACCAGGGGTGAATAGTCGATACGCCCGTCAAAGAGCGCTCGGACGAAGGATTCGCTGGGAAAGGGCGGGCCCGGGTTCACGCTCCCGCCACCGCCCTCGGGTACGGTCCCATCTTCTCGACACTCGAAAGTTCGTCCGCACCCAGCCCAAACTGTCGCGCGCGCTCCATCTGCCACGGATACTTGATGCGGTGGTGATTCATGTGCACGAGAGTTTCCACCACGCGGGCGCACACCACGCGCAGTTCTTTCATCGTCAAGCCAGATTCGTCGAGCTGCTCACTCGCTAGTTTCGTAAAGACAATGCGACGGACCATCTGCTCCAGGCACGCCCGATCAGGGTTATCGAGCGTGCGCGAGGCGGCTTCGATGGAGTCCACGACCATCAAAATGGCCGTTTCGCGCGTCGTAGGCTTCATCCCCGGGTACCTGAAGTCCGCCTCCTTCACGGACTCTCTCGTCGCTTCACAACGCGCGCGCTCCTTGTTGAGGAAATATTCCACGACCTGAGTGCCATGATGAGTGTACGCAAACTCTACGACGGGTTCTGGGATCCCGCCATCGCGCAGAATCGCAACACCCTGCTCCACGTGTTTCAAGATGTGAGCCGCGCTCTCTAAAGGGGTGAGTTCATCGTGCGCCGAGCGTTCACCGTGAGCGAGGTTTTCAACGAAGAACTTGGGAGCAACACTCTTGCCGAGGTCGTGGTAGTACGCGCCCACTCGGGTCAAAAGCGCATCAGCACCGATGGCGCTCGCGGCCTGTTCCGCGAGGTTGGCCATGGCCCGCGAATGCTCAAAACTCCCGGGCGCCCGCTCAATCATCCTCTTGAGGAGCGGCTGTGAGAGATCGAGGAGCGCCACCAACCGTTCGCGCGAGACGTGACCGAGAAGTCTTTCCCCAAACCCGCGCGTCAGCGCAAGGAGCGCCCCTTCTAGGGCGCCTCCCGCAGCGTGGAGCGAGGCGGAAAACAAAAGGTCCGGCCAAGGTTGTTCGTCACCCAGAGAAACAGAAATGAGGACCGAAGCGGAAATGAGCCCTGCAAGCACCCCCGCGCGCAGAGACTCATTCGCCCCTCGCTCCACCCGACAGATGAGGACGAGCGCAACGACCCTCACGAGCAAGGGCGCCGTGATGGCCTGATCCACGCCGGAGAGAGCACAAAAAACCGCGCTCACCAGGGCGGTCACCAAGCCCGCTCCCATCCCGAAGGAGGCGCTCACCCACAGGGCGCCCAAAGCAGTAGGAACAAACACTGCTGGGACGTTCAGTCCAGACGCGACAGAAGCGCCCATGGCAACGAGGACGACCGCGCTCACCACCCCAAAAAGCGGTCGGGCCAGACGCAGTCGTGACACCTCGAAACGAGCCAAAGCGGCCTGGTAACCGAGAAGGACCCCAAACACCAAACCCCACTCGACCATCCAGCTCCCGATCTGTCCGAGCGCTTCGAAGCGGATCGCCAACCCGAGCGCGCTCCTGTGAGTCCAGGAGAGCTCTGGATTTACCTCAGAAAGCCGGAAAAAGAGGCACAGGACGGTCGCTCCGACCGCCGCGATTTTCCCGCGATCGAGGGAGGTGGCCCGGCGACGGCGAGGAAGATTGGCTCGTTCACCCACGTCGCCGAAGGTATCGGACCAGAGAGGGGTCGGCCAAGTTGTGGGGGGAGTGTGGGGGGCACTGTGGGGCACCACAAACTAAAGTCGCGAAAACAGTAGAGATTGTTGCCGAGCGAGGGCTCGCTTGCTAGCCCAAAAGTTGTCGTGGGATCCTTGATGGAGGTCGTGGGTGCCGCTTGCGCCGCGCGTGGGTGTGCATTGATGGGGGTGCTGAACACCACCCCTGACTCGTTTTATGACGGTGGTCGATACGTCGACGCTGCGAAGATCGAGGCGCAGATTGATCGTCTGCTCCACGAAGGCGCGGCCATCATCGACATCGGTCCGGAGTCGACACGGCCAGGAGCTCCGCCCGTTCCTGCCGAAATTCAGATCAGCCGCTCGCTTTTCGCGGTGACTTACGCGAAAAAGAAAGGAGCGTGCGTCTCCATCGACACGACCTCACCCGAGGTCGCAGAGGCAGCTCTTCGCGCAGGAGCTCAGATCGTCAACGACGTTTCGTGCCTCAAGGATCCAAACCTCGCGCGCGTCGCCGCTCGATACTCAGCAGATCTCATCATCATGCACAGTCGCGGGAGCATGGAAACGATGCGCGGCTTCTCCGACTGCGATCCCAAGACTTACTCAGACGTAGTTACCGAAGTGCGAGCGGAATGGTGTGAAGCGCGTGAGCGGGCGACTTCGGTAGGAATGCCGCGACACCGCATTTGGTTTGATCCGGGTCTTGGGTTTCATAAAAACGCCAAGCACAGTCATGAGATCATGCGCCGCCTCGAAGAATTTGACACCCTCGAAGCCCCTTTGGTCCTTGGAGCGAGCCGCAAATCCTTCCTTGCGAGCGCGGACGGCACCTCGGCGGAGGAGCGCCTAGGCGGCTCCGGCGCTCCAGCCCCTGAGGGCTGCGGCGATGGACCCCCC
>CAYMQT010000091.1:0-19213 GCA_964392575.1 uncultured Polyangiaceae bacterium
GCAACGGACTTCTAATCCGTAGGTCGTAGGTTCGAATCCTACGGGGTGCGCAAGAAAAAGCCGGTCTTCGGGCCGGCTTTTTCTTGCGCACCCCGTAGTGTTCATAGGTTACCGCGTAGGTTTGACTCGAACTGGACGGAGTCCACGAAGTGGAGGGAGTCCAGTGAGAGAGACGGCCCCGCGCAGCGGGGAGCGGCGTAGCCGCAGTCAATCCTACGGGGTGCGCCAAGAATTCGCCCTGGGCGTGCCGGGAGGGAACCGCCGAGCCACTTGGTTTTGCCTTCTCTGACGCGCTACAGGCGCGGAAAAATCAGGACTTGGGTGATACCCGAGGCCCGTGCTAGCAATCGCCCCGGGCGCTGCGTTGGGAGCAGCACCACCACCTCGGAGGCACGAGCACTTCCTCAAAGTATCCGAGACCTAACATGACTTACATGTGACCACAGCGGTTGCCCATATCACAACAGCGATCGCGCCATCTAAGGAGCAAGTTCTTGGACCATCTTTCCTCTACCATCTCGGCAATTGTCGCCACGCTCATCGCGTGCTTTTCGTTCATCCTTCCCGCGACTGCCCAAGCTCAGGAGACTCCGCACAAAGGTGGAGGCGAGGCGAGCCTTGTTCTTCCCGATCTCAGCACGACGGAGATGCTGGGCATGCCAGGCAATCAACTGTTGATGCTCGGTCTGCTCGTGTGCGCGCTCGGTATCGCCTTTGGCCTCGTGGTATTGAATCAGATCAAGAACTTGCCCACGCACAAGTCCATGGCGGAGATCTCGCAGATCATCTGGGAGACTTGCAAGACGTACCTCATCCAGCAGGGCAAATTCATTCTTATCCTGGAGCTTCTGATCGGCTCGATCATCTTCATCTACTTTTTTGCGCTCCAGCACATGGAACTTGGCAAAGTGCTGATTATCCTGGCGTCCAGCTTGGTCGGTATCGCGGGCAGCTACGGCGTTGCCTGGTTTGGCATCCGCATCAACACCTACGCCAACTCACGCACCGCCTTTGCCAGCCTCGAAGGCAAGCCATACCCGGTCTACGCGATCCCGCTCAAGGCCGGGATGAGCATCGGAATGCTGCTGATCAGCGTCGAGCTCGCGCTGATGCTCGCCATCCTATTGTTCATCCCCGGTGACTACGCGGGCGCGTGTTTCGTGGGTTTCGCCATCGGCGAATCCTTGGGCGCTTCTGCGCTGCGCATTGCTGGCGGCATCTTCACCAAGATCGCCGACATCGGCTCGGATCTGATGAAGATCGTCTTCAAGGTCAAGGAAGACGACGCCCGCAACCCAGGCGTGATCGCCGACTGCACGGGCGACAATGCCGGAGACTCGGTCGGACCCAGCGCGGACGGCTTCGAGACTTATGGCGTGACGGGCGTGGCGCTGATCTCCTTCATCGTGCTCGCCGTCACGGAGGCCGCTGTCCAGGTTCAGCTGTTGGTCTGGATTTTCGCCATCCGTATCGTGATGGTCATCGCCAGCGCCTTTTCCTACTTCTTCAACGAGGCCATTCAAAAATCGATCTACGGTAAGGCCGACAAGATGGACTTCGAGGTGCCCTTGACCTGGCTCGTCTGGATCACCTCGATCACCTCGATCAGCCTCACCTTCGTCGTTTCCTACCTGCTGATTCCAGATCTCGGCGATGGTAGCCTGTGGTGGGTCCTTTCGACCATCATCAGCATTGGCACGCTGGCCGGCGCGATCATCCCCGAACTGATCAAGGTTTTTACCTCGACCGGGTCGGCTCACGTCTTGGAAGTCGTGACGTCATCGCGTGAAGGCGGCCCCTCGCTCAACATCCTCTCTGGGCTCACCGCCGGAAACTTCTCGAGCTTCTGGATGGGTGTAGTGCTCGTGGTGCTGATGGCAGGCGCTTACTTCTTCAGCATGATGGGTCTCGATGCCCTGATGCTGGCGCCGGCCATCTTCGCCTTCGGTCTGGTAGCGTTCGGCTTCCTCGGCATGGGGCCGGTCACCATTGCCGTCGATTCCTACGGTCCAGTGACCGACAACGCCCAGAGCGTTTTCGAGCTTTCTACGATTACGGAGATCCCCGGCGCGGCCGAGGAATTGGAGAAGAAGTACGGCTTCAAGGTCGATTTCGAGAAGGCCAAGCACCTGCTCGAAGAAAACGACGGCGCTGGCAACACCTTCAAAGCGACGGCCAAACCGGTGCTGATCGGCACGGCTGTGGTCGGATCGACCACCATGATCTTTTCGATCGTGGTGATCCTCACCAACGGACTCACGGAGAAGCTCGAACAGCTCTCGATCCTCAATCCTCCGTTCTTGCTCGGCCTGATCATGGGCGGCGGCGTAATCTATTGGTTCACGGGTGCCTCCACGCAGGCAGTCGTCGCGGGCGCCTACAGCGCGGTCGAGTTCATCAAGCGTAACATGAAGCTCGACGGTGCCGAGAAGGCGTCGATCGAGGACAGCAAGAAGGTCGTCGAGATCTGCACGCTCTACGCACAAAAAGGCATGGTCAACATCTTTTTGACGATCTTTTGCGCCACGCTGGCGTTCGCTTGCGTCGACCCCTTCTTCTTCATCGGCTATTTGATCTCGCTGGCGCTATTCGGTCTGTTTCAGGCCCTGTTCCTGGCCAATGCGGGCGGCGCCTGGGACAACGCCAAGAAGATCGTCGAGGTCGAACTCAAGGAGAAGGGTACGGATCTGCACGCTGCGGTCATCGTGGGCGACACCGTGGGCGATCCCTTCAAGGACACCTCGTCCGTGGCCATGAACCCCATCATCAAATTCACCACGCTCTTTGGCCTGCTTGCCGTCGAGCTGGCCATCGGGCTCGATACCGGTACACGCGTGGTCCTCGCCGGCATCTTCTCCCTGGCCATGCTGTTCTTCGTCTGGCGCTCGTTTTACCGCATGCGCATCACGGCCTCTGCGGAAGAAACCGAAAGCCAGGCCGCCGCCACGACGTCGCCATGAGCCGAGCTTTCGCCGGCTCCGGATCCATCTGAAATTCTCATGTTCGAGCGGCTCGCCCATGCGGTGACTCTATTTTCAGTGCGGCGCCCCTGGTGGGTTTGCAGCTTGTTTGTCTGCTTATTCACCCTGGGGCTCTGGGGCGCGGGCAAACTGGAGCTGCGGCTCAATTATATGGAGCTTTTGCCCGAGGACGCCCCCGAGGTCGTCGACCTGAAATGGGTCATGCAAAAGGCGGGAACCGACGGCTATCTGGTGATAGAGATCGGGGGCGGTACGCGGGACGAACGCTTGGAGATCGGGCCCAAGGTAGTCAGCGCGGTCGAAGCCCTGCCCGAGATCCACTACGCGGAGTTTCGGAACGAGGTCTCCTTCTTCCGCAAGAACGCTGGCGCTCTTTTGCCCAAGGACGATCTCATCAGGATTCGTGATGACCTCGATGCCCGCGTGAAAGCCGGCATCCGGGACAGCATGGACCTCGGGCTCGACGATGAACCGGAACCGAAGCAGGACGATGACGCCGAGGTCGAGCGCATGATCGACGATTTCGAGAAGTCCATCCCGCCGGAAATTCTCGAAAATGAGGAGCGTCAGGAAATCTACATCTTGGCCAAGCCCGCCCTGGCTACGATGAACGTCCCGGCGGTCAAGCAGATGCTCCGCAGTGTGGACAGCACGACGCAGGCAGTCATCAAAAGCTCTGGTAAGCCGTTTCGATCCGCTTACGGCGGACCTGCGGTTTTCGTTCAGGCGTTCAACGACGGGGTGCAGAAGGACTTAGGCATCATCTCCCTTGTGGCTCTTTTGTGCGCCAGCGGGCTTCTCCTGTTCGCCACCAGACGGCCTTTGGCGTCGCTCTTTATCCTGCTGCCGATTGCAGGCGCCATCAGCTGCGCGCTGGGTATCGCCGCCTTTACGATCGGACATTTGAACATCATCTCCAGTTTGCTGGTGGCTATTTTGCTGGGCTTAGGGGTGGAATTCGGCATCCACTTGGTGCTGCGCACCAACGAAGCCAGCGTCAAAAGATCCGTCGAAGAGGCCTTGCTCGAAGCCGTCCCGGCCACCATGGCGGGCGCCTTTTCCGGGGCTATCACCAACGCCGCGGCCTTCCTCGTGCTCGTCTTCGCGGGTTTCTCCGCGTATCGGCAGTTTGGGGTCATCGCCAGCATCGGCATTTTGCTCTCTTGGGCGTTTTCCTACACCCTGCTTCCCGCGCTCATCGTGATTACGGAACGCGCGTTACCCGGATGGGTGATCCGGTCCAATCAGGAAAAAGAAGCGAGCTTTCTGCCGCCGCGCTGGCTTTTGTGGGTGGGGCTCGTTGTCCTACCGCTCACGGGCGCCTTCGGCATTTGGTCGCTGCCGCGCGTGGGCCTAGAGCGTAGCTTCACGGCGCTGCACGGCGATACGGCTCCCAACGCCGTGGGGCTCCGCGCCAGTGAAGCCATGGGCTCTACCTTGTCGCCCGCCTTCATTTGGGTCGATTCCCTGGAAAATGCCCGGAAAGTAGACGCGATTTTTGATCGTCTGAAGGCCCAAGATCAAAACCCCAAGGGCTCGATCATCAAGACGACGCTTTCGCTCGGTCGCATGCTGCACGATGACTGGACCGAACGAAAACCTGTTTTGGATTCCATCTCCAAGTCCCTCCGGAAACTCCCAGACAGCGTGTGGAAAAAGAACGAAGCGCGCCTGGACGAGTTTTTGGAAGCGGTCAGCGGAGATGCCCTGTCCGTGGAAACGATCCCCGAAGCCATACGGAGAAAATTCACTCCTCGCGATAAGGAAGGCACCTTCGTGCTCTACTTTCCTTCACGTTCGGTGGATGACGCGCAAGAGCTGGACGATTTCGTCGACAAGTTGGAGCTGGCGGTCGATGAAGCGGCCAGCATGGGCATCCGTGCGCGCGTGATGAGCGAGAACCGCATCGCAGTGCACATCTTTCGGCAGGTCTTTGCGGATGCGCCCTTCATCGCCTGGGCAGCGACCTTGGTCGCACTCGGGGTTTTGTTCTTGCTGCTGCGGAACATCAAGGAAACCCTCATCGTCTTCACTCCGCTGACCTTCGGCATGGCGTTCATGATCGGTGGTATGTACGTCCTCGACGTCAAGTTGAACTTCATCAACATGTGCGTGATCCCCAGCATCTTCACGGTGGCGATCGACAACACGGTGCACTTGTATCACCGCTATAAGAAAGAAGGGCAGCTCGCGATGCCGCGCATCCTAGCCAACACCGGTCTCGCCATCGTCATGGCGTCTTTGGTCAATGCCTCCGGATACGCACCGATGCTGCTCGCCGACTTCTACGGGCTCAAGAGCCTGGGCATCGTGGCAAGCCTGGGCATGCTTGGGATGGTCCTTTCCACGGTCGTGTGGTTTCCGGCCTTACTCGTGGTCGTGCCAGAAAAATGGATCCGTAAGAAGTAGATGTGCCCGGCACTATTCTGGTGTCCGACGCTCTAGCTAGAATGTGCCGCTTCTTGGGCGCGTCTTCTTATGTATATACGCTCGTATATACTTCAAAAAGGCACGCAGATGTCGCGCTTTCAGTATTATCACCATGAAAATTAGTCTATTGATGACTGATTTTCATGGTGATAGGCTGAGGCATGATCGCCCGTCGTCTGCTGCTGGAACAGATCAGTGCTGCGCTCAGACGTAGTCGGGTGGTGATGCTCACTGGACCGCGTCAGTGTGGCAAGACCACGCTGGCTCGGGAGTTATTGGACGAGAATTCGGTCAACTACTTCGATTTGGAAGACCCAGCGAGCCTTGCACGTCTGGATGAACCCATGACTGCCCTGCGTCCATTGACCGGGTTGGTTGTGATCGATGAGGTGCAGCGGCGGCCGGAGCTGTTTCCGGTACTGCGCGTGCTGGCGGATCGCAAGCTCACCCCGGCGCGTTTCCTGATCCTGGGCAGCGCCTCCGGTGAGTTGCTCAGGCAGAGTTCGGAGAGCCTTGCCGGTCGAGTAGAGCCGCTGGCGATTGGAGGCTTCAGCTTGCGTGAGTTGGGCGCGACGGCAGAGTCTCAGCTGTGGCAGCGTGGTGGTTTCCCTCGATCCTATCTGGCGGAAAGTGAAGCGGACGGTCGTGCTTGGTGCAAGAGTTTCATCCAGAACCTGTTGGAACGTGATCTGCCTCAGTGGGGTGTGCGTGTGCCCGCGGTGGCCTTGCAGCGATTCTGGACCATGCTGGCGCACTACCATGGCCAGATATGGAACGCTGCTGAACCAGCGCGGGCGCTCGGTGTCAGTCAGTCCACCACGCGGCGGTACCTGGATCTGTTATCTGACGCATTGATGGTGCGTCAACTTCAGCCATGGCACACCAATCTGGCTAAGCGTCAGGTCAAGGCGCCCAAGATTTACGTGCGTGACAGTGGTCTTTTGCATCAGCTCTTAGGCATCGAAACAGAAAAGGCGCTCTTGAGTCATCCCAAGTTGGGCGCGTCATGGGAAGGTTTTGTCATCGAGCAGATACTCATGACGGAGCCACACGATGCAGCGCATTTTTGGGCAACGCACCAGGGCGCAGAAATCGATTTGATCCTGCGCCGGGGTGATCGTCTGTTCGGGGTCGAATGTAAGCGTAGCGATGCGCCAAAGATGAGCCCCTCCCTACGCATTGCGGCCGCGGAGCTGGGTCTAGAGCGCATCTCGGTACTCTACCCTGGTGACCGGCGCTACCCGCTGTCTGATACCGTAGAAGCCGTTCCCCTAGCCACCCTGGCTACGGGAAGTTTGTTCGCTTCACACTGTAGCTATTCACTGTAGCCTACTTCACTGCACCCTACTTCCACCCTACTTCACTGCATCATCCTACCTCACGACGACGGGTGTGGGGATGGTGCAGCGACGGTTGATGCAGGAAGCTTCGGGGTCGCAGCAGTCGTCCGCGCTGAAGCAGAGTTCATCGATGTTGGAGCATTCGCCTTCCGGCGGCTCCACACATTGCAAAACGGGTGTTCCGTCTGGGCCGCGGCTCGTTTCTCGACAAAACCCACCACAACAATCAGCTCCCGATTCACAGGAGGATCCGTCTACGCGACAAGGTTCGAGAGCCGCGAACGCCCGCATGTTGCCGGAGATGCGTTCCTGACCCGTGAGGTAGAAGGCCGGGTGACTGGGGTCGGCGCCGTCGTGATTCACGTCGATAGCGGCCACCCATAGCTTCTTGCGCGGGGTTCCCGCTTGAGGACCCCAGTTGCCAAAGGGATCGTCACCCCCGGCGAGGGCGCCACCAGGAGCGATGTCATTGCCGTAAGCGCGGCGCGAGGTGAACAGCACCCAGTAGTACCCACCCACAGCAACCGGAAGCACACTCGCTTCGTAGTTCATGTTGTTCTCTGCTGCCTCGCCGTAAGGCAAGTAGCTCGTTCCGGAAGCGTTCCGCCCGTTCAGTGCATTGAGAGTCTTCACCGTTCCGCTGGCAAGCTCCACCATGCGAAGCTCTGCCTTCAGCTGCTTGACCGGAGCGAAGTCGCCTTGAAAGCCCGCTGAATCGTAGGAGTCACCCTCGTGGTAAATGACGGCTTGAGAGTCCGGAAGGAACGAGGGCCAAGCGAGCACTTTCGACAAATTCGCAGTAGCTTGCGCTCCGTTCGAGAACAAAGGCGGGCTCTGGCTTGCATCGAAGTGAGCGGTCCAAAGAGTGTGTGCTCCTTGCGTGTCGCCATTGATGAAGGCGATGCGTGAGCCGTCCGGAGAAAAGGTCGGCGAAACCGCATAGGTGACGATGGTGGCAAGAGAGGGGGCATTGATCGTCTGACCATTCGCCGTAGAGACGAGCTGCGAGGGGAGCCCCGCCACGGACTGAGCGCCGTGGGGGACATAAGGGGGTTTCCCTTCTTCGCTCCCCGCGACATCGACGAGAGGCGGGAGCCCGTGGGTCAGTGCCATCTCTCCATCGGGGGTCAGCCCCGCAAAGACGAACCTCCGCCCTTCCGGTGCCGTGTAGCGCGCCGACGGCACGCCGTTGAGGTCGAGATTGAGCGTGATGCTGTTTTCCGGGTTCCACATGTCGAGGCCGGTCTCCCCGGTGGCCGGGAAACCGTCGACACCCGCCGCGAGAACGCCCCCATTCGCACTCACCGAGTGACACGCCGTGCATCCGGCTTGGAGCACTGCGGCGTTTTCTCCGGGGCGCACGCGCATGATGGCGGGTTGGCCCGCGTTCAGCGTGGAGTTGTAGGTACTATAAAAGATAATGCCTTTGATGCTGGCCGGCGCAAAGAGCCAAGTCTCCGTGGCGGTGCCGCCTGAACTCTTCGTCACAGACACGCTCACTTCTTCGCTTCCGAGGGCCGAAAGGCTCAACGCCTCCCAGATGTCGTCGGGCAGCTCGATCTGAAATTCAGTCGTGATCAGCGAATTCGAGAACTGAACGTAGTGAAAGTGCGTTGCGCTGATCTCCACCATCGCCCGATCGGTGCCCGGCGCCTCTAGCTGCAAGAGCGGCGGCTCGATCCCACGGGGGAATACCGTGCCCGAATAGGGGTAAAGCCATTTGAAGGAAGGCGCCGCGGTGTTCACGGCGGCAAGGAGCCCATCTTGAGCGGCCTGGTCGAGGTTTCCTACATTGCGCGTGAGGTCCACATTCACGATGAAATCGGTGGTGATGCTTGCGTTGCCTAGGCTGGCGGTGACCTTGACGACGCCGCCCACCAGGCCTTTGGCGGTGAAAACCCCATCGATAGTGATCGAGCCGATTCGCGTGTCATCCACCGACCAAATCAACCCCGTGGCAGTGGTTCCGTCCGGCAAGGTCAAGCCGAAGTTCACCACTTCCGGGCTTCCGACGAGGCTGAGGATCCCGCCACGATCGTCTACGATCGTGCCCTCGATCGTCGTCGGCCCGCCATTGCCGCTTCCGCCCGTCTCCGATCCATTGGCCCCTGTACCGAGGTGTAAGTCACCGTCACCGTCGCCCTCTCCATCGCCGTCACCCGCACGGGCTCCCGACCCAGAGGCGCCATTTCCTCCGTCTGATCCAGCTCCATTGCCAGCAGAGCACGCCATCAAAAATACGCAGACCAAAGACCAAAGAACGATGCTTCGCATAGGTTTCACCGAAGCTTCGATTAGCTCCGCGAATAGGCCAGCGCAAGGCGCTCCCTGGCGATCCGTACGCGCGGCGAGTTGACCCATGCTTCACATTGCTTCCCTTGCTACACGTAAGTGAACTAACAGGAGAATCATCTCCTGTTTGCTCTCGCATAGTTAGAGACTCGCGTGAGCGGGGGGCTTTCACTGGTAAATTTACGGTTTTTACTAGGGAATTTTCTTAAAATATTTCTCTGGGCGCTTTTGCGATTACCGCGCGATGACGCGAAGAAATGACGTATCGTGGTCGAACAAGCGCTTCATTCGTTCACGCTTTTGCTCGGGAGGGTCGGGTGTCGTCCTTTGAAGCGACTCGCTCGCGCTGTCGTCCAACACGTTCACACGAGAAGATTGTGCTCTCGGTCCTCTGCGCTTTTGAAAGTAAAGGTTTGCTGTTGACCAAGAGAGACTGAAGTTTTTTGCTGCGAGCTGTATTCGCGTATCCAGCTGAAATTAAGGTTGATCCGAACGCTTGCACACTTCAGAGTCATGATACCTCTCATGACTCAGCGATTCTTCTTCATCCCATCCCTCTTTCTTTTGAGCGCTCTTTCGACGGCATGTATGGTTGACATAGGGCAGGACGATGATGGATTTTCCGACGATAGTGGAGTTCCTGGCGACGGCGGAAATCCCAGTGACGTCGGCGGTCCCGGCTCCGGCGGCACGGAGGACGGCGGAAATAACCCGGGCACTGGCTCGGATACGGGGATGAACACAGGAGGAAATGGAGTGATTGATCCGGGGAACCCCGGTGGTGGAACGGGAGGAGCGACGACGGGCAGCGGTGGCGGTGACCAGGGCCCTGGACCAGGAAAGCCCACGCTCCCCGACGGTCGCGGCGCCAGTGTTCATTTCGTCACCTACGAGGCCGAGGACATGACGACCAACGGAGCAGCATTTGGCCCTACGCGCACCTTCAGCCAAGTGGCCGCGGAAGCCTCGGGGCGTCGCGCCGTCCGCCTGAGCTCACAAGGGCATCAAGTAGAGTTCACGAATCAATCGCCCAGCAACTCGATCGTAGTGCGCTACTCGATCCCCGATGGCGGCTTGAATCATTGGACGACGCTCACCGTTTTGGTAAACGGTGCGTTTCGCGCCAAACTCGATCTGACCTCACGCTACTCTTGGAGCTACGGAGCCGAGAACCAGTTCAACCAACCTGCGCAGAAAACTTGCTGCACCCGCCCCCATCATTTCTTCGATGAGACGCGCGCCTTGATCGGTGACATTCCAGTGGGAGCGACGGTGACCGTACGCAAGGACACGGGAGACAACGCTGCTCACTACGACATCGATCTGGTCGAGATGGAGCAAGTGCCTCCACCCCTGCCCAAGCCGCAAGGATTCCTCGATCTTGTCACGGATTGCGGCGCGACTCCGAACGACAGCACCGACGACACGGATGCGCTTCAAGACTGCATCGACCGAGGGCAGGCGACCGGCGTCTACATTCCGCCCGGCGTCTTTCGCAGCAACTGGGCAAACAACAACGGCAGCAACCACATCAGCGTGGGTAACGTAACCATCCGCGGCGCTGGCATGTGGCATTCAACCTTTGCGGGCAAGGTTCGCTTCAATTGCTGGGGCAACAACTGCCGCTACTCGGATTTCTCCGTGTTTGGCGACACGACCTCCCGTGTCGACAACGATCCAGAAAACGCCTTCACCAACAACGATGGCAGCTCAGGCATCGTGCTCGAAAATATCTGGATCGAACATGTGAAGGTCGGCTTTTGGACAGGAGCACGGACGGAGGGACTGCGGATCTCGAACTGCCGCATGCGCAACCTGCACGCGGACGGCATCAACCTCTACGGCGGCACGAGCAACTCCATCGTGGAGAATAGTCACTTCAGAAACACCGGCGACGACGCCTTGGCCATCTGGTCTCATAGCGGAGGCAGTCGCCCCACCGGGCAAAACAATATCTTCCGGCACCTCTACGTACAAATTCCCTGGAAGGCGAACTGCTTTGGGATCTACGGCGGTAGCGACAACAAAATCGAAGACAGCGTCTGTTCCGACGTCGTCCAGTACCCGGGCATCCTCTTCGCGCGGCAGTTCGATTCACACGCTTATGGCGGCATGAATCGCATCGATCGTACCACGCTGATCCGAGCGGGCGGCCGAGCTTACAATCAGGATCAAGGCGCGCTCAAGCTCCATGCCGCCCAGGGCCCTGTGCAACACCTGACGGTGACGAATCTCGACATCATCGATTCGACTTACGCTGCCGTCCACGTGCAAGGAGGGAATGTCATCGATAACGTTTGGCTGAACGGCGTCAACATCCAGAATTCGGGCAGCAACTCCTTTCGGGTCGACGGGAATGCAGTGGGCGCTTTGGACGCGGTGAACGTCGTAGCCACCGGTGGCTCCACTCAGGTCAGCTACGGAAACGGCCACAACTTCAACCTGATCAAAGGCCCCGGAAGCTCGGGTTGGTGATCAGCTGATGATGAGGTGTGGCGCTCCTATGCGCAGGGTTGCCGAATTCTTGCGGAGCAGGAAGAGAGAGGTCGAGTCGGCGATGCCGTAACGTCCGAAGAGCTGACGAGCACGATAGATGTCGAGGTTGAGGCGTTCATTCGTGATTTTGAAAGTATCGAGCAGTTCCGAACGTGAGCGCCAACCCTCCTCGGCCGGGGACAGCCCGCAGAGCCGATCCTGCAAGCGTGCTCGCGCCAAAAATAGAAGAAGTTGATGAAAGGCACGATTGCCGAGGTACACTTCCTGCCCGTGTGAGCGAAGCATCAGTTCGAGATCTTCTCCGTTAGGACTCACAGAAAAGCACAACTCTGTCTCGGCGAGATTACTCTTGAGCGTGAGCGACGTCGTTTCATGGAGAGACTCCCTCTCCGTTCCGCAAAGTTCATCGGTAGCAGCGGATTCAAGACACCATTCCTCGAAGGCTTCTCCGAAGCAGATCTTGTCTCCAGGTGAAAGCGGGTAGCGTTCGTGATCCGAAAGCCGCGTCCCGTTGAGCACAGTCCCGTTGCGGCTACCCAGATCTCTCAGCAGCCATTGATTTTCGATGAGGTGAAACACCGCATGTTCCAGGGACACGACGGAGGACGTAAGGCGTACGTGAGCGAGCGGGGAGCGTCCCACCAGGCTGTGCGCTTTGAGCGCGATGACGCGGCCCCCCTTATGACGGATCTTAGTCATGACACCAAAGGTTGTTCATCAGGATCGGGAATTTGGGGAGCGAAGAGGAAGCCCGGCGTATAAATATCGGCAAATCGCCAAGGTGAGACAACAGAGAAGTCTTCAAAGCGAGCGAGGGCATCTGAAAGAGTGCGAGCTGCTTCTTTTCCGCTCATCGTCTGACCCAGCCGGAGCATCACTGACGCCGCCACCAAATCCAGCCCCTCGCTTTCAAATTCGGTCAGAGCTTCCTGAAGCAGTCGTTGCGCGACGTCGTTTCGTCCGAGCTGATGCTGTCGTGTCGCGGTGAGAAGGCGAGCGTAGGCGCTGGCGTAGCCGGCCTGTTCCGCTTCGAGGCGGTGAATGAGCCTTTCTATCCGTCGGTTTCTGGAGCGACTTTTCAGGGTCAGGGGTGCTTGAGTGAAAGGCGCTCCCGCCTCTAACGCTTCTTTTGCGGCACAAAGCAACTCACTGCCAGCGTCAATGCAAAGGGCTGTTACCCGCAAGCCTTGAGATCGGCTGACCGGTGAGCGGTAAAAGCGCTGGAGCTCTGATTGAAGAGAAGCCTGACATTCAGCACTTTCGCCCTTGTAAAAGTCGAGGAAAGCTCGCTGAAATAGTAAATTGACGCGAGCATGATCCATCTTGGGACGGGGCGTGTTACCGATGAGATTCAGGCAGTATTCGTAGGCGACTTCGGCTTTTTCGGCTTCCCCTTTGGCCAGCAAGGACCAGACCCGCTTGGGCAGGAAGAAGCGAAGCGACGCTAGGTCGCTCCGCCTTTCTGCTTCCGCAATCCAGCCTTCTAGCTCTGCCCCTCGTTTTGCCAAGTCACCCTGGAACTGTCGAGCGCTACAGAGAAGCATGCGGCAGAAAGAGAGCTCCCAAGTGAGCTGAGGACAGGACGCGAGAAAGTTTTTTTCAGCTCGCATGAGAGGCGCGAGGGATGCCCCGAAGTGTCCTAAGAGCAAGAGGGCGGTGCCATGTGACAGCGCCACGTAGGCAGGGGAAGAGCCGTCGCTAGCAGCGCGTGCCGTCCGGTCGATGCATTCGAGGAACCATTTTACTTTGTCTTGAGCCCGTGTGCCTTCGTTGGCTGTAAAGAGAACTTCGTCGCACAACGCACGCAGCAGATAGTTTGGCTCTCCGGCGTCGAGAGCCAGCTCCAAACAGCGTCCTCCATAGTAGGCGCCAAGAATGAAGTCGGAAGAAAAGAAGCCAGATTTTGCGGTAAAGGTCGCCTGCAAACGCAAGAGTTGCCGTGGGTCACTCCGCAGATCCTTGCGTGGAGGGGACTCTCCGGCTTGAGGAGCGAAGCGACGGAGGCGAAAGCGCAAACGGAGCCGTACCAAGAGAAGAGACAAAAGAGCGCTCGCCTTCGAGCGGGGGACGGACAGCCCTACTTGCTTGAGCAAGCCATGAAGCTCCGTGAACCCACTAGCCCGATCTCCCGAGCGAAAGAACTGCTCAGCTGCTTGTAAACGAAAACTGAGAGCTGCTTCATGGGTGGAGTGTTCGGCCAGCGTCAGGTAGTGGGTTGCGGCCAGTTGACCGCGGCCAGCGTCACCCCAAGCACGAGCCGCCGCCACCGTGATATGATTGCGATCCAGCTCGTGTTCCAGCCCATGTTCGCTGGGCACGTTGAGCAGTCTTTCCCACCACATGGCTTCATTGGAGAAGGCTTGCGTGTGAAACGCTCGCTTCGCTGCCTTCTGCATCCAAGGGATGGCCTGCTGCCAGGCTTGTGCCAGGTAGAAGTGCTCCGCGATTTCTTCCACCGCTGTCGATGAAGCAGCTGTTAAAACCTCGGCAATACGGCGGTGAGCGTGACGACGGTCTTGGAGAGGCATGCTTTCGAGCAAGCGGTCGTGAGTCCAATCATGCGAAGTGGTCAACATCCGGAGACCACGATGTAGGACTGCACGGATGAAGCGATGTTTTTCGAGCAGCCTTACGAGCGGTTCGAGTTCTCTCAGCTGAGGTAGCGCGGCCTCAAGAGTTTCAAACTCGATGGGATGTCCCGCCAAGGCGATCCAAGCGCCGAGTAGGCGTGCGTCATGATCGAGCGCCGATAGTGCTGCGTCTCCGCGGGCCAGCAGCTTCAAGACCATCGGGTTTCCAGCAGCTTGCTCCAGCATCCGGCCATCTAGCCCCTCCAGTGTCTGGACCAACTTTCGGATTGAGCGCTTGTCGAGGGGAGGTAGGGTCAGGGTCTCTCGTGCCGCATCGAGGTGACGAGATTCTAGGTATCGTAAGAATTGGCTCGCTTCGCGTTCATCGTCCCGGCAGATGAAGAGGATGAGGAGCGGAGCCTGGCCTAGCTCCAAGAAACTCTCGGTCAGGAATCGAGCGCTGTCTGTGTCCGCCCATTTGAGCTGATCCAAAATGAGAACGAGAGGCGTTTTTTGGCTCAAACGAGCCAAAAAACGCCCGAACACGCGCGAAGCTGGTTCGAGGGTAGGCCTTTTCGCTCTGGGCTCTTCTTCGAGATTTGGGTCGATGTACTCTTCGAGTTCCGGGAAAATTTGGAGCAATGCGTGGCGTTCTGTGGGCGCCAGCGTGCCGAGGAGATAGTCGTTCTCAGTGTCGTACTTGACCAGCTGAGAGACCACATCACTTAAGGCGTTGTGGGAGATTATCTCGTGTTCGTAGCAAGTGCCACGGACGATAAGGGGGGCCTCTGTGCTATGCGCAATCTGTTTGGTAAACTCGAGAGCCAGAGAAGTCTTGCCGATCCCAGAAGGGCCGATGAGTTCCACAATCTCCGGCCGGCCGCATCGAATTCTCTGGTACGAAGCGTGTAGACGAGCAAGCTCTGCTTCACGTCCACAGAAGATCTCTTTTGCTCGATGGTCTGAGGCAGCTCGATGATCTGTAGCAGGGTGGAGAGAACGAGAGACGGAAAACTCAAGGACGTGGGCAATCTCTCCGATGTCCGGCCGCTGCTCAGGGAGCGGCTTGAGCAGTTCGAGGGCGAGCTGGGCCAGATCGGGATACTGAGCCATGATTGCTGGCGGGAGGGGGGGAGCCGTCTTCTCGCGTTTGTCCCTCAAGATTTGCTCTAAGCTTCCTTCGAAAGGCAGGCGACCGGAGAGGATCTGATAGAGAATGGTGCCGAAGGAGTACCAGTCGCTTCGATCCGTGGCGTTCTGAGAGGAGACGATGCACTCGGGGGCAACGTACCCGGGTGTTCCACAAGGTTCGGCGCACTCCGCGAAGATCTTATGGGCCAAACCGAAATCAATCAGCCGAACGTGCTCGTTTCCAGAAACGAGCACGTTTGACGGCTTGATGTCGCAGTGAACGATACCTAGTTGGTGCAAGGCATGGATGGCTTCGGCGAGCTTTCGAAAACAAGCTCGTAGGCGCACCTCGTCGCCGTCCCATGGAAGCAGCATCTGATCGAGGTGCCGCCCATGTACGTAAGGCATGGTGAGAAAAGCGGGAAACTCTTCCGCGAAGAGTCGTAGCGACGTCACCAGATATGGGTGAGCTAGCTCACGAAGCAGACGATGTTCATTTTTGAAGCGTGGTAGGGATTGAGTCTGACGCAGTACCTTGACGGCAAGCTTTCTCTGCGTGAGTTCGTCCTTTGCCAAAAAGACGATACCGCTCGTCCCCGAACCCAGCTCCTGGAGGAGCAAGAAGCGGTTCCGCAAGACGTCCGACACACGGGGCAGCGGGCGAATGCAACTGCTCGGGGCGCCCAGGGATTCAGGGTCCTGGGGCAGCTGCGTCAAAAATTCGCTCACGACTCGGATCGTCCCTCCCTTGGGCCAATTGACTACAGAGCCGCGCCTTTGTGAAGCCAGCGCAAGCCAGGCCTCTCAGATGGAGAAATGAGGAGAAATGAAGGGTATTTCTCGCCGTTTGGCCGACGGCTGACCACGCCCACGGGTGGGGTCGACCAGGGATGAGTCTTCAAACGGGCGCGTCATGATGAAATTAAATGAAATTGTTTGAAATATATTGAAATGTCTGAAGGGGACCGAGTCCACGCTCACTGTGATGAAATTGTTTGAAATGGTCATTTTTCTCGGGAGCAGATAACGTGCGGTGCCCGGTGGGAGCAGCAAAGACGAAGGGTTCGTAAGAATCGGGTCGGAAGCCGGAGTTGCACTCAGAGCGGGAGCGTCTCAAAGCCATGTCCAACCAAGCACCCCCCACCATTGCCGGTCGTTATCGCCTCATCTCCAAAATCGGTGAGGGCGGCATGGGCAGCGTCTGGCGCGCGGAGCATTTGACGTTGGGCTCGGACGTCGCCATCAAATTGATCGAGCCGACGTACGCCGAAAATCAGGAGATTCGCGCGCGTTTCATGAGAGAAGCTCAGGCAGCCGCTCAGCTGCGCAGCCCGCACGTCGTGCAGATCTTCGACTACGGCGTCGACGGCGAAACCCCTTTCATCGCTATGGAGCTCATGGAAGGCGAGAGCCTTGCCGACCGTCTGCGGGAGCGAGCTCGTCTCTCTCCCGCGGAGACGTCGCGCATCGTCACCGAGGTAGCACGCGCCTTGGGCAAGGCGCACGAAGCGGGCATCATTCATCGCGATCTCAAGCCCGACAACATCTTCCTCGTCAAGAACGACGACGCAGAGATAGCCAAAGTGCTTGATTTCGGCATCGCCAAGAAAACGTCCTTCGGCGCTGAGGGAGCAGGCATGACATCGACGGGCGCTGTTTTGGGGACACCTTACTACATGAGCCCCGAGCAGGCCGAAGGGCTCAAGGATTTGGATCATCGCACCGACATCTGGTCTCTGGCCGTGATCGCTTACGAGTGCATCTTGGGCGTGCGACCCTTTGGGGGTGAGACTCTGGGCGGTGTTTTCCTCTCCATTTGCACGAGACCCAAACCCGTGCCCTCTCTCGTTGCCACTGTCCCAACCGGCTTCGACGTCTGGTTCGAAAAAGGAACGGCGCGCTTACTCGCGGATCGCTTTGCCACGGCACGTGAAGCAGCGCTGGCTCTCCGAGAGATCTGCGAACCCGGGAGAACGACGAGCAGCGAGAGTCGGGAGCTGGCGGAACGGCCCGTAGGATCGCACGAGAAAACGATAGCTTCCTCGTCACCCGGAAGCACCGAAGAGTCCCTTGCTCAGTCGTCCACCAATGTAGCGCCTATCCCAGCCCTGCCCGAATTCGATTTCAAGCAAGGGAAGGGCCCTCCCGGACTGAACCCTCCAGCACTGAACCCTCCAGCACTAGGCCTCAGCACCGCCGGGGTGGGGGCTGTGTCCGTGCCCGCAGTGATCCCCACGAAGAGTACGCCTGGATGGGTATGGGGTATCGGCGGTGTTGCCGCGCTCGCTCTCGTCATCGTGTGGCAGTTCTCATCACCAAGCGGTGACGAATCGTCAACTGCCGCAGATCCAGCAATCGCAGATCCATCTACAGGCGCAGAGAAACCTTTGGAGGTCGAAGCCCCCGACATTCCCACTTTGAAACAGCAATCCTCAAAAGAGGTCGCTGCTGAGAAAACAGAAACAGCTCCTACGAAGACAGAAACCCCTGCCAAGCCGGAGGCCACGAAGCCCGAAGTCGCAGCCAAGCCAGAGATCCCTGCGAAGGTCACGTCTCCTTCATCTTTGGCACAGGCAGCTCCCCAACCGACGACAACGCCTTCCAAACCCGCCACAAAGCCAGCACAGCCCGCAGTA
This sequence comes from uncultured Polyangiaceae bacterium, assembly GCA_964392575.1. Taxonomy (GTDB): domain Bacteria; phylum Myxococcota_A; class Polyangia; order Polyangiales; family Polyangiaceae; genus NIC37A-2. The sequence continues at coordinate 17,877 of CAYMQT010000091.1, forward strand.
AAACCAGCTCAGGCAGCTCCCAAAACTCCAGACACTCAGAAGAAGAGTGGCAGCTCACCCGTCAACCTTGGCATTTGATTACTGGCATTTGATTGCCATCCAGCACCAGCTTCTCAAGCTTCTTTCGAGTCTCGCGTGGAAGCAAGCGAAAGCCCACCCGTCGACTCGGCGCAAGGACCCATGAAAACGATGAACAAACTCCACCTCTTTTCCACCGCTCTCGTTACTTTGGCGCTGGGTGTTTCCCCCGCCTTTGCTAACGAGAGCGCTTCTGTCGATAGCGCCTCGCGTGGCGCTGCGCGGGAGATCGCGCAAGAAGGCGTAGAGGCGTACCAAAACGAGGACTACGCCAGCGCCCTGGATCGCTTGGAGCGGGCCTACAAAGTGCTCCGCGTTCCTTCGCTCGCGCTCTGGTCCGGGCGAGCTCTCGAACAAAATGGCAAGCTCGTAGAAGCTGCCGAGCGCTACTTGGAAGCCACTCGTATGACCGTGGACGACGGAAGCGAGCGCGCCGTCCAAGAAGCCTCTCAGCGTGACGCCAAAGCAGCTCACGACACTCTGGCTCCGCGCATCCCCAAGCTCGTCATCGAAATCGACGGCGCAGCGGCCGAGAGTGTCGACGTGACCGTCGCCGGAGAGCCCGTCAGTAGCTCGCTTTTGGGCATTGCCCGCCCTACCAACCCGGGCACCTTCAAAGTCGTAGGCAAGGTGGGCAGTGAGCTTGTCGAAGAAGAAGTCACTCTCGCCGAAGGTGAAAAGCAATCGGTGACTTTACGATTTACAGGTGCTGGCATGGCTGGAGAGCCAGAGACTCCGCTGGCGGAGGAGCCCGCCCCACCCGAAGAAAATCCAGCAAAAGATTCAGGGACAGGGGCTCGTTGGCAACCGATTGCCGGGTGGAGCGCGATCGGCTTGGGCGGAGCGGGGATTATCTTTGGCAGCGTCATGGGTATCGTCGCCTCAGGCAAGAGGAACTCCCTCGACTGCGTTGATAACGTCTGCCCCGCCGGCACGGACACTTCGAGCTATGATTCTGCTCGCACGATGTCCAGCGTCGGGATCATCGCTGGCGGAGTTTTGGCTGCTGCGGGAGTGACTCTCCTTCTCACGGCGCCTCCGCCGAGTGATCGCGCTTACGTGGCGCCCTACGTCGGGTTCACTTCCTTGGGCCTCACCGGAAACTTCTAGTCAAGGCCCCGCCCCACCGAACCACTCCAGCGTAAGGGCGGGTTTCAAACCTGCCCCTCCCAACGAGACCTTCAATGACTCTACATCTTCGCGCTCTCCTCGTCGTCACGGCTTCACTCCTTTTTGCCCATGGGTGCTTCTTGCCCAAG
>CAYMQT010000092.1:0-19153 GCA_964392575.1 uncultured Polyangiaceae bacterium
CCTCCTCAAGGCCGATGTTCCGTTCCCCTCACCCCATCAACGACTACCTCGCGCTCATCATCGCCTACGTGCTGACTCCGCTCGTGGCCTGGGGTGAGATGCGGCTGAAGCTGCCGCGCAGTGTGAGCATTATACTCGTGTACCTGGTGGTGATCGGAACCTTGGTCATCAGCATCATGGCGATGGCCCCCCGTATCTACGATGAGTCCGTTCACTTCGCTCGCGAGGTGCCGCGAGTCTTTCGCGAGGGGGCAAGCAGACACGGGCGCGAGCTTGAAAAATGGGTCAATGCGTATCAGGCCGGGGGGGAGGCCCCGGCGGATCAGCCCACGCACAAGGCTCCCGCTCTCATCGTGAAGAAGCAGGAGGATGGCTACCTGGTTGAGCTGGGTTCAGGCATCGATATTATCAAGGAAAGTGACGGTCATTATCGGGTTCAGCCGCGGAGGGAGATCCATCGCGGTGGCTTTCAGATTTCGACTCTGGTCAGAGAGGGTGTCGACCGCTTTCTTGCTTATGTAGAACTCAATGCCCTTGAATTCATCAAACTCGGTCAGGCGATTTTTGCGGGCTTCAGCCGGGCCATCCTTTTGGTGTTCATGACCCTGATGGTGGCGGGGTATCTGATGCACACCCGAGAAAACGTGCTTGGGTTCTTCCGTTCCCTGCCGCCCAGAATGCATCAGCCGGGTTTCGATTTCCTCCTGCGCCGGATCGATCGGGGGCTCTCAGGGGTCGTCCGCGGACAGCTCTTGATTTGTCTCGTCAACGGCCTGCTTTCTGCGCTCGGATTTTACATCTTTGGTCTGAAGTACTGGCCCGTGCTGGCGCTTGTAGCCGGGGTCATGAGCATCGTGCCCATTTTCGGGTCTATTCTCAGCACGGTGCCGGCGGTGCTCGTAGGGCTCACTCAAGACATTTGGACGGCGTTCTGGGTGCTCATCTGGATTGTGGGCATTCACCAAGTGGAGGCAAACGTTCTCAATCCCAAAATCATCGGGGTTGCAGCGAAGCTGCACCCCGTGCTGGTGGTTTTCTCTCTTCTCGTGGGGGAGCACTTTTACGGCATTTGGGGCGCGCTTTTGGCCGTGCCCATCCTCTCCGTGTCTCAAAGTGTATTCAATCACTTCCGCTTCGGACTCCCGGATTCCGGCCCGGACAGCATGCTGCCTCCGGCCCCGCGGAGGATTCGGTTGCGGCTCTGAACCGAGTCCGGTTGCACGTACCGCTGGTCGGGGGCTATAGGCCCGGCGTGGCAAAGGAATCTCGTAAGCTTCGACGCAACTCCCAGCGTGATCAGATCGTCTCTGGGAAGGAGAAGCGCGCACAGCTTTCAAAGCCCATGCAGGTAGCCGCCGGCTCTGATGGTCTCGATCCGTTGGGTGCTGAGGCGATGAAGAGCACATTTCAGCGGGTGGGGCTCATCGTGCTTGCGATCTGGATCGTGGGAGGCACTGTGGCCGGGTTTTCTCAGTCGACCACAACCATCAGGATTGCCCTGGGAATCGCTGCAGCGCTGACCGCCGTCGTCGTCGGGATTGTGGTGTGGACCGTTCGTCGCACGAAGGCTGCACGCGCAGTTGCAGAGGTGTTGAAGGGTGTAGAAACCTCCGAGCAACGAAAAGCGGCGCTGGAGAAGCTAGAGGTCACAGGCAAAAAAGGAGATCCGGCCAAAGTCTTTGCGCGCGCGCAGCTGGAGATGCAGGAAGATCCGAAACAAGCCCTCGCTACCCTGGAGACGATTGATTTACAGAAGGTGATGGCACCTGTGGCCGACGAGGCACGGAGTCAGCGCGCCATGATTCATCTGACCCTGGGCCAAGTGAATCTTGCGCGGCAGCTCGTGGACAATATTGATCTGAAGCGTCATCAAGACCCGCGTTCGCGAGCAATGATGGGCGCTATCGCGGCGGAGACTTGGGCGCGCTCGGGCGAAGGCAAGAAAGCGGTGGAAACGCTCGATCTGTTCGACGCCTCGGATGAAAAGCTCGCGCAGCTCCGTCCTCAGCTTCTGCGTGCTTATGCTTTCGCCTACGCGCATACGAACAAGAGTAAGGAACTCAAACGAACCTTGCGTCAAATGCTGAAAATTGACGCTCGCTTGCTCGGAGGTTTCTTACAAGGGAAAGGACACCCGCTCCTACAAAAGGAAGCGAAGAGAATGCTGGAGCAGTCCGGCGTCGTTCCGCGCAAAATGCAGGTCCAGAGGATGCGTTAGGCAGTTTCTTACTCTCGCTAGCTTGGCGCGGAAAATACGCCCAGCACTCCTGCGTAGACCTGATGGACAAGGTCGTCCTCGAAGCGACTCAGTTCAAAAGTACTGAGCTCAAAGGTACTGAGTTCAAAGGTGGAGTGAAGGCCGATCAAGGGCATGTTGGGAAACTGTGTGTTGATGAGCCGCACGTCGACTCCGCCCACGCCGTAGAGCCCGCTGCCTCGTCCAGCACAGTTCATGTAAAGCCCGAAATGAGGTGCGGCGCCAGAAAAGGAGCGCCCTAGACTCCTCAGCTTTGTGGCTAAGTCCGTTCGGGCGGTGTGCGGATCGCGGACGGCAAAAGCGACTTGAGTGCCGATAGCGACCTCCTCAGAGAGGAGCAGGGCCCCCTTGAGCGGATCGACGCCGGTGATCGGTTTCGCAGCCAAGTTGCGGCCGGCCGGTGACAGAGGGTCTTTTCCCAGCCCCACGGCCAAAAGCACGAGCGGGTGCTGACCCAACTCGCGCGCACACTGTTCTAGAACAAGGAGGGCGGGAAGACCGTCGATGGTGAGCAGTTTGGGGCCCTGGGAATCCGTCACCGTCCCTAGGGGACCGAGGAGACGTGTCGCACAGGAGGAGATCAGGCGACCGGAGAGACCTCCCGACATCACGACGGCGGCAACGGCCGCAGGGCTGATGATCTGGTTGCCTGTGAGAATCAAGTCACGACCAGGGAGGCTGCCGCCGCCGAAAATCATGTGTTGAGGGGCAAGTTTTCTCTCTTTGACCGAAGCAAGCCAGCCGTCCTCTCGGGAATCGCCACGACAAAGGAGACAGACCGAAGCGCCCGGGTGCGCGTTTAGATGCCGCAGAAGGAGCTCTCCAAACCCGGGATCAGCACGGGGTGCAGCGAGAAAACTGACTCCGGAAGGGAGCAGCATTCCGGCTCCTGCGGACGTGCTCTCCGTTTCTCCGGTTTCACAAAGGACTCCCACGGCGGGCACGAGAAGGACGTTGAGCGTCGGGAACCTATCGTTGATCTCCTTGGCCAACTCCTGTGCGCGCTCCGCAAGGACCTTTGAGACAAACAGCAAGACGTGTGCTTCGGGAACAGGCCCCAGGCGCGCTAGAGCGTCGACCACCTTTCGGGGTTGCTCTGTCTCAACGCGGAAAGTTCTAGCCGTCGTTCCCATCCGTCCTCTGCCACCCTATTTGTCTCAAGACCCTTCGGCAAGGACGCTCCGAAAGGCACCCTGGGGCCTCTGGGGCCTTTGGGGCGTCGCCCCTTGCTCTTGGAGCTACAGATCCGCTTAAATCATTCCCCGAACATGGCTGAACGCTTTGTGTCTCTTATCTCCTACGCGGGTACCGATGTAGGCCGGCGCCGCAAAAACAACGAAGACGCGTTCCTCGTCGACGATGAATTGGGCCTTTGGGTCGTCGCCGATGGAATGGGAGGGCAGGCAGCCGGCGAAATCGCGAGTCAACAGGCGGTCGAGACTGTCCATGAAATGGTGCTGTCTGGACTTCGACACCGCACCGGGAGCGTGGAGCGTGTGCTTGAGTCCGCCGTTCAAGCCGCAACCTATATGGTGTATGGGATGGCGGAGCTCGACAGCTCCAAGAGTGGAATGGGGACGACGCTGTCTGCGGTCCTGCGGCAGCCGGATCGACTCATTCTGGCGCAAGTGGGGGATAGCAGGGTTTACCGGGTTCGTGAGGGCAGGGCCGTGCAGCTCACGGAAGACCACACGCTGGTCAACTGGCAGATCCAACAAGGGATCATCACGCCTGAGCAAGCCAAACTCTCCAAACAGAAAAACGTGATCACGCGAGCCGTGGGGAACCGCGATTATGTTCAGGTGGACATTTTCGCCTGCGATGTGATGCCGGGGGACGTTTTTGTGCTCTGTAGCGATGGACTTTACTCTTACATCCAGACAGAGGAGCTTCCGGCCCTCATCGACGTTGGTGGTGACAGCGCGATAGAAACCCTGATTGCAGAAGCCAACCATCGGGGCGGACGAGACAACATTACGGTTGCGCTCGTTGAAGCTCGTGAGGACCCTCAGGGGACGGTGAGGATCCAGGACTTGGCTCCCCCGAGCTATGATGAGGGTCCCGAGACCTTACGCTAAGAGCGCATCCCGTCGTGCCGCTCCGTGAAGGCAGCTGAAACAGGGTGTTTCTCGGCCGGAAGGCTTGAGGGAGTGGTCTGTCTGATCCCTCAGACCGGATCCTGGGCAGAGAAATGTATGCAACTTATTTGGGTAGATAGATGTGCATGGGATAGCGATGGGTCGGGCCGCCGCACTGAGCGAGCGACCATGAAAGGGAGTCGCTAGTGGAAGCTGTTCGTGTAGGTGTCGTGATGGGTGGGAATTCCAGCGAGCGGGAGATTTCCCTCAGATCTGGTAATGCCGTGGCAGACGCGCTCGAGGATCTGGGCCACGATGTGCTTCGGATCGACCTAGGTTCAGGCATCGACGCGCTCGATATGCTCTCCGACGCCGACATGGATGTGGCATTCCTCGCACTCCACGGAAAGCAAGGCGAAGACGGCTGCGTGCAGGGTGTCCTAGAGATGCTTGGCGTGCCTTATACCGGCTCAGGCGTTTTGACGAGCGCCCTAGCCATGGACAAGCTGAAGACCAAGGAGCTGCTCCGTTTGCACAACGTGCCGACGGCTCCTTACTACACGGTCAATCGAGGAGACAGGTCGTCTCTTTCTGACGTTCACGGGAGCTTTGGATATCCGGTGGTGGTCAAGCCTCGTCGGGAAGGTTCGAGCGTTGGCGTTGCCAAGGCGAACAATCTGGCCGAGCTTTCAGAAGCGGTCCACACGGCGCTTCTGTTTGATGAATCCGTTCTCGTGGAGCGATTCATCGAAGGAACCGAAATTGCTGTGGCTATTTTGGACGGTCGGGTGCTTGGTGCCATCGAAATCGAACCCTCCGGTGAAATGTACGACTACAACGCCAAGTACTTGTCGAGCGACACTCAGTATCATCTTCCCGCGCGCCTCGACCCGACCCGCCTGCGCGGGGTGCTCAACTTGGCGGAACGCACCGCTCATGCGCTCGAAACGCGGGGCGCTGCGCGTGTGGATCTCATCGTCACTCCCGGTATGAATGAGTACGTGCTCGAAATGAATACCTTGCCCGGCATGACGGAGACGAGTCTTCTTCCCAAGATCGCCGCCCATGCCGGATACGACTTTGCCTCCCTCTGTCAGCAGATCTTGGATTCTGCTCGGCTCGACTCAGGAATGGGGATGCAGGTGGTACGGGAATCGTTTCAGTTCACCTCGGAGCCCAGCGTGTGGGAAGAGGCTGCAGCGGAGGAAGCGGTCTTCGAGGCGGAGAATGGTTACTCGCTCGTCCCGGCACAGTCCGCGAGTTTGCGCTCGGATGTGTCGCGAAAAACAGCCTGATCGAGGCTTTTTTTCCAGCGAACCCCTGGGCATCAAAAGAGCTTGGTCTGCGGTTGCGGGGGGGGCCCTCAGCCGCTATAGCTCCGCTCCCTGAAACCGGTCCGGGTACCGAAAGAGTGAAAAACTCTGATGGATTTGGCTTGGTTCAGGTGGGAAAAGAACAAAGTAGCTCAAGAGTCCCCATCGTCTAGCCAGGCCCAGGCCGCATAGTAGGTCCTGGTCCTGGAAGAAGTTCGGGTCTCATCCTTAGAGAGAAGCCAGTAGCTCAAGAGTCCCCATCGTCTAGCCAGGCCCAGGACACCGCCCTTTCAAGGCGACGACGCGGGTTCGAATCCCGCTGGGGACGCCATCAATCTTCGCTTCCACGCTTTTTGGACTCACTTTGGACTCACCCTGCGCCTGGTGGGTGAGTCCGGGGATCGCCTCATCGAGAGGTGAGAGGTCCCCCAAGTCGAGTTCCTGAGCGTGACGAGCTGCCCGCCGGTACCGGTTGATCATGGCGCTCGACTTGTGCCCGGTTCGGTCGGCCACCCAAGTCTCGGTCTTGCCGTTGGCTAGGGCCAGCGTGACGAACGTTCCCCGAAGGTCATGAGCCCGGATGGGCATCCGGCGATCGGACTTTTCGAACAGCTCCGCTCGGGTGACCAGTGCCTTTTTCAGGTGGGCCCGGAGTTGGTCCGCCACATGCGCATCGCTGAAGGGCGCGAAAACTAGGGAATCCTCCTGGGCCACGTCATTCTTGAAAGCTCGAAGGGCCCGGGAGACGTCGGGACGAAGGGCCCAGGCGCGGGGATCGTCGGTCTTGTTGGCGTCGAGGCGCACGCTCCCACGCTCTAGATCGATGTCGGACCAACGGAGGCCCATGGCCTCGTTCAGGCGCATCCCCTCGCGGGCAAGGAAGCCCCAGAGCATCCGACGGTCGAGCGGGACTTCTTTGCAGCGCATCAGTTGCTTGTCCTCGCTCGGGTAGAGCCACGCCTTGGCCTTGTTCGTTTGGATGCGAGGGAGCCAGCCAGAGGGCAGGGGAGACGCCTCTCGAAGGCGACAAGGGTACACGGCCAGCTTGAGCAAGCGAGCGAGGATCCCGGCGTAGTGACGGCGCGTCGTCGGGGACAGGTTTTCGGAAAGCTTCGACATGGCGAAGTCCGCGTCCTCCAGAGTGAAGTCCGCGATGGGGATCTTCCCCACATGCTTGTTCAGAAGATCGAACCGTTGCCCGTCGAGTTCTGCCGTGCGCTTCTCGGGGACGTGGTCGGGGAACTTCTTGTGGAGGCGTCCGGACGTCCATTCATCGGCCAGCTCTGCGAATGTAACCGCGGAGCGCTGCTTTACGGGCGCGTCCTGTTCCTCTTGGGCAAGTCGCACGATTGCCCTGAACTTCGCCTCGGTCGCGGCCTCAGCTGCCCGCGTGATGAACAACTTCGCTTCCGCCGGGGGTAAGGCACGGATCGATTTGGCCAGCTCCCTGAGCGCCAAGGTGCGCTTCTCGGCCGCTGCCCGATCCTTCATCGGAATCACGAGCTTCGCTTGCTTGCCCGACCCGTAGCGAATCCGAACGCGGAACCCTTCCGCAGTGGGCTCTAGGTGTGGTATTTGTTCTTTCATCGTCTCAGCTGCTTTCTGGGATGGTCATGACCCCGGCCGGTGCAACGGTGCGGGGTTTACTTTTTCTTCGGCTTGGGCGTCTTGGGGAGCTTAACGCCTAGGTGTCCGGCGTAATGACGAAGAGCCCGGCGTAGGACGTCCCCACGACTGAGCTTGTCGGCTTCCGAAACGGCGTCCAAAAGGGCGCGGTCTTCGGCGTCTATCCGGAAATTGAAAACTTGGTCTGCTCGCGTGGCCATGTTCTTCTTGTGTATACAATCAATTTCCATGGATGGAAAGGACAATCGTCCGAAACCGCGCCAACCTCTGTTGCGCCGGTTTTTGGCCCGCTGGGGCCGGCTCCGGTTCAAAAACACGGGGTTTTTCGTCAGGGCCAAAGAAATCGGGTCCACCCTCAGTCACGGTCATGACGACCGCATCCGGCTATCCTCAAGGGCAACCGTCTCATAGACCAGCAAATCCAAGCGCTCCTCTTGAGCCTCCCTACGCCAATCGGCAGGCCTCTCGAAGTCGTCGCCGTACGCCACGGCAGCGCGCGCCATACGCTGAGCAATGCTCAAGAGCACCCGCCGTGCTCGCGGTCCGAGGCGCCGATGGGCAGCCAGGAGGGCCAGGGAGTCGTCCACCGGGGGAAGGTCGGAGGTGTCGGCTATGTCGTCTGCGAAACTCATGAGCGAACGGGTGTAGTGGATGTGGTGTCAGTCATTTGTGAGCCAAGGGAAAACACCTGCGAGCCCCCTCCTCCGGAGCGCCCTAGCTACGGGGAGGGGGAGCGAGTGACCTTTATATGGGCTAGTCCAGGCTTTCGGATTTGGCGCGGCAACCATCATCGAAACGCGCCCCCAAGGTGAGAGGAGACCCACACCTTTAGTCTTGCCCTGGCTTCCAGGGATCTTTTTTCCAGGCATTCTGGTGCCGCTTAATCATCTCTTTTCTGGCCTTCTCGGCTTCGTCTTCCTCAGCCTCGTAGTCCATCATGCGCCCGCTTCGCGGTTGCTCGGCTTCGTTTGGTTGGACGTAAGTCACATCCAGGCGTGTGCCTGATTTCCATGCGTTGCGATTTCGCTCGATCATTTCTTGGCGCGCCTTCTCAACTGGATCGCCCGAGTCTCGCGAGTCGAGGTGAACGTGTCCGCCACCTGCCATGGCGTCCAGGCGGATCAAGTCTTCAAGCCTCGAACGTGCTGCTGCGACTTGCGCGGCGTTCCCGGTTTTGATGACGACGCCTAAAAAGTCTATGTCGTTGCTGTCCAGAGTAATCATGATTGTTCCTTTCAAGCGCTCTTGCGCTTAGGTGTGGTTTTCGTGGGTTCGCTCGCGATGTCCGCCAGGGCTTTTTGATAGGCTGCTTGCGCGGCTCTTTTTGCGGCAATTCGTGCGGTTTCCTCGCGGATTCCGACTTCCATGTGCTTGCGCCGTTGCTCGGCTTGCTTGCGTTGCTTTTCGAATGCGTCCGCGCGGGCTTTCTCGTCTGCGGCTCGTTTGGCTTGGATGATGATCCATGCGTCGCTGCCAGTCAGAGGCTCGGGACGGATGATTCCCTCGCGTGCTAGCAAGTCGTCGAGCTTCCTTGTGCGTTGGTTGTCTGCCTTGAGTGATGATTGCCAAAGGTGAGCAATAAGTGAGGAGCGCACGTTGTCGATCAGGTGCTGGACCTCTTGCTCGGCCGCTCGTGTCGCACTGACAAGGCGCCTCGGGTCGCAAAGTCTGTCGTGCCAGCTCTCGTACACGAGGAACATGTCGTCGAGCTGCCAACTGAACCGACGCTTGAACGACTCAGCGTGCCACAACTTGCGAGGAACGAAACAAGTGGAGCGCCCGTTCCAAACGTAATCCTGATCGCCGACCGTTTTGATGACGCCCGCGCCGCCTGGCTGACGAGACACGGCGACGATGAGCACGTCGTCGGTCGCTTGGGGCTCTTCTGGGAGTGCCACGGGTGCAGGCCTTTTTGGCTTCTTTGCGGCCTCTTCTGCTTCGGCTAGCTGTCTTTCTAGGTCGCGTTCTTTGCGCATACGTGACAGTTCGACACGTAGATCGTGAGTGAGCTGTCCGGCTGCTTCGAGTGCCTCTAGGCGTTCAAGTGTAATGCTCATCCTCTTATCCTTCGTTGGGGGTTACAGCGTCGCCGTTCTCAGCGAGTGCCACGGGCAGCAATGCAAAGAACGCCTCGCGGTGTTCTGTCGAGTCAGACGCTGGCGCATTCGCTGCTAACCAAGTGCCAAGGGCAGCAATGCTCGCGGCTTCGACGTGGCGCAATGAGTGAATGGTGAGCGTGCGGAATTGTTCTTCTAGGTAGGGTTTCATTTGATTAGCTCCGGTGGATAGAGAGGATTTGCCCAACCGTCGCCGGACGGCTGCATTTTGCAGAAAGCTGCAAAGAGTCTGTTCTGTCGTTTCGTCACGGCGTCGACCGCCAAGACGAACGCGCTCGCGAGATCCATGTGAGTGCCGGCACGGCGAGGCAGAACTATTGATGTTCCTCCTCCTGGTTGCGGTTTGGCGACAATCATTGAAAGCTGATTCGAGAGCTGAATTAGGCTGCCAGGGATGCGCACTTGGCCCGTCCGAAAGGCCTCTCTCACACGCAAAAAGCGATCTGTTTTCGCGTCTTGTCCGCCTCGGCAAGGCTTCAGGATCACGCCACCCGAGAGGTGCTCACGTGCTGCAATCAGTTCGTGATGGTCTACGTGGATCACTTGTTGACCGTACCTTGCAGCGAACGCGCAACCTTCGGCGACCACGTTGGAGAGCTTGAGCGGTGCGCCTTTCTTGGGGCGCATCTCTAAGCCGTCGAGAACCGTGATGACGTCGTTATTGGAGCCGACTGCGCAGAACGTGCTCGCGTCTGTCACGAGTCCGAAGTCTCCACCGATGGCTACTCGGCCGCCGGGATTGAAAGGTGTGGTGGGTAGGTTCCGACACAATGCGGGACCAAGGATGTCAGGCCCGAAAAACAGTCCCGCTCCTCCTCCAACAAACTGCGCTCCTAGTTCGCGTTCCGCTGTGTCTCTGTCGCGTTCGTATTCAGCCGCTACCATGGCGAGCGTTTCGGCATCGTCCCTCATAATTGCCGTGGGGCAGAGTGCGGCGATTGCGCGCTTTGGCTCGCCCCAGTTCTGGGAGAATTCGCGCCAGAGGATGCCCGAGCCTTCGACCCACGGGGACGATTCGATGATGATGAGCCCGTCTTTCAGGAGCCTGGGCATCATGGCGGAGAAGATGGCCTCGCCATTGTTGACGCCCGTTTCGTCGTAATAGAAGCCCGCTTCTGTCAGTAGTGCGCCGATGACGTGGACGCCTCTCACGTTGTCGCCACCTCGTGACGGCGCGAACATCTCGAACCGCACCTGATAGCCATCGGGGCGAATGAGAGTGAAACCCTCGGAGCTGTCATCCTCAATCGTGGCGCCATGGTGGAGCAGGATGTTCTTTGCGAACCTGAGTGCGGCCCTCGTTAGCTTGAGTTTCGGAGCGCCGATCCAGATGTAGGACAGCTCGGACCTTTCGATCCCGGCTGCCTTCAAGTCGATGGTGGACGCCAGCAAGGCCAGAGCTTCAGCCCCGAACCGGGTTCCACCGATGCCGCGCCCCTTCACTTGTGCGAATACGCGCCGGGCAGCGGGAGGGATTACGTCGATATTCCCGAAGATGACGCGGGCCTTTTCGCGCTCTTCCCCTTCGAGCTGACCGGGCTCCAGGCCGTCAACGACCACGCGGTAGACAGCGCGCTGACCGGCCGTGAGCTTCTTGCCCATGGTGGACCACCTCTCGAAGGCGAGGCGCTTCATTGCGGCACCCCACGAGAAAAGTCAGCAGCCACGAGGTGACACGCATGTCGGCCCAAATCGTCGGCCGTGTAGGACTCAGCAGCGGCAGTGAACCAACCGGTGGGAGTGTCCCTGCCACCGATGATGGCCCGAGCTTGCAGGCGTCCGCAACGGATAAGGATGTCCAGATCCCGAGAGAGGACGGGATCCGCCATGTAGGTATTGAATGCCAGGAGGGAAGGGATCATTCGTCCGCCTCCACGAAACCGAGGGGGGCACCGTTTCTCTTGCTGCCCTTGACGGCATTCTCACGCGCACACAATTCCCAAGCGTCGCGCTCGCAACCACGGGCTTGGGCCATGAGGGAGGCGGATAGCTTGGAGTATTCAGCCGAGCCCTCTGCGATGGCCCTAGCGCGCCAGTAGCGGGCGTCTGCCATGAGGTCGGCAGCTGATTCGATGATGGTGCCTACCCCAGCTGAAACGCTCCCGTGGGCCTTGGAAAGCTCACTTCTACGGTGTGCACCGTATCGCCGGCCCCACCGCACCGACGCTTGCCAATGCTCATCACCTTGAGCTTCGAGCTTGGCGAGTGCACCGCGGGGACCAGCTTTGATCCGCTTGTCTTTTGATATGGTGTTTCCCGGACCGAAGTGGCCGTGCGCCCCCCGCTTGGATCCGTCGGCATCCTCACCCGTACCCGACGGTTGCGAAAGCTCATCTACGGGCAACGTAACCGAGCGAATGACACGGCCATGCTTTGCTTCATTCGAGCCGGCCGGTGCCTGTTCCCATGGGGAGCGAGCCATCAGCGTCCCCCCCGTGCGCGGTCTTGCTGCGTGTAGTAGCTGCGCTCGGCGAAGCGAACTTCGTGCATCCAAACAGGTGCACCAATTCGGAGCACCGGGCGATCCGCTAGGGGCGTGGGAGTGAGCGTGTTCGCGGGGACTAGGAGGCCGGCCTCGATCAACTCAGCTCGGAGGGTGGGACCGTGCACCGGATGGCGGCGCTGGTAGGAGGCAGCGGCGGAACCGGTGTAAGTGCGTCCGCCAGACTCACCCTGTGGACTCACCCGACCACTGGAACGGCGCGATTGCAGCTGCAAATCCCTAGATTCCAGCGGATTGTATATCCGGTGGCTCATCGACGACCCCCTCGAACCAGAGAAAGTTCGGCTCTTAAGTCGCTCACTTCGTCCGACTTCGTCTCAACTGGACGTCCCAGTTCTTCAGCGATTGCCTCGGGGCTCAGCAGGTACTTGCGGCCCGATTGACCCGCACCCTCATTGCCGGCACTGAGACGGCGTCTCACGGCTTGGATGTGTCTGCGGGGACCAAGAGGTGAGTCAGCTTGGCAAACCCACTCACGGCGATCCTGTGCGGACTCTCGGGCTATTGCGTCGCACTCGTCGGCGGCGGCGCGGAGGATGCGAGAGAGAGCTGAGAGGTGCAAGAATGTCCCGGGCATGTTGAAAACTTACGACATGTGATGGGCTGAAATGGGGACATGTGATGTCCCTGTTTGTCGCTTTTCTCAGTGCAGGCGCGCTGGTGTTCAGCCGCGTCAATTCCGGGCGATAACAAGGCGTATCGACGGCGGGCACTTCCACAACCAAGACCAGTCACCAACCGGAACGCTGATTCAAAATGCTCACCGACACATTCGCGAGCGGACTGTCAGGTCGTCGTGAGCTTTAAGGCACTAGCGCACTAAAAAGAGAACGTGGTTTCAGCGCCGACTCTTCCGCCCTGACTGTTCAGGCTGAGTGGAATTGCTAAGCCCTCATTTGGGACAGAGGGACAGGTGGGACAGCGTTTTCCTAAACCCCCCGTGTAGAAGCGTACTAAGCAAAGTTTGGGGGATTGCTTGTCCAACTGTCCCAACTACTTTGGAAGCTATTGTTTTCGTTGCGGAAAGTTGTGGGACAGGTGCCGAATTTTGTGGGACAGGTGGGACAGGTATTGACTCTAAATTCGGCCTGTTTTCCGCTAACACTGCTTCTTTGCAGTGTGTGGAAGTGTGCGCAGGTGTAGTCAAGAACGGCGAATTGGGACACGTTCGAACGGCGGGCCGGCGGTGTCGGCGTGGCGGTGACAGTGGAACGAAGCGTTGAACGTGGAGCTGGTGGAGAGGCTGGCTAGGGAGGCCAGGGAGCGGCAGGCGCGCGCGGCGGACGAGACGAACGAGAAACTGGGACGCTTACCGCCCCGGGGCAGTGAGCGTATCGATGTGCTCGGCAACCCGGTCACGACGGAGCGTCACGTCACCGAAGTCGATGGCCACGAGGTCATAAGGTACACAACCGTGCCAGCTCCCCGCGAAGCCACCGAAGCCGCAGCCGCCCTCTCAGGAGCCGGCGCACGCACACCGCCTGCCCCGGGGCAGGGAGTTTGCGCGTGACGCCAGCATGGGCGGTCTTGTCGCTTCAGTTCTGGAACCTGGAGACATGACGCTTGGGGAATTGTGGGGGAGTCTTTCGACAAGCCCTCAGGCCACAATCGGAAACGTCTCCATCCACCGTTCCAGCATCTCGCACTCTTCCGCCTGGTTCTTCAGCGTTTGTTCCAATTCGCGCTCGTCAATGTGCTGAACAATGCACTCTTCGGCGATCTGAATGAGCTGTTTCGGTGGGATCGCGTCGAGTTCGCAGCACACCTTGTAGCCGTCGGCGACGTCCTTCTTTTTCGGCGGACGTGTTGGGAGGTTCCATTCCTCGATCTGTTCAAGGGTGAGGGCGGCACGGTGAAAATGGATCTCAGCGTTGTCTGAATACGCTCGTAGCTTCTTGCGGATCGTCGCGTCGATGCCGGCGCCAGCCGCGTCAAAGTCAGTGAACAAGTAGACGTGTGTGGGCTTACCGCGCGCGCGAATGTTTTGGGCCGTATTGTAGCAAAAAGTATCCGAGGAAAAGCCTCTCGAAACCATGAGGTCAACGTGCCACTTCGTTGTGGCTTCAAGCAACACACCCGCAAGCGCGTCTTTTTCGCACCAAACTTCCACTGCTACGTCCTGTCGTCGCCAAAGGTCGCGCGTGTAGAGCTGCTGAACCTCGGTCAACAGCTCTCTCATGTTGCCGTGCAGGTGCGCGCGGTTGCGTGCCCACCGAGTAGAGTCTGAAACGTGGTCCCACGGCAGGGCACCTGAGCGCCTCAGGTCGAGCACGCGGCGCTGAACCTTGCGGTAGCCGCCAACGTCCTTCGTGACGCGCCCCTGGACCATCATGGCGTAGAACAGGCCGCGAACCGTAATGGGGTTCTGCTGGGCCGCATAGGCAATGATGGCGTCGTCCAGCTCGGCTAGAGCGGAGTTCGTCGCGCGGATCCGCTTTACGGCACTAGTGCCATAAACGACGGGAGCGAGTTGCGCTGGCGGATCCGCGTGTGCAGTGGGGGGCTGGAATTCTTGCCGTTCGAGCCAAGATGTAAGCTCGTCCGCTGGCCCGTCCCGACTCATTCGGTACAGATCGAGCCATTCTTCAAAAGTCCCAGGAGCGGCGTCATCGTCCCAATCGCCCGGCCATTCGTTGTTCCAAAATTCCGCGCCGCCTCCGTCGCAGTTGTTCCAGTCGAGCGGCGTCTTTCTGGCGAAAGCCTGCCGAGCGAATTCGACGATTACGGCTTCGTCATGCGCAACCTTAATCAGCAAGCGTAGCTCTTCAGAAAGCGAGCCGGCAGCCTTCTGTACAATATCGAGCGCGCACTCTTCAGACAGTGCGCCATCTAGCGCCGCCTGCTTCGCCGGTCCCTGGCTGTTCCGAATGAGCCACTCGGCCTGTTCGCGCGTGATGCTCACGACGTCGCCCCCTGTAGCCGGATACCCTGCCAGTATCTAGTGGAGCCGGACTTCGTCGCTACGACGCCGATCTTCTCTAACCTGATCTTGAGTTCTGCGGCATTGTGTCGACATCGGTCGGGAATACCAGCCGTCTGACACCATTGATCGTATGCTTGTCGTAGGCTGCCATTTGGGAGCTTTACCCCCGCAATCAGTTCGCACTTATCTTCGAGGAAATCGCCAAAGTGGTTCGACTCGTCGTGGTATTCTTGAGTCGACGCTTCAACGGCCGCACATGTGCCAATCCCGTCACGCTGCCACATGAGACAGCCACGGACGGCCCATGCGAGGATCGCGCGCGCGTGCTCTGGCTTTGCTAGCTGTTGTTTGAAATCAGCTTTTCGCTTTTCGGGCGGAATGACTTGGAACGGTACCCGCCGACACCGAGCCCAGAAACCATCATCATCGTCGCGAGCAACAGGGCAGTCATTCACAGCAATCACCAAAGTGAACGACGCTCGAAACGAAACTTCATTTTCGTATTTTCCAGCGTAGGTGAGCAGATCGCCGCCAGTGATCTTCTTGACTAGCGCCTCGTCCCATTTCGCGCCTTTGCGCATCTCGTTTGCTGACACGAGGCGTACTCCCGCGAGTCGTACGATGTCGCCACGATTGCCGCCTGTATGAGTCTGAACAAGAAAGCTCTCAGCGGTCGACGCGTCCGCATAGTCGCCCAACGCAGCGTGCATGCCATCAATCCAGGTGCCTTTTCCACTGCCGCCCAGGCCATACAGCAACCAAAACGCGCGCTCAGTCCCGAGCCCAGTGCAGGCATACCCGGCGACTCTTTGCAGGTATTGAGCGAACTCTAGATCGCCGTGAGTGGTCATCTCAATCGCATCATCCCAGAGGTCAGATCGTGCGTCGGGATCGTAGTCGAGCGCGGTTGTCTTCGTTATGAGATCCTCTCGTGAGTGCTCCCGTAGCTCGCCTGTCTTGAGATCGAGAGTGCCGTTCGGGCAGTTGAGCAGCCACGGGTCAGCGTCGAGCGCGTCCATTTCGATCTGCACACCTGGTTCATTTTGGGCGAGTTCAAGCGCTGCCCGTAGCGTTCGGGCTTTCTGCGAATTGAGAGCATGGGCCATCGCTTCTTTTTCTTCCGGCGTAAACCGCACGTGTGCGGCTTCGATGTACAGCATGCGCACCATCTTCTTTGCGAATTTCTGCATCCGTGGCCCAGTGTCCCAGACCCACTTGTCGCCCTCCCAAACGAGCCACTTGCGGCGCTGGACACAATATCGAGCGTCGCCGTCGAGAATCTCAACGAGTCGTTCAGCGTTTCCTAAGTCGGTCCAGGGACGAACCTTCTTGATCTCGTCTGTCCGCGGAATAACGCGCAACGCCGGGCGCATGAGGCCGTTACCTTCGTCTTGAACGGCTTGTGCTTCAGCTTGGTCTTCAGGGCTCATTTGCTCGCCCCCCGCGCCCGAATCCCGCACTCAATATGTGCAGCACCTTCTGGCCAAACTTCAGCGCGATTGCCACGCAACACAGTGTGGCCACACACCACACACTTGTGTGGGCGGTTGGTTTTTCTGATCACGACGTCGCCTTCAGGTAGTCGGAGGGCGGGCCGGGGAGGCTCGAAAAGGGAGGTTTGAGCGCTCATTTGCCCCCCTCATAAATCCCGAGCTTCTCCCGCAAGTGAGAAAGCGACGCTTCCGCGACTTTCTCGCCGTCGCGCACCCTCCTTAGAGTCTGCCGATGCAGACCCGTAAAGTGCGCCAGTTTGCGCAGAGAGTTAGTGGAAAGGGCAGCGGCTAGCGCGGCTCGGGTAGGGGCGTCGGGTGCGATTGCATAGGGCGTCTTGGCCATGCTTGCACCATGCCAGACGAGCAGGGCCGAAACGGGGACACCTCATGTCCCCAGTTGTCGCTTTTTTTCTTTCGTCGTTTTTTTCGACGCCTTGGCCCTCTTTAGTGATCCCTTCAGCGCTTCGGTATTGGCTCCGCCAAATGCAGCTTCGTGATCATCTCCCTCGGCCGGAAGCGTGTCCTCAATGAGTCGCTCAAGGAGTGTGACGGGGGACCCGTTGCTGCGACTGTCGCCCACGAATCTCACATGCTCGTTCACCCGCGGCAAATCCAAACCGGCGAATGCAGGTTCCAACTCCGCGAGCGAGTCTTTCAGCATGCGCGCTCGCTCGCGATCAGATCGTCGCAGCGACTCTGACTCTAAGTGCGCCTGATAGTCCGCCTTCGCCTGCTTCTTGCCGTCCAGGATCTCACTCCTTGCGGATCTGTAAGCCCACAAAGCCCATTGGCAATGGTTCAGAGCGGCAACGTGGCGGGCTTGCGTCTTGTCGTTTGCGCCTATGAGTTCCGCGTGAGCCCTTCTCAGACGCGCAATTGCCGGACCTTGGCCCATAATGACTTGGCCGAGAGCGATCAAAAGGTCATTGAGCACCTCCTGGTCATCGCTCACGACCTTGTAGTGCTTCCGAAGATCCTCTCTCACAGAGGTAACGTTCGTTTCGCGATGCGGCCCCCAGTCCTTCCAAAGCCTGTTGTACAGCCTTGTAAGTTCAACGTCGGCGGGCCTGAGAGTTGTGCTATATTCTTCTTCGTCGGCCATCCTTCGGCCCTCCATGCCCCGGGAGTTTCGCCACTCGCCGGGGTGTTTTCTTGTTTCAGCCTACGCGCCTCACTTCGAGCCCTTCAGGAGCCGGGTTCAGGCGCTCCAGAAGAAGCCCTTTCACCGCGATAGGCACCCACTTTTCCATGGGTCGTTCTTCTCGCTCCCACCGCGAAACGCTTTCGCCCGTTGCGTCGAGCGCGCCGGCAAACTCCACTTGAGTCATTCCAAGGGCCTTTCGAGCAAAGCGAATCATGGCGCCCGTCGCTTGTTCAGCATCCGAGAGAGCCACGATAGCGGCCCGAAGCTCGATCTTTTCAAGCGTCGTGGAGGGGAGCGTGTATTCGCCGCAATTGTCGCAAACAGGCCGGCGGACAGATCCGTCAATGACCTTGTGGCTTCCGATCCGCGTAGTGACTTCCACCGTGCGAGTGGTGAAGTTCTCTCCGTTGCAGTTGTGGCATTTCATTGTTGGTTCCTCTTTCTCAAAACACACTCACGACTAGGCCCGTCCCGGTGAAGACAATCACGACGGTCAACGGCTCCCCGTCGAGATCCTTTCCGCCTTCGAGTCTCCACTTTCGTTCGTGCTCTTGTTCGGTGGCCAAGGAGGCAGAGCGCATCGCACAACAAATGTCTTTCCTGGTTGCGCCCCGTTCGGCCATGCGTTCTAGGCCGTGCTTGCTTACCTCAAACTGGTTCGCAAACGCGGCCCGGGACGCTTCCTTGAGTGCTTCCGAGCTGTTCACTTCAGTGTGTGTGTCATGACACCGAGTTGACGTGGCGTCAAGGTAGCCTCGCCAGCCTGGGCCCCCGGCTCCTCTTGTGCGTGTTTTGCTTCCCGCACGTCGGACTGACGCCGGATCCTGGCGCTGGCCTTCTTTGCTTCCGCGCGCGTGCCCCAGAATCCCCCGCCGTTCTTGGCGCCGTTGTGCTCTGACTTCACTCGTTGGTTCTTGGTTCCCATCGCTCTTCTCCTTCCGTCACGCCGTGAGCTTGTGTGCGCCCTGGCGAGTGATCCCCAAGAGAGTTCCAACGTCGCGGAGTGAGAGGCCCTCGGAGGTGAGCGCCAGGGCAATGGCCCGGCTCTTCTCTGCGGCCTGTCGCGCTTCCGTTTCTGCTTTGGCCCTGGCTTCCTTTGCCGCCTCAAGTCGCTTCAGAAGGCGCGCGGGGAGCTTCACATCGTCTTGAAGTTCCACCGCCCGAGCGCGGTCACCAATGAAGAGCCCGAGGGCCTCCCGAATGCGTTCCCGAGCCTGTTCGATGGTGCGGCCTTGCGTGAAGCATCCGGGCGCCGAGGCAATTTCAGCGACCCAAAGGCCGTTTTCGTCTCTCTCGTAGGTCACCGTGTAGCTCTTCATTTCAACCATCCTTTTCCCAGGCAGGGTTCCAGCTGCTTCTCAATCTTTCTCAGGAGCCCTTTGCCAATGTCCTCGCCCGCGTGAACGGGGACAGTGGCCGGGCAGTTTCCGCACCTGATTTGCAGGTGAGAACCGTTCTGGCGGACTTCGACGCACCCGAGGCGCTTCAGAATGCGCCGAAGTTCTTTCGCGGTCATAGATAAGTCTGAACCTTTCTCGTTTATGTGTCAACCGTGGTAGTCACATGATCAGACGCCACCAAAAGAGCAGCCGCAAGCCGTCTCGCGTTCTCCGGACTCAGCAAAAACCGAGCCCCGCCTGAGAGCCAGAGGGTGATCTGCCCGTTGTGGGTACGGACGGACCAAGAGGTTCCCGGGGGC
>CAYMQT010000093.1:0-14007 GCA_964392575.1 uncultured Polyangiaceae bacterium
GCCAGCGCGTGCCAGGGACCCACGACTTCGCGTATATGCACCGGACGGCGTCGTGTACGACGTCGAGAGGAAAACCATTTGAGCGCATCGATGAACTCCATCCACCCGATTGATGAAAAGGCCTCTGGCATCAGTGGCATGAGTATTTACGTTCCGTCTCCTCGCGTGCCCCTAGAGGCCTGGTGTGAGTGGACGGGCAATCCATGGGAGAAGGTAAAGAACATTGTGGGACGTAGCTTCCGTGTTCCTGCTCCCCACGAGAACGTCTACACGATGGCCGCCAACGCGGTGCTCAAACTCATCAACACGTACGACGTAGATCCAAATCGGGTCGGCTTTTTGGGACTTGGTACCGAGTCGAGCACGGACAATGCGGCCGGTGCGGTGATTGTGCGCGGGATGGTCGATCATGCCCTCGAAGAGCAGGGGAAACCGCGCCTCTCGCGCCAACTCGAAGTTCCTGAGTTCAAGCACGCATGTCTCGGCGGCATCTACGCGCTCAAGAGCGCGCTCCGCTACGTTTCTTGTGACGGGGCGGACCGGCTCGCCATCGTCGTTTCGGCGGACGTCGCCGAGTACGAACGCGGGTCGAGCGGTGAACAAACCCAGGGTGCGGGGGCGGTTGCCATGTTGGTGGAGCGCGAACCCAAGATGCTGGCCATCGATCTCACGCGCGCCGGGAGCACTTCGGCGTACCGTGGGCCGGACTTTCGCAAGCCGTTTGCCCGGCATTTTGCCGAAGAGTACGCTTCCCGGACCAAACGGCTGAGCGATTTTCCGGTGTTTTCCGGACGTTATTCCACGTTCGCGTATCTCGATGAAACGGTGCAGGCCGTGGAGAGCATGCTCTCACGCATCGAAGTGAGCGCAGGCACTTACTACAACAGCGTCGAGGCTCTGTTCTTTCATCGCCCCTATCACCACATGCCCATCTCGGCGATGTCGTTTCTCTACACGCGCGGTCTCGCACGCAGCGATCACCACATGGCTGAACTCACGGAGCTCTGCCAGGCAGCCGAAGTCTCGGTGGATGATGTCATCCGGGAGACGCAGAGCGCTCCGGACTTGTATGAGCAGATGCTGGACGGCAAAGCAGACGAAGATCCCTATCCGGCCACGGGCAAGGCCTCTGGCGCTCTGCGTCGCATGCCTGAGTTTCGCGATCTTTTGATCCGGAAAATGGGCCTAGGGGGTGAGCTGGTGCGAGATCTGGGCAATCTTTACAGCGCGGCGCTGCCGGCGTGGATTGCAGCAGGCATCGAGGAAGCAGCCCTGAGCGGAAAGAACCTCACCGGCGGTAGCATGGTGATGGTGGGGTACGGCTCCGGGGATGCGGCTGAGGCCATCCCCATGACGGCTGTTCCGGGCTGGGAAGCGGCGGCGATGAACATAGGGTTTTCTGA
Organism: uncultured Polyangiaceae bacterium; assembly: GCA_964392575.1. Lineage (GTDB taxonomy): Bacteria > Myxococcota_A > Polyangia > Polyangiales > Polyangiaceae > NIC37A-2. The sequence goes on from CAYMQT010000093.1 coordinate 1,404, forward strand.
GGCCCTCAGTAACGCTCAAGATCTCACTCGTGAGCAGTATGAAGCGCTGCACGACGGTACGATGCTCGAAAACACGCCCTTTGTGCCCTCAGATGAGTTTGCCATTCTTCGGGTGGGTCAGCGCTACGAGCCGACGTTCCAGGATTTGGGCGTCGAGTACTACGGCTTTGTGGCTGCTTCGAAGTGATCGCCCCTTGGCGAGGCCCGGGCCCCTTTGCTAAGCGCACAGCATGTCTGGGCATTCCAAATGGGCCACGATCAAGCGCAAGAAGGGCGCCAATGATGCGGTACGTGGCAAGGTTTTCACCAAGCTGATCAGAGAGATCACCACCGCTGCGCGGATGGGCGGGGGTGATGTCGAGGGCAATCCTCGTTTGCGCAAGGCTGTGGCCGACGCGAAGGCGCAGCAGATGCCGGGCGACAACATCAAGCGTGCCATCGACAGAGGGACCGGCGAGATCGAAGGCGTCAACTACGACGAGATCCTCTATGAAGGGACAGGCCCGGGGGGCACTCTGTTTCTGGTCGAGGGGATGACCGACAACCGCAACAGAACGGCCCCAGAACTCAGGCGCATCTTTGAGAAAAACGGTGGGCAGATGGGTTCGAGCGGGACCGCTGGGTGGGCATTTGCAAGGATGGGCACGATCGTGCTCGACAAGAAAGCTGTCACGGAGGAGCAACTCATGGAGGTCGCTCTCGAGGCGGGAGCCGAGGACTATCGCGATGAAGGCGACACCTGGCTCGTCTGCACGCCGGTCTCAGAGCTTTTTGTCGTGCTCTCCGTGTTTGACGCCAAAAACCTTCCCACCATCGAGAGTCGGCTCAGCTACTTGCCCGCCAATAAGAAGGAAGTTTCTGGTTCAGAAGCGGAGAAGTGCTTGTCTCTGGCCGAGGCGCTGGACGATCATGATGACGTTCAAAGCGTGTTTTTCGACTTTGACGTGTCCGAGGAAGAACTCACCCGGATCTCCGGCGACTGATCTCGGACGACTGAGACGTATTTTCGTGGGGCCACCCTTCGCGGTGAGGGTACGTTTTACGCGGTCGTGTCTGACGTGACCGGTTCGTGCAGCCGAGTAGCGACCCACTTGAGGATGTGATGAGCAATCTCGGCCTTGGGCATTTTACCAAGGGGGATGCAGTCGAGCGCGGTGACGAGTTGAACGACTGCATCGTCCAGGCCCAAGCTCTCGTCCACGGCGTTGGCCACGATCATATCGACCTGCTTCTGAACGAGTTTGCGGCGGCCAAGCTGAATGAGCGCGTCCCCTGTGACGGACTCCAAGGCGAAGCCCACGAGAACCGGGCGTCGGGACGCGCGCCGAGAGCCGAGGGAGGCGAGGAGATCTGGGTTTGGTACGAGCTCTAGGGTGTGATCGCCGTCTCCTCGCTTGAGTTTCTCCGGGCTTTTCGTCTTGGCGCGATAATCGGCGACGGCGGCGGTCATGATCAGCGCGTCGACTCCCGTGAGGTCTTCTCCGAGGATGTCATCCATGGCGGCCTGCATTTCAAGGGCGGATTCGACCGAGATGAGCCTGGCACCGGCGGGAACGGGGCGCGAGAGGGGACCGGAAATCAGCGTCACTTGGGCGCCTTGAGCGACGGCGAGGGCGGCAATCGCGTAACCCATTTTGCCGGACGAAAGATTGGTCAGCGCGCGCACCGGGTCGAGTTTTTCTCTCGTCGGTCCGGCAGTGATGAGCAGATGCTTGCCGGTCAAGAGCGTGCGAGCGGCGCTGAGCACCCGGTAAATGCCTTGGCAAATGTCTTCTGGGTCGAGCATGCGGCCGAGACCCACGTCACCGGAAGCCACTTCCCCATGATCCGGTCCCAAGAACGTGACGCCTCGCTCTCTGAGGAGACTCACGTTGCTGACCGTGGCGGGGTGACTCCACATGCTTGGGTGCATCGCCGGTGCGACGAGAACGGGCGCCTGCGTGCAGAGGAGGGTGGCGCTCAAGAGATCGTCCGCGCGTCCCTGAACCATGCGGGCCAGACAGTCCGCTGTGGCGGGGCCGACGCACGTGAGCTCCGCCCACTTTCCAAGCTCGACGTGCGGCTCTCCCGGACCGGCCCACATGTCCGTCATCACCGTAGCTCCGAGCCCTTGAAACACCGGGATCCCGATAAAATGACGGGCCGACTCCGTGAGGATGACGCGCACGTCGGCACCTCCTTTTTTGAGGGTACGGACGAGGAGGGGGGCCTTGTAGGCGGCGATGCTCCCGGTGACGCCCAAGAGGATCCGTCGTCCTGAAAGGCTTCCTGGGTCGAGGGAGAGCATGGGGATCCTTATCATGAAACCCGCGCTGTCCGCCGCCTGCAATCATCGCTCGGAGGCAGCCAAGAGCGCTTCAATATCCGAGCAAGCGACCGCCTTGGTACACGAGCAAGCTAGAGAGGTACGCAAGGGTAGTCATATACACGAAGAGAAAGGTTGGCCAGCGCCAGGACTGCGTCTCTCGTTTGACGACCGCGAGGGTGCTCATGCACTGACAGGCGAGGGCAAAAAAGATCATGAGGCTGAGCCCCACGAGCGGCGTGTAGACAGGGGTACCGTCCGGCTTTTTTTCTTGGCGAATGCGTTCTCTCAAAGGCAGCGCCTCATCGTCGACCTCTCCGATCTCGTAGACGAGCGCCAGCGTGCTGATGAAGACTTCACGAGCAGCGAACGCGCCGATGATTCCGGTGGCGATTTTCCAGTCGAAACCGAGCGGTTCGACCAAGGGTTCAAACGCTCGTCCGAGCCTGCCTGCGTAGCTGTTTTGGAGGCTGGCGGGTCCAGGTACGGAGGGTTCCAGGTTCTGACCGGTCGAGGACTCGGCGCTCAGGGCCGCCACACCCTTGTCGACCGGAGATTCATCGGTGCGGGGAAAGGTGAGCAGACCCCAGAGCAAGATCGTGGCGGCCAAGATGACGGTTCCCGCTTCCTTCAAAAACTGTCCGGCGCGCAGGCGCATCATGCGCAAGGTCGGACCGAGTCGCGGCCAGCGGTACCTCGGTAGCTCCAAGATCAGAGGCATGCTCTTTCCGGGGATCACCGTGCGCCCCAGGACAAAGGCGGCGACAAAAGAAGTGACCACGCTGAAGAGATAGAGCGCGACCATGAGCGCGCCTTGCAGGGGCCACCCGACTTCTGCATCGACGGGAAAAAGGGCGGCGATGATCAAGGTGTATACGGGAAGCCGCGCCGAGCAGGTCATCAGGGGTACGACCATCATGGTCAGCAGCTGATCGCGACGATTTTCCAAGGTACGGGTCGCCAGGATGGCCGGGACGGCGCAAGCAAATCCGCTCAAAAGAGGCACAAAGGCGCGGCCGTGCAGACCGAGACTGCGCATGACCCGGTCCATGAGATAGGCGACGCGCGCCATGTACCCGGAGTCTTCGAGGATGCCGATGAACAAGAACAAGAGGAGGATCTGTGGCAGGAACACGACGACATTGCCCACACCACCGATGACCCCCTCGATCACGAGATCCGTAAGAAGGGAAGGGGGGAGGGTCGCCTTCAAGATCTCTGACGAGAAGCCGACCAAGTCCTCGATCCAGCCGATCATTGGATCGGACCAGGCAAACAGCGCCTGAAACACCACGAGCATGGTCAGCAGGAAAGAAACGAAGCCTCCGACGGGGTGTAAAAGGACGCGGTCGATGCGCTCCGAAGGAGACATGGCCTCGCTCGTATCTGTCTGTCCGAGCTGATCCATCAGGACGTCGATGGCCGCGTAGCGGCCGCTGGCCATGGCCAGATCGATGTCAAACTCCCCGCTGTCGGCGCGCACCTCGGCAACTTTTTTGCGCAGGGCGTCCTCGATACCGACCAGCTCATCACCCTCCTCGAGACTGCTCAGCGCCCACAGGCTCAGGGCTCGGTTTCTCTCGACACTGCCTTTCCATGCGTTCGGGAGAGCATCGGCCACGCGGTCCACCTTCTCCAAAAGCTCAGGAAGAAAGCGAGGGTTGAGGCGCGGTAGAGGCACTTTTTCCCGCAAGAGAGCCTGGGCGATGGCGGCACGGAGCGCCTTGACACCTTCACCAGTGCTGCCGTTGGTGGGGCAGCAGGGCGCACCCAAGAGCTCACTCAAGCGCTCGCTGTCCGGGGGATTCGTCCCTGCTTCATCCATCATGTTGAGCGCGAAGAGGACGGGCACTCGGAGTTCGAGGAGTTGACTCGAAAGATAAAGATTTCGCGAGAGTTGTGTGGCGTTGAGCACACAGACGACAAGATCTGGTTTTTCGATCCCGGCGTGTCCGAGCACGGCCGAGATCGCGATTTGCTCCTCCTGGGAGCGGGCGGAGAGCGAGTACGTCCCAGGCGCATCCGTGAGAGTGACTTCGAGAGGCTTGCCGTCGGGTCCGGTCAGGTGCAGCTTCGCTTTCCGTCGTTCAACGGTCACCCCTGGGTAGTTGCCAACGTGAGCGGCGGAGCCCGTCAGGTGATTGAAGAGAGAAGTTTTCCCGACGTTGGGGTTGCCGATCAAGAGAACGTTCATGAGCCGCCTTCGTCACCTGGGGTCACGGTGATCTGGGCTGCTTCGCGGGCTCGGATCGAGAGACACGTACCCCGCACCCAGAGTTCCATCGGATCGCCCAGGGGAGCGACACGCAGCACTTCGACGCGCGCCCCCGGCAGCAGACCCAATTCCAGAAGTCGACGTCGATAGGCACGTTCGCCGGAAACCGAAACGATGCGCGCGGATGTACCGATGGGGAGGTGCTGCAAGGTCACCGAGGAGGTGTAGTGCAACTGATATTGACTTTCAAATGCAGGGGTGGCCCCTCCCGGACTTGAACCGGGACGCCTTGCGGCGAGGGATTTTAAATCCCCTGCGTCTGCCATTCCGCCAAGGGGCCGTGGGGGCGGTAAATCACGCGGGATGCGCTCTGTCCAGTGACCTGTTAGTTCCCCCGCTGATGGCGGCCCAATCCAGAGAAAAAAAGAGCCCCCCTTTGGGTGAGATCGAGTCGTGCCCTCGTGTTTTGGTCGTGGGGGGCTCTGATCCTTCTGGTGCGGCGGGTGTTTTTGCCGACCTCAAGACCCTGACGGCCCTCGGAGTTTTCGGTACCGCGGCGGTCACTGCCGTGACCGTACAGAACCAACACGGAGTCACCGACGTTCAGCCCATGAGCGCGAGTCTCGTGGGCGCGCAGATGGACGCGGCGCTGGCAGACGCACCCTGCGACGCGCTCAAGACGGGCATGCTAGCTACGGTTGATATCGTGCATGCAGTGGCCGAGCGTGTGGAGCGCCTAGGATCGCGCGCGCGCCTCGTCATCGATCCGGTCCTCACCTCTTCCAGCGGACGGAGCCTTCTGAGTGAAGAGGCTCGTGTGGCGCTGCTTTCTCGTCTCGTCCCCCAGGCGGCCCTGATCACTCCCAACCTACCCGAAGCGCAGGCTCTCACCGGCGTACCCATAGGGAGCGTCGAGCACATGGGTCTCGCCGCCGATCATCTTCTCGCGCGCGGCGCTGCGGCGGTTCTCATCAAAGGCGGGCATCTCTTGGACGTGAATCCTGAGTTAGAGGAAGTGACCGATCTTTTGCGCACGGCTGACGGGGAACAAAGATTGTTTGTCCGACCTCGTCAGAAGCTGAGTCGTCGCGGCACCGGCTGCTGCCTTGCGTCCGCGGTGGCCGCGGGCATCGCGGAAGGTCTCACCCTCTTTTCTGCGGTGGAGCGGGCCGGGGACTACGTGGCCGCCGCCATGAGAGCTGCGGCTTCCCTCGACTCCTATCGCGGCCTTGCTTTTCACCATCCCTTCCTCCGGGATGAGGGCTAGTGCTTCAGGTTGACCTCAGCCAGCCTCGTACGCGCTTCATTGCGGAGCGGGCTGTCCGGGAAACGGCGCAGAAATGTACGCAAGGTTTCACTCGCGTCGACATAGAGTTCGATGTCGAGCTGACATTCGGCGAGCAGCAACGTGGCTTCGTCCAGGATGTCCACATTGGTCGCAGCGTCCGTCAGCTTCATCAAAATGATGATGGCGTCTTTCTGCTGATCGAGCGCGCGGTACGCTCGCGCTAGTTCAAACGTGGCCTGGGAAGAGTGCGGTGAGTCATACTCCAGGTTGATGGATTCGCGGAGGCTCTGAGTCGCTTCGTGATAGCGACCGGCGCGCGCATGCTCGATGCCCGTCTGGTAAGAAAACACCGACAGTTCTCGGCGCGCCTTCCGTCCCGCTTCTTCGAAGAGATTGCGCTCCGTGGGCGAGAGTTCCAAAGTAGCGACTTTGGGTAGTTCGGTCAGAAATTCGCGCCGCTGATTGTTGCGGAGCAGTTCGTAGAGCCGTCCAGCCTCCGCACTGGCGGCCTGTCGCTTTTGTTCCCGGTGTTGCACCCGGTCGATCTCGCCTTTGAGGATTTCGAGCTGACTCCGGTCTTCTTCACCCTCCGCCCGCACGGCATCCACCTGAGCTTCCATGGCCAGATTCGTGAGGCCCAGGATGATCACGATGGTGACGGCGTAGGCAACGGCCGAATGAACGAAGATCCGTCGTTCGTATCCTTGTTGACGCTTGCCGATGCTTTTCAAATCGGCCGAAAGCGCGTTGACGAGATGGTTCGTCTTGATGGTCAAGGAGCGACCTTCCACGATTTCTCGTTTGATTTCTTCCAGATCGTATTCGTGCATGCGGCCCGGGCCCCCCTGGGCTTTAGCAGGTCTTTTCGAGGGGGAGAAACGGCTTGAATGAGTGAGCGATGCTGGCTAAGAGGCCTGGCTTACAAGACGGCGCTTCATGATGTGGGCCGTCAGCGAGTCGGCATCGGCCAGACCCCCCAGAATCAAGAACAGAGAAAGCGGATCATGGAGACCAGTGACATCAAGAAGGGCGTGAAGCTCATGCAGGACGGCCAACCATACATCGTGGTCGACTTTCAGTTCGTCAAGCCCGGCAAGGGACAGGCCTTCACCCGCACGAAGATGAAGAACATGCTCACGGGCGGTATGCTGGAGCGCAACATCCGTTCTGGCGAAAAGCTCGAAGCAGCCGACGTTCAGGAAGTGACGCTTTCGTTCATCTACCCGGAGGGCACCGACTACGTGTTCATGAACAATCATACGGGCGAGCAGGTCACGGTGCCCGGAGCCGCGGTCGGTGATGACGCCGGTCTGTTGCAGGACGGCGCGGAAGCCGTAGTGACCATCTACAAGGGCAACCCTGTCGGGATCGTGCTGCCGCCGCACATCGTCGTGCAGATTGCGGAGACGGAGCCCGGCGTGAAGGGCGACACTGCGACCAACGTCACCAAGCCGGCGAAGATTGCAACGGGCGCGACGGTTCAGGTTCCCCTCTTCGTCAACGAAGGGGACTGGGTCCGGGTCGATACCCGCACACGCTCCTACATCGAGCGCGCGAAAGCTCCTTGATCGGGAGCGAGGGGGCGTTCGAGGCCGGCGTCCGGCGCACCCGGCGTCCATAAAAAAACCGGGCCCCCTTGTGAGGGGCCCGGCGACTCAGGAGGACGACTTTCCTCCGCGACCAAACGGAGGGGGAGCAATCGTGTACGCCTCTATTTTAGGCATGAAGCGCGAGCATTTGCTCGAGCCGTGCCGTGATCTTGTGGCGCTTGGTGTAGACGGTCTTCACGCTGATGTTCATGACTTCTGCGATCTCTTCGGCTTCCATACCTTGGGCGAAGTACAGGTCGACGAATTGACGGTCGCGATCACTGAGCTGGCGAAGGGTTGCGCTGGTCAGGGCAGCCCGCTGTTGAATCATCACCTGCTCGAAGGGACTTTCGGTTTCCGCGGGCAGGACGTCGGTCTCCGGGAGGGGCTCACACACGCGGTCGCGCTTGACGCGGCGCAGGTAGTCGTAGGTCGCGTTCTTTGCGAGCAGGCCCACCCAAGTGCTGAGACGGCCACCCTTTTCTGGGTCAAAGCGACGCAGCTTGCGACGATCATTGGCGAGGAGTTCGAAGCAGAAGCGCGCGTACACCTCGTCGACGTCGTGGTCACTCGTCACGCGGGAAAAGCGGGTGAGGACGCGGCGGATGCAACCGATGACGATGCGGCTGTACTCTGCGGTGAAGTAACGCCAGGCGCCGGCGTCGTCGACCAGCATGCGGCCCACCAAATCGAGTTCCTGAGCCGTGCGCTCCGCGCGACTGAGCTCGACGAGCTGCTTCTGCGACGGGATCGGCGAGCTTTCGTAGGTTTGAAACAGGGGGCGAGAGGGATCTTCAAGGGTGGTCTGGGAAGTGAGGTTGGTCATGTTGGTCTCCTGAGTGAAGGGCGTCGTGCGCCCGGTCATTCACCAACATTGCAACCCCTGTGCCGCGACCATTTTCCTGTAAATACAGGTGGTTACGGAGCGTAACAGGCCCCCAAAGCGTAACACCCCAAGCGCAACGTTACGCTGCCTTTTGGGGGCGGTGCGCGCCCGAGGCGAAAGGCGTCCTTCGACCTCCGTCCATCGCCTGCGTCTCCCGTCGGGGACGTCCTGGGTACGACGGGGGAGAGAGAACATTCCTCTCTCGGTGCTCAAAAAGCCCAGTGCTCAAAAGCCCACGGCTGCGCGGGACCGAGGGCGTAGGTGAGGGGCCGCTGAAAGTTGACGCCGCTGTTTAAAGTTGGAGACGCCGCTGAAAGTGGAACGCCGCTTAAAGTTGGAGCAGCGCGGCGAGAATTTTCTCGGACGCTTCGTCTTCTGAAGAGCGGTAGTACCCACGGATCTGCCCGCTCCCGTCGACCAGCACGAAGTGTGAACCGTGAGTGATGCCGAAATGAGGTTTCTGCTCATCCAGACTGCCTTCGAGGCCTACTTTGAAGGCCTCTTCGGAGGTGTGGGCGATCTGCTCGTACTCGCCGGTCAGAAAGGTCCAGTTGCTGTGGGCGGCGCCGTGCTTTTTTGCGTAGGCTTTGAGCACATCGGGAGTGTCATTTTCCGGATCGACGCTGATGGCGACAAACTGCAAGTGCTCGGGCTTCACGGCTGCATGCACCGCGCGCATCCGCCGCATCACTTCAGGACAGATAGAAGGGCAGCGTGTGAAGAAGAAGGCTACCAGATAGGGTTTGCCTTTGAGCGAATTTGAGCTGAAAGCCCGCCCGTCCTGATCCGTGAGAGAAAATTCTGGGACTTTGGACAGGATAGGTAGGGGTTGCGTTACCGAACTCCCCTTCGTGTTGTCCTCGTTGCGGTCACAGCCGGGGGCGAAGACGAGCAGACACAAGAGACCGACGATTCGAAGCGCGAGGAAAGGGGAGCGTGTCGTCAGGAAAACGGCAGGCAAAAGGCGCGACGGGAAATGCATGGGGGAGGCCATAGCCAGCGTGGGCCCAGAGCGCTACCGGGCGACGTCGTAAACGGCTCGCAAGGCGCTCGGGCCCGGCTGCATTTCGCCGCGCGAGATGGCCCAGATGACTTCGGTGGCGGCCCGATTGAAGGGGGTGGGTATGTCGCGTGCCTGGCCCAGGCGGACGATCTCCCCGTTGATGTAGTCGACGGCGGGCTGCCTTCCGCGCTCAATCGCGGAAAGCATGGAGGAGCGGAGTCTTCGGTACTTGGCTCCGAGGGCCATCAACAGGGCGTGACGGGCCGCATTGCTCAGGGGTCTCTTGCCCTGATTCCGGGAAAGGCGCTCTACGTCGATGCGAGCCACTTTCTCCAGCCTGACGCCGTCCGCCCGGGCCACTTCTGCGGCTTCTCGCATCAGGTTGAAGGCCAGATCTCGCGCCTTTACCTTGACGAGTAGCTCACCCAGGGTACCTCCCCCAATGGTTCCGAGCGCGGTCACCGCACAGTTGATGGTGAGTTTGCTGAACCTGGCTCCGCGCAAGTTGTCCGTAGGCTGAGCGGGGCCGACGTGACTGAGCACACGAACGACGCGTGGCATTTCTGCGTCCTCCTTGCCGTTCAGGGTTCCGACCAAGAATCCACCGCGGGAAGTCTGCACGTACTCACCAGGCGCCTTCATGCGCGCCCCCCAGGTGACGACGGCGCCGATCACGCGCTCGGGGCCGAGGATCGCTTCCAGACGCGCTTCGCAAAGGCCATTGGGGAGGCACACCGCACGCCCTCGCTCGGTGAGCTTGCCTTCAAGGGAGTGTGCGACCTCTTCGAGTTCTGTCGGTTGCACGCAGATGAGCGCGACATCGAAGGGTGCACTGGCTTCACGCGCGCTTTTCAGCAGGCGGTGTTTCGGGAGAGTGATCCCGAGAGGTTTCGCGCCCAGGGTGGGGCCCCGATCTAGCCACCTCGCGCGCACTTCGGCGTTGGGGGTGGCGAGGGTGACGTCGAGCCCGGCTTTGACGAGCTTGCAAGCGATCACTCCGCCGATCCCTCCGCACCCGATCACCAGGATCCGCGTTTCGGTTTCTGCGTGCTTCATCACTCCCATTCTCGCTTTTCACCCCCGCGACGGTACGCCTTAGCTAAGCAGAGGTCCCGGCGTGACGGCCAGCGTCGAGGGACTTTCCTCGGGCGGCTTGCTCTCTCCGGACAATTTCTCGCTTTCCTGCCCTGAAAAGGGCCCCCACAAGGGACGAATGCATCAATCATTTCATAGTGTTATGCGATTTGATAGCGAAAACGGACGGCGAATTTGTTAGCGTGCGCCCCCCATGAGAACTCGCGCCCTCGGCCCGGAAGGGCCCACTGTCAGTGTCATCGGCCTCGGAGGAATGCTCCTTTCGATCAATGGTCGACCCCCGCAAGATCAGGCCTACCGGGTCGTGCGCTCCGCGCTCGATTTCGGCATCACGCTCTTTGATACTTCGGACGCCTATTGTCTGGACGAGCACGAGATGGGTCACAATGAGCGGTTGCTCACCTTGGGTCTGGAAGGACACCGAGAGCGCGTGATCGTGATGACGACCGTCGGCCTTCGGCGTCCCGGCGGCGCTTGGACCGTCGATTCCGATCCGCAGAATTTGACTCAGGCTGTGCATCGTTCCTTGAAGAATCAGGGCGTCGAATGCCTTGATATGGTCAGTCTATACGGGCTCGACAGCCGCGTGACTTATGAAGACAGCGTGGGCGCTCTTGCTCGACTCAAGGAGCAGGGAAAGGTGCGTTACGTCGGTGTATGCAATGTGAGCATGGATCTTCTGCAGCGCGCCGAAGCCGTCACCCCCATTCAAGCGGTGCAGAATCGCTGGAACCCCCAGGCGCGTCAGTCGGAAAAAGAGGGCATCATCGAGTACTGCGCCGGCAAGAACATCGCTTTCGTGGGTTACGCGCCCTTTGGCGGCACTCTCGGCGCCCCCACTTTGACGACCCTTGGAAAACTGAGCGATCAGGCGCGTCGCCGTCGCCTCAGCCCCTATCAGTTGGTGCTGGCCTGGATGACCAACAAAGCGCCCAATCTCTTCGTCGTACCCGGGGCTCGACGCTCGGAGAGCGTCGAGGACTCGGCCGGTGCCGGCTCCGTCGAATTTGACGCTGACGCGGTGCGCGCGGTTGAAAACACCCTTCCGCAGCCCTGAGGAGTCACCTCGCGATGCCTCATCAGCTGGAAGCAGCCAAAACGGGGCGCTCTAAGTGCCGCGCTTGCAAGCAGCTCATTGAAAAAGGCGAGATCCGTCTTGGGGAGGCGGTCCCCAATTCTTTCGGGGAAGGGGAGGCGACGCATTGGTATCACTTTGTGTGTGGCGCACGTCGTCGACCCGAGGCCTTCCTGAGCGCGCTCACGCAAACCCCGGAAGTCGTCTCTGACCGCGAGGAGACGGAGCTTTCTGAGCTTCGTCAGGTGGCGACGAAGGCCGTGACCTTTTACCGTCTGGCGCGGTTCGTGCGGGTAGAGAAAGCAGCGAGCGGTCGGGCGCGCTGTCAGGGTTGTCGAGAGTTGATTGAAAAAGGGGCTTTGCGCTTCATTCTGGAGCGGATCGAAGATGGCATGGTGAGCGGCGCCGGGTTCGTGCACACCGGTTGCGCGCACAAGTATGCCGGTAGCGTCGACGGCATTCTGGCCCGGGTCGAAGCTCTGTCTGAACTCTCGGAAGAAGAATGGACTCAGGTTCGCTCGCAGCTCAAAGAGCAGGCCGCGCTCGAAGAGGTGATCATCGAACGCTACCGGCCGTCCGTGGAAGAAGGTACTGCGGAAGAAGATTCAGAGTCTCAGGACTCCTGAGGTAGCGGGCTCAGCCGAGGTGATCCCTCAAGGACTGATCGAGGTCTTTGTGCTCGAAAGCAAAGCCCGCGTCGAGAAGGGCACTCGGGACGGCTCGTTGCCCGGTGATGAGCGGCGCCGCCCCCTCCCCAAACAAGGCCTTCAGCGCAAACCCGGGCACCGGCAGGTAAGAAGGCCTACCCAGCGCTCGACCCACAGCGGCGCTGATGGCGCGATTGTCTTTTGCTTCGGGGGACGCAAAGTTGAAAGCGCCACTCGGGACAGGGTTTTCCAGGAGAAAGGTCAGGGCGCGCACGCAGTCTCGCAGGTCCATCCAGGGCATCATCTGTTTGCCGCTCGCGAGGGGGCCGCCGAAAAAAAAGCGGAAGGGGAGAGCCATGACCGAAAGTCCGCCGCCGGGCCCAAAAATGACTCCGAAGCGCGCGCGGAGCACTCGCACGCCGAGCCCCTCTGCTTCTTGAGCTGCTTTTTCCCAATCGACGCAAAGCCGAGCAAGGAAATCTTCCCCTGGTGCAGCTGTTT
>CAYMQT010000093.1:14017-16541 GCA_964392575.1 uncultured Polyangiaceae bacterium
TTCATCGACGGCCTCGTCAGGGGCGCGGTCTCCGTAAAACCCCACTCCTGAAGCGCAAACAAACGTACTCGGACGCTTGGGCATCGCCGCCAGGGCGCGGACGAGTGCCCTCGTGGTGAGGACGCGGCTCTCGTAGATTTCCTTTTTCTTCTTTGCGGTCAGCCTTTGTCCGACAGCCGGGGCCCCGGCAAGATGAACGAGGGCGTCCGCCTCCATCAAGGTCGAGCTTTCGTCTTGAGGAAGTCGAGCGGCACGCACTCCGGGGGGAAGAGTCGCCGCTGCTCGATCCGGATCACGGGAAAGGCAGGTCACGTCGTGACCGCGGCTCGCAAGGTGCGCGATGAGCGCCTGACCGATGAAACCGGTTCCGCCGGTGATGCCTACTTTCAAGGGAGGAGGAAGCGGGTTTGGGGTCGCGGGGTCCTTTTCCATGCTGCTGTCTTGAGCCTAGAACGCTCACTCAGAGGAAGCGAGGCAAGCTTCGGCGACGTTCCATGTGACGGACTGCTCAAGCTGGGCTAAATGTCGGAGGATGCGAGGTGCGCTCACCAGCCTTCGGGCGCAAGCGATCGGGGCCTTGGGCCTTTCGCTTTTCTTGTGCGGTTGCAAGGACGACCGCCCGCCTGTCTACATATTACCGGACGACCCCGTCCCCAACCCCGACGTTCCTCACGAGCGTTTGCCTGAACAGAGCGACGCCTTTACGGAGACAGCGTGCAAACAGAAGGCAGCGACGCTCGTGACTCAGTGTGGGTACGTGACGGTCCCCGAAGGGCCTGGATCCGATCGTGAGATCAAGATTGCCGTGGCGCGTGTCTTTTCCAGATCGCGTAATCCGAAGCCCGAGCCGATCGCGTATCTCGACGGAGGACCGGGCATTGCCAGCATCGTCGAGCTCGAAAGCATTACTCCGCTCATTTCCGCCATGGCACCCGACCGGGACATCATTTTTATCGATCAGAGAGGAGTGGGGCAAACTGTACCAGAGCTGGGGTGCAGGGAGGACGGGGAAATCGAAGACGCTCTGCCCGCCTGCTACGAGCGTCTGAGTAAGAAGGCGGATCTCAATCATTACTCCACGCTCCGGAGCGCGGAGGACATCGACCGCGTACGGAGGGCCTTTGGTTACGAACAGTGGAACCTGCTGGGCATCAGCTATGGAACTCGTCTCGGCTTGATCGTCATGAGAGATTATCCACAGAGCGTGCGCAGTATCCTTTTGGACTCCGTGGCGCCACCGCAAACGGATTTTTTGGCTCAGATCGGCCTCAACGGCAGCCGCGCGATCGATCGCGCCTTCGCCGCTTGCGCGGCAGACGCGGATTGCGCGGAGGCGTACCCGGGCGTGGCGACAGAGTTTTTAGATTTGGTCGCTCGGCTCAACGAGGAGCCCGAAAAAATCGGCAATGTGACGCTCAGCGGCGCTGATGTCGTCAAAATTATCTTCATGCTCCTCTACTCGTCGACGGGGGTAGAGGTGGTGCCGTTTCTTGTGCATGACCTCTATGAAGGAGATTTTTCAGTCTTCGAGAAGTTGCTGGACACGCCTTCGCTTTCCGGTGGTGGGTTGTCCTTTGGGATGCATCTGAGCCTCCGTTGCGCGGAAGACGTGCCGTTCACCTCAAGGGAGGCCCTCGAAATGAACGACGCAGAGGTTCCTGAAGAGCTGCGCGCTGGACTCACGGGCGCCTACTACCTGGACTATTGCGAGAATTGGCCTGTGGCTCCTACGCCGGAGTCAGAGGTGCAACCCGTCGTCAGTGACGTGCCCGCTCTCGTGATGGCTGGTTATTTTGACCCCATCACACCGCCGGCCTTTGCCGAAGAAGCATTTGCTTCCCTGACCAACGCTCAGTACTTCATGATTGCAACGGAGTCTCATGGCGCCTCCTTTGGAAAGTGTGGCGCGGAGCTGGCGAAAGAATTCTTCAACGCTCCGGAAAGTCCGATCACCGGGGCGTGCCTTTCGGATTTGCCTCCCCTCGAGTTTGCGTCTTCGGGAGCTTCAGAGGAGCAGCCTGCCGCCGGCTCCGGGGCTCGTCGCCTGCGCTTTAGGACCGAGAGCCCCACGAAAGAAGAGCTGGATCGGCTTCGAGAGGCCGTGAAGATCCGGCTGCGTTGATGGGGGAGTCTGGTGCGGTGGCCTTGACGTGGGACCCTGCGCGTTCCAGGCTGTGATCAGCTTCGGAATTTACCGGAGTCAATTTCGCTTGGAACCCCCTCTGGGGGCGAAGGGCTTTCGACGTGGAGAGTGAACTACAATTTGCGTGCCGTCGAGCTCCGCCGACGGCTGTTTTTATAGGGGGCGAGCCCCCTCGTCGCGCGAAGTGAATTCGCGCTCCTCACCCCACTCACCGCCTGAAAATCCGGCGCCTCCTACATAGTCGGCGGCGGTTTTCAGCGTGCGAGGCTTCACCTCGCAAAGCATTCGCTTGACGTTTACCTCGGCGCGTTCCACCTTATGCGCGCCTTCGGAATTTACCGGAGTCAATTTCGCTTGGAACCCCCTCTGGGGGCGAAGGGC
>CAYMQT010000093.1:16641-19124 GCA_964392575.1 uncultured Polyangiaceae bacterium
TTTCGACGTGGAGAGTGAACTACAATTTGCGTGCCGTCGAGCTCCGCCGACGTAAATGCTGGGCCGTTATAATTGCAAACGACAATGCACTCGCTCTCGCAGCTTAAAAAACTGTAGAGCCGTCCGACCATGAGATTGTCTTGGTAATGTAAGGGCGTTAACCACTAAGGCTGGGTCAAGCGAGGGTGCTCTCGATAGCTTGACCGAGATCAGCGAGAGATAGGTTGCGGCCGAATCCGCGAACTCAGTGACTGGGGATACAGTCACTACGCACGTGAACGAGAGTTGTGGGGAGCCTTCGCGGACCGGGGTTCGATTCCCCGCGCCTCCACTCAGTTTTCGGGGGGGCAGAGGCCCCCCCGAACCTGCGCAGCAAAGCTGCTTCGGTTCACCCCCCACCCACCGCCGGGAATCCGGCGGCTCGCAAAGGGGCTTGCTCGCCGGCGGGTTCCGGCGCGCGTCGCTGCGCTCGCGAGATCCGACTCGCAAGGGGGCTTGCTCGTCGGCGGTGCTGAGGCCGCGCACAGCGAAGCTCGCGTTTTTCGTTCACTGCTTCGCTTTACTCGCAGGGGGCTTCTTACCCCTTCGGGGTGACTCGTCTCTCGTTTGGACCCACCGCCTCGAACAGATGGAACGTCACTGATTGGGGCTCGACGTCGAATTTGATTTTGCTCTTCTTTTGTTTCTTAGCCAGGACATAGTGGCAGTTGACGATCATGAGCCGATTCGAACCTTCAACCTGGGCCAACATGAGCGGGTAGGTGGTGTAGCCCTTGCTCCCGTCCTCTTCATCGTTGTCTTCAAGCATGAAGTCTTGGAGCGATAGTGCGATCCCGTAGTGCTTGCCGAGGGTACGGCACAACTTTTTGTGCTTGTTGCGCTCTCGCTTGTTGTAGGGAGCCAGAAGATCCTCCTGGCTCCCACAGCGCAGGGCGCCTGCTTGTTGCGCTGCTTCGATCAACTGTTTGGCTTCCTCAGGCGGAACACGGCGATGCACGAACGTGCCTTCCGGAATGTTCTCCAAGCTGAGTTGCCAAAACGAGACGAACAGTTGCATGCGCTCACTTTCTCGATGGCAATACTTCACGCACCACATCCGCAAGCTGCTTCGCCGTTGGCAGCTTGCCTTTCAGCGCGGCGGGCAATTGGGGCTTCAGTTGGTACTCGGCGACGCCGATGGGGTTGTTCTTGGTCTTGAGAGCAAACTCGACCTCAACATCGTCCTTTTCAGCGCACAGGATGATGCCGATGGACGGCTGATCCCCTTGTCCGCGCTCCTTTTCATTCAGAAGGTTCAGGTAGAAGTCCATCTTGCCCGCATGCTCGGGTTCGAAGGAACCGATCTTCAAGTCGAAGGCGACGAGCGCTTTCAGGAAGCGATGGTAGAAGAGCAGATCGACGAAGTACTCCTTCGATTTCAACGTGAGCCGATACTGCCGCCCGATGAAGCAGAAGCCGTAACCGAGCTCCAGGATGAAGCGTTGCACATGGCTGATCAGTTGATCCTCCAGTTCGCGTTCCTTCACGGCCCGCGCGATGCCCAAAAATTCTAGATTGTAACGGCTCTTGAGCATCTCGTCCGCCTGTTCGGCGAGGTGCTCGGGTAGCGCCAACTCGAAATTGTGTGTCTTCTTCTCCTTCACGGCGCGTTCGTAGACCCCGGCCTTGATCTGGTTGAGCAGTACGTTACGCGACCAGCCGAGTTTTGCGGTAGCTCGGAGGTAATACAGACGTGCGGCAGGGTCGGTAGCCTTGTTCAAGATCAGAAGGTTCTGGCCCCAAGGGATTTCGGCGACAAGCTGTCGCAGAAATTCGCCCGGGTGCTCTACTGAGCCTTGGGTAGCTGCAACCTCTTCCGATGTCCGCTGTCTGGACATCCCGCGCGCGCCTGACAGCGAACGCTGCTGAACTGCAGTGGCGCTTCTAGACAATTTGGCGACAGGCTGTCGCCAAATCTCCTCGTCAGAATACACGAGGTAAAGACGTCGCATGTCTCGCAAGTTTCGAGCTGAAAAACCGGTTACATCCGGGAAAGCCTCTCGCAAATCCAACGAGAGTCGCTCAATCACCCCATCTCCCCAGCCCGCCGCCTGCTGCTTTTCCACAATGCCACGCTCAATGTCCCAGTAGAGCAAGGTGAGTTCACGGTTGACGACGCGCCCAGCCGCGATACGTGCCTGAACGACACGTGCCTTCACCTCCGCGAGGAAGGCCGCATAGTCCGATAGTGCAAGCGGCTTCGACTTCTTCATGGTCGGACCCTATCTGAACAGGCGATGACTATCATTCTTGCAAGCGATTTCCCAGCGAATTTCGCGCGATCTCCGAGAGATCGAGGATGAGGCGACCTTCGTAGTGCTTCTTTCCCCGCTCCGAGGTCTCGGCGAAGTCCGGCTCGATGACGCCCTTCTCGCACAGGTGGATGAGGACGTGCTGGGGGGACTGTTCCCGGTACGCCAAGTAGAGCGCGCGCACCTGGAACA
>CAYMQT010000094.1:0-19035 GCA_964392575.1 uncultured Polyangiaceae bacterium
CTCGTGAACGACTTGCCTCCAGAATCCCTCGGCCTCAGCTCCGCCCTCCCCCAAGGCGTACGTCGAGTTTTTGCTGTGGGAGGGGGGCGTCCGGGAGTAGGGCACAGCGTTCTATCGGTGAATCTCGCCGTCTATCTGGCCCAGCTCGGGCGCAAAGTCGTCCTCGTGGACTCCGATCCCACAGGACCCGCCCTGCACAGTATGTTGGGAGTGGAAATGCCGGCGCCCACCGAAGCTCCGGATCCTTTCGAAGCGGGAGAGCTAGAGCCCCGGTCGACTCCCGTTCCGGGGCTCTCGCTCCTGCCTCAGCAGTACGTGCAAAATTCCACCGTGCCCCTCCGACCGGGAAGAAAGCCCCGATGGGCAAAGGGGCTCAGGCACCTCGACGCTGACTACATCATTCTCGATCTCGGCGCTGGCACCGATCCGGCAACGCTCGATCTCTACCTCAGTGCCGATTTTGGGATCTGCATCACGGCTCCCGATCCCCCGAGCGTGGAAGGGACCTACCGGTTTCTCAAGGCCGTCTATCAGCGCCGGATCCGCAAGCTCCTGCTCAAAGATCGCTTTCGGATGAGGCAGGTCGAGCGCGCTCTGTCCGAGCTCCCTCCCTTGCCAAGTCCGCTTGAAGTCCTCCGCGCCATCGCTCGCTACGATTCGCGCACGGCGGAAGCTGCTGAAAAAGAGCTGCGCCACCTCCGCCCTTACCTGGTCACGAACAACACACGCATGCGCAGTGATAGTCGGTTGGGGCGTTCGATGGTCGATCTGGCCGAACGGTATCTCGGAATCCACCTCGACGACTTGGGATACATCGAACACGACGAAGCGATTTGGCTTTCTGTGGTTCGCAGACGCCCGCTCTTGATCGACAACCCCACTTCCAAAAACGCCCGCAACATGGAGCGAATTGCTCGTCGGGTCGTCGCGGTTGCGACGAGTCGCGACATGCACAAACGCGAGGCAACGGACCTCAAGGAAGAGCGCGAGCGGAGTCTCTACGATGTGCTCTGGACCAACCGCGGGGCAAGCGACGAAGAACTCCGCCGAGCTTACAAGCATCAGCGCGACGTGTTTCAACCGGGCAGTCTGGCTCTCAGCTCTCTTTTGACGGACGCGGAAATCCTGCGCGAACGCGGGAGGGTGGAAGAGGCCCAAGAAACGCTCTTCGATCCTGTGAAACGCCGCGCCTACGACCTTTCCTTCTTCCCGGACGCCGCCCAGGACCACACTTCCCAAAGGCCCCTGCCAAACGCGGCTCGCCTTGCCGAGCAGGCCATGCTGCGGGACGAGCTGGCCCACGAGATCCATTCCGAGACGGAATTTACGGGGGAACTGCTCCTGCGAGTTCGAGAGTCCCAGGGCATCCTGCTTGAGGAAATCGCCCAGAAAACCAAGATTTCCGTCAGCTATCTGCGCGCGATCGAGGAAGATGCCTTCGCGAGTCTGCCGGCGGAGGTGTACACTCGGGGCTTCGTGCGGCAACTGGCTCAACACTTAGGTCTCGACGCAACCCAAGCGACACGCACCTACCTGCGCCGCATGCGAGCTGCGAAGAAGAACCACGAGGTCTCTCGCTAAGCGATGTTGAACCCCATCTCCTCCATGCCTCCTGGGGCCCCCGCACCCGCCGTCGATCCCCCTCTGGTGGGGCTCGCGAACGAGCCAGGCACAGAAAGAGACAGCGATCTCAGGGACGAGGACTTCCCCGCGCTACGCCGGCCCGCACCGAGCGATGTCGGATTTACCGTCGCGCTGTTGGTCGTGGCCTTGGTCCCGCGACTCTTCGTCGCCTTGGCGTGGGCGCGTGAGCCGGTTTGGGACGGGCACTACTATCACTTCGGAGCCGAGCGGATCGCGATGGGGCTCGGATACTCCGAAGACGTCACTCTCGGAGATACCCAAGTGTGGAAGCCTTGGACCCACTATCCCGTCGGCTACAGCGCTTTGCTCGCGCTCGGCTATAAAGTCTTCGGCTCGGGTATCCTTACGGCCCCGGTCATCAACGCCTTCGTGGGGACCTTCCTGGTCTTGATCGTTCATCGCGTGGCTCGCTACGTGCTCAGCCAGAACCGGGCGCGAATCGCCGGCGCCCTCTGCGCCATTCACCCCGGGCTGATCGCATACTCGGCGGCCGTGATGACAGAACCTTCGGCGGCCCTGTTCGTACTTGCCGCCGGGTGGGCCGCCCTTGCCATCAAACGCCCTGTCATTGGCTTTTTAGTAGCGGGGTTGCTCATCGGCTTGGGATCCCTCATTCGCCCGGCCTCCCTCCTCGCTCTCCCGGCGTTACTTCTGCTGCTAAGAAAACCCACCTTCAAGGGTTTCTTGCGTGCATCGCTCGCCTTTGTGATCGCCGGCCTTACCATTTTACCCTGGACCTATCGCAACTGTCAGGTCATGGACGGCTGTGCTCTGATCTCGACCAATGGCGGCTGGAATCTCGCCATCGGCGCGCTGACAGAAACCGGGCGCTTCCGCACGTTGCGCGCCACCGATGGTTGCCCCGTGGTGACCGGCCAAGTGCAGCAGGATCGATGTTGGGCAGAGGTAGGTCTGAAGAAGATCCAGCAAGACCCTGCTCGATGGTTGCGACTGATGCCCGAAAAGCTCTCGCAGACTTACGATCACGAATCGTTCCCCGTCGAGTATCTGCGCGAGGCGTCGCCTGAACTATGGCCGGAAAAGCGCCGCATCGCGGGACACGAACTCTTGACGTTCTTCCACTGGCTTCTGGTCACGGCAGCCGCGCTCAGTCCGATCGCCCTCGTCGTCGCAGTACGCAAACAGATCAGCGCTGCAACGCAAAGCGTACTCCTTTTGACCACCGCAGCTTACGCGAGCTACTGCTTCGCGAGTCCGGAGCACCCCTTCTTTGCGCTGCTCGTCATGATCCCCATCCTCGCTCTTTTGCCCTTCCCCGGACGCCCCACCTTCGGTCCCGGAGGGAGGTTCCTCCTCGCCCTGCTCTTCGGTACCTCGCTGACCCACGCGGTCTTCTTCGGAGACGACCGCTATCACCTCGTGATCTCTCCGCTGCTCTGCATCCTCGCGGCCGGAGCCCTCAGGCTGTCCTCGGAACCTGCCGCCTGGTCACGGGCTTCAAAGTAGCTGAAAGTCCACAGGAACGCGGGGCACCCCGCAGGGGACTATCGCCCTTCGACCCATGACGTACGATGGGGCGGTATGGAGATTCAGCCCTCACTCGGCCCTGTGCGAGGCGGAAGAGAGGACGTGCGCGCGGCTCTCCTCCGTCCCGCACTCTTGTGGCTCGAAAAGAAGCGGGGGCGGGGCGCAGTCACGCACGCGCTCGCGGAGGCGGGACTTTACCAAGACGAAGTTGGTCACGACAGCGCATGGATCTCGCTCAGCTGCACACGCATCCTGCTTGAGACCATCATTCACGAGTTGGGAGAGGAAGCCGTCGGGTCCCGCGGTGAATTTGCGACGGATCCTTCCGTGCTGGGCATTCACATGCGCCTCTTGCGACGCGCTCAGTGGCCCAAGGACGCCTACCAACACACGGCGAACAATCTGAGCGAGCAGTTTCGCGTCGGAACTTATGGCTTACAAGACGCAGCCGAAAACCACGTAACGCTGATCTACACGCCCTTCGCCGAAGTCGAGGAAGAGCAGCGACATCGCTGCTTCTGTCTTTTGCGGCAGGCTGAACTCAAGTCGTACCCGATCCTTTGGGCTCTACGCGAGGCCAGGCTTTCAGAGGAATCCTGCATCGCCCGTGGCGATCTCACTTGTCGCTACCGGATCACCTGGGACAGAGCCGCTCCCTTACTCGCCCCATGGACCGCACTCGCCGCTGGGGGCGGGGTCGCCGCAGCCGTTCTGCTCACGGGCGATATGATCGCGACGGCGCTGGCTTCAAGTTTGGGCGCTCTCGTCGGTGGCGCAGCGGGACACCTCGGAACGCACCTGAAACGCCATTCACGTGCCCGCTCCCACGAACGCTATCGAATCTTGGCGCTGGAACACGGCCTCGAACAGCGCGGGCAGCTCCAGACCACATCGGGAGATCTCACCCACAGCGTCTTGGGCGGGAAGTACCGCATTCTTCGTAGCGTCGGGTCCGGTGGGATCGGGACGGTCTACGCCGCGGAACACCTCGGGCTCGGATTTCAGGTCGCGGTGAAGGTCCTCAGAGGGGCCGCCGCCGAGGATGCGGCGGAAGTGGCGCGTCTGAGACGAGAAGCACGTATCCAGATGTCCCTCGAACACCCCAACGTCGTGCGCACGTTCGATCTCGACCAGATGTCGGACGGAACACTTTATGTGGTGATGGAACTCCTGCAAGGGCTGAGTCTCCAAGAACAACTGAAGCGACGCTCGCCCATGCCCCCCGGGTTCGCTATCCCCATCTTCATGCAATCTTGCCGGGCCCTCTCGGCGGCTCATCGCCTGGGCATCGTTCATCGTGACCTCAAGCCGGGCAACATCTTCCTGTGCGAAGGTGGCGCCGTAAAAGTGCTCGATTTCGGCATGAGCAAGCTGGCCCAGGATGAAGCCCTGACCCAAGACGGATTCACCTTGGGAACTCCTGAGTACATGAGTCCCGAACAATGTGTGGGCGACACGATCGATGCCCGCAGTGACATCTATGCTTTTGGGGTGCTCATGTATGAAGCCCTCACGGGCGAACTTCCCTTCCAGGCCAAGAACCGCCAAATTCTCTTGGAGCATCACCAACGTTCCAAACCTCGACGCATGCGTTCGGTGCGCGCCGATCTCAACATTCCGGAAGAGCTCGACCGTATCGTGCTTGCATGTCTCGCCAAAGACCCGAACGATCGGCCGCGAGATGCTCAGCAGCTTGAACTTGCCCTCGCAAGCCTGCCTCCCGGAAGCGTGGTACACGAGTACCCCAAACAAACCCCGCGCGTCTTTCGCCAAGAACGCAGCAAAATCCAGTAGCCCACAATTCCCTCAAAACTGCGAAAATCCGTGACCTTCTTCTCTCGTTTCTCCCGTCGAGTCTTCGCTTCTTCGGTCGCTCTTTTGTTCGTGGCAAGCAATGCGCTCTGCTTCCCGCACGTCATTCAGAAAGGAGAGACGCTCGCCTCCCTGGCCGACCGCTTCTACGGACGCGTACAGATGGAACGCATCCTCGTCACCGCCAACTCGCTCGATCAGGGAGGTCTCAAGGGGGTGAGCCCTGGCATGATCATCGACATCCCCGCGATCACGTACCGACAGGTGCTTGTAGGTGAGACCTGGAAATCATTGGCGACTGAGCTGCTTGGGGAAGAATATCGCTACGTTTTGCTCGCAGAAGTCAACGGACAAAAACCGTGGATCGAGCCGGAACTCGGACAGATCATCAAAGTTCCATACAACCTCGCTTGGCTCGCCACAGGCGAGGAAAGCCTCTCGACTCTCGCCTACAGATTTTTGGGCAGCACGAAGCACGCCTTTCGCCTCGTACAATACAATGACCTCGATGACGGCAAACTTGTGCGCGGGAAGATCCTGCTCCTTCCTTTGAGCGATCTCACCTTGACGCCAGACGGTCGAGCCGCCGCCGAAAGAGCCGCCGCACAGGTCCTCGAACAATCTCACGGTGATTATTTTGAGTCTCAAAGAGAAAGCCGCGAAGAAGCAAAACTCGTATTTTCTGATGTCCGCGCCGGGCGCTACGTTTCCGCTGTAGCGCGCGGACAAGCTCTTCTCGCCGCCGGAAAGCTGAGCGACCCGAGCCGCGCAGACCTCTCCCTCCTCCTGCTCGAAGCGTATGTAGCGCTCGACGCCACAGGCCTCGCGCGCACGGCCTGTGAATCCTTTCGTACTCTCGCCCCCGAAACAGAACTCGACCCCTTGACCACGAGCCCCAAAATCCTACGAGTCTGTCCCCCGCGCGCAAAGGAAGAGCCGACAAGGTCACCTCCCGCCGACGAGCCCACCGATGAACAGTAACCAGGAAAGCCCCAGCGGCGTCGCGGATGACTCTCGTGCCTCCCCGGAGACGGAGATGGAGACGGAGACGGAGATGGAGACGGAGATGGAGACAGAAAAGCAGGAGCAAGAGGCCCCTTTTCTGCTCACCGCGGGTTGGCTATGGGTGGGCGCGCTGGCGTTGATCATCGGGATCGCCTCCGGACTGATCATGAGCTCCGCTACCTTCTTCAAGTGAAGGACCGTCGCTGACCGTGCCCGCGTACAAGAGCCAAGTAGCCAAGACACTCAAAGCGAATTTTCGCCTACAAGCGAAAGAACTCGCCCAAGGCCTACGCGCGGGAAATCACCGCGCGGCCCGCAAGGGCGCGGGAGTCGAGTTTGCGGGTCATCGCCCTTACACGCCTGGCGATGACCTCAGATACTTGGACCGCCATGCCCTGTTGCGGCACGGGCGTCACCTCATCCGGCAATTCTTGACCGATACGGAGCGCGAGCTCCATGTCGTCGTGGACGCGACACCGTCCATGCATTACCGCACCAGTCACGCTCGGAGAGAGCCCGCAGAAGGGCAAACCCAAACGAAGGTCGAGGTCGCGCTCTTGCTCGCGGGCGCGCTGGCCGTGACCACACGCCGTTCCGGGGATTCGCTGGGACTGATGATCGCGACGCAAGCAGGCGTGACGACGCTTCCCGCCCGAGCAACCCCCAGCGCCTACGAGGAAGTTCAGGCCCGTCTGGAAAGCGAATATGCCCGCGCCAAGGACACAACGTCCGCCCAGACCCCCAAAACTCATGCTTCAAACAAAAGCGCCGCAACTTGGGAACCTCTCTTCACAGAGCTCGGAAGTCGGGCGGCACGAGGAAGTGTGGTCGTCCTGCTCTCGGATTTTTTGGATTTCGGGCAAAAGGAAACCGACGCCGTAAGCTCTCTCTTTGTCGGAAAACGTAACGTGCGGGCCGTTCAGATCCTCACGAAGGATGAGCTGACCTTTCCCTTCGACGGCTCGCTCCGTTTCCTGGATCCGGAGTCCGGAAAGCAAGTCGAGACCGAGGCGCGCTCGGCCCGGGAGAAATATCTCAGCGCGCTTGAGTCACTCAGCACAAAGCTAGCGCGTTCTCTCCGTTCACGAGGCGGACTGTTTCTCAGACTTCAAACCGACGAGCCTTTGACCGATACGGCGCTGGCCCTCGTGCGTGGCAGGAGCCCAGAGTAGACGTGTCATTCCTGTTGCCCATCGCCCTTCTTTTGGGCTTTGCTCTAGCGTTTCCCGTCCTCGCTCATGCGATGCGGAAAGGTCGAAACGATCCCATCGTCTTTCCGGCCACTCGGCTCGTCGCTGTGCATCCGTCGAGCGCCCGCAAACGGCACCGGATCGAAGACCCCTTGCTCCTTTTGCTCCGCATGCTCCTGATCGCCGCCCTCACGCTGCTCGCCGCATCGCCCTTCGTGCAGTGCTCCAGACTCTCCCTCGAAAGAACCAACGGCGGAAATGTCTCCGCCGCCCTCATCATCGACGACTCTTCGAGCATGCGCGCTGTGGGCGAAGGAGGAGAGAGCAAGCTCGAGCAAGCTCTGACTCTGGCCGAAAATCTCCTGCAAACAGCTCGACCGGGCGACTCCTTCGCCATCATCCTCGCGGGCGCTCCCGCGCGGGTGCACACGCCTCCCACGACAGAGCGTGAAAGCGTACGCGACGCCCTTCTTTCTATCTCCGCGAGCGATCGCTCGACCGATCTCGCCGGAGCTCTGGCACTCGGCAGAAGCCTCCAACAAGACGCACTACAAAAGGACCGACACCTCGTCCTCCTGAGTGATCTGGCAGGTGAGAACCTGAATCAACTGGATCTCACCGATGTGCTCCCTCCACC
Source organism: uncultured Polyangiaceae bacterium (assembly GCA_964392575.1). Lineage (GTDB taxonomy): Bacteria > Myxococcota_A > Polyangia > Polyangiales > Polyangiaceae > NIC37A-2. The sequence continues at coordinate 7,777 of CAYMQT010000094.1, forward strand.
AAAGTCTCTGACCCAGCCCTTCGAAAATTGCGCGCTGACCAGCGCCACTCATACCACCGACGCCGTCGTCGTCGAGACCGCCTGTACCAGTCAAGAAGCTCTCAAAGACCGCACGGTCACAGTGCTAGGAAAACAAGGCGAGCCTTTGGCTCCGCCCGTCCCGGTCAAAGACGGCGCCACACGCATCCCCCTACCGAAGAAACAACAATCTTTCGAACTGAGAGAAGCCCGGGTTCTGCTTTCTCGCCCCAGTCTGGCCGCGCGTGACAGCATCAGCCAAGATGACAGCACCGCGGTGTTGGAAGCGCCCTCCGGCCTCGCCGTGGCCGTCCGCGCTGATCCAGACTCTGCGGGTAGAAAAACCGGGACCGCCACCCTTCTTCAGTCAGGTCTCGAGTCCCTCGATGATCGCCCCCGGGTTCGTATGCTCAACCTCTTGCCGGATCGCGAAGAAGATCTGAGAGAATTTTCTGCTCTCTTCATCGATGATCCAAGCGGCTTTACCCCGGAGGTGCGAGACGCCATCAACACCTGGACGCTCAAAGGTGGCGTAGCGGTCGCGCTGCTCGGACCTGGCGTCGAGAGAACACCTCTCGGATCAGACTTTCATCCCTTCCTCTCCTCCGCACTGACCTATGAGGCCACGAAGGAAACGGGTGTGGACCCGGAGAAGTCTCATTCGCTGGGTCCACTCGCTCAAACCTGGACCGATCTCGGCGCCAAACGCCGCGTCATCTTTTCGACGCCGGACAATGCGATTGAAAAAGCGACCTGGAAGGATGGCGCACCGCTCTTGGTCGAGTTGCATCATGGCCGTGGCCTCCTTCTGACCGCTTCTCTGCCCTCCTCCGCGGACAGAAGTGACTTCGCGCTCAGACCGGCGTTTGTGGAGCTCCTCGATTACGCGGTGCGAGAAGCTGCGGTGCGGCGAGGGGCCCTGGCGGCACCGGTCGGAACCCGTTGGAGGATCCCCGAGGGTCAGACGGTGAAAAATCCGGAAGGTGAGACACTCACGCCCGTTTCGGATCCTGCGCGCACAGGAAAGGAACTCAGAGAGTTCGAACCGGCTCTGGCCGGACGCTATTCTATCACTGATGGAGCCGGCTCAGACTCATCCGTCGAGCACCGTTATGCCATGCGCGAGGCCCGCGAATCCGTGGCCCAGCCGGAACCGCTCGGAAGCGATCTCCGGGCAGCTTCGGAGTCCGTGCAGCTTTCGAAAGTAGGCATTTCGCGTGAAATTGCACTTTTTTGCTTGATCTTGAGCCTCTTGGAACTCGCCTTCCGGGTTTTTCTGCGTTCAAGGGCTGCCGGGAGCTTGCTCCGGGCGGAAACCTGAACACAATCCACACCCCCGATGTCGCTGAAGAAAAGATCCAGAAATCCGCTCTCGGGACTCAAGCGCCGGGTCGCAGGGCTCTCCCTCTTCGTCTTCGCCCTCAGCATGAGCCTCGGAGGATCCTCCCAGGCCGCCATCGTCGAGCGCATCGTCGCCGTCGTCGGACAGCGTGCCATCCTGCTCACTGACATTCAGGAGCGCGCGCTCCCGATCATGTTGAGGATCTACTCTCAAGTCCCAGAGGGCCCACAACGAGCCGCAGCAGTCTCTCAGCTCTACCAGGCGGTGCTGAAGAAAATGGTCGACGAGGAGCTAGAGGAAACCGCGGCCAGCAAGGCCGGCGTCAGTGTCAGCCCGACGGAAATTGATGAAGCCCTCGCCCGCGTCGCGAGTCAGAACGATCTCACCGTAAACGAAATCCTCTCCGAAGCGAAACGGAGCGGGATGGCCGTGGACGCCTACCGCGAAGAGCTGCGGCGACAACTCTTACAAGCGAAGATGGGTCAGCTGCGCCTCTCCGCCCGCGTTCACGTGACGGAATCGGATCTTCGCTCTGCTTACAAGCGCCTGCAAATGCAAGAGCGGATGCAGACGACTCAGCGGACCCTTCGTCTCCGTGTGTTTGGTGGCACTGGGGAGCAGGAACAGATCGCACAGAAGAAACTCGCTGACTCCCTGGCGGATCGCGCAGAAGCGGGCGAAGACTTTCGCGAGCTCATTCAAAAGTACGCGACCCGCGCCGGATCCGGCCTCTCTCCTCCCGTTCCCCCCTTGCAAGAACCCAAAAACATCCAGCGTGCGACCATGGCCCTCGAAGTGGGCGAGATCTCCCGCCCCGTCAAAGACGGCGCCGACTGGGTCATTTTGCAAGTGATTGAGCGTCCCCCCTCGCAGCTTCCTCCCTACCAGGACGTGCGCACAGAAGTGCAGCAGCAAGTCTACATGGAGAAGATGACGACGGCTCGGGAACACTGGCTGGACGGACTCAGGCGCCGCACCCACGTCGACATCCGCCTCTGACGCGCGGGGGCGATTTTTCCGTACTCCGTTGGGTGTGGTCCGTTGGGGTGTGGTCCGTTGGGGATTGTCAGTTTGGCAAGCGGAGACTACCGCGCTCCCCTGAGACTGCCAGTCTGGCGAGACGGAGACGAGGCGGACGGCGCCGCGCTCCCTTGCCCGGGCTCCCCGCGTCTGACAGGACCTAAAATCCAGGCGTTTTTGCCGAAAACGGATCCGTCTCAAGGGCGGCCCAGAGTTTGCGGGTTGGCACGCGGTGTGCTCAAAGAAAGAGCATGAGTCCCCTGGCTCGCCTTCGCTTCCTTCTCGTTCCCGTCGTCCTGCTGATGCTACCGGCCGGGTCCGCGCTGGCGCAGACCATCGATCTCAGCGGCAACACGTTCAATGTGATTCGGGACGAGCCGCGAAGCTCGGGCGAACGACCCAACTGGCTGAACCGCAACGACTGCTTCGACGGAGCGGACTACATTGACGCTGAAGGCAAGGACTTGGGCGGTCACACGTGGGTCCACATCGAGCCTCTCATCAACAATCTTCCCACCGGAGGCTCCAACATCACGCTCCAGATCTGGATCAGTCAGACCGACGACTGCGCAAATGATGATATCCGCACAGGGCAAAGCATGAACTGTACCCTCGTCGCGACCAAACGTGCGACAAAGCGCATCGAGAGCATCTACGTCAACCCACGCGACGTGGTCGCGCAGAGTGGTCAGCGCAACTGGACCTCGGACAACGCCCCCGCCAGCACCGACGTCTGTCAAAAAAGCGAAACGGAAATCGGAATCACGTATCACGTCCTCCTCTTCAGAGGCACCGACGTGATCGCAAGCGCCAAATGGGACAGTGCCGGGATCGACACGCTCGCCCCTCCCGCGCCTCAATCGGTCACTGGCGCCCCCGGGGATCAGCACGTGTTCTTGGAATGGGAGATTGAGACCGAGGACGAGCAGACGGACACCGCGGGTTTCGGCGTTTACTGCGTCCCTTCCGGGACCATGGATGAGGGCATGGGTGGTGCGCCGGGGGACGGAGCCGGAGGAGTCGGAGGCGCGGCCGCGCAAAACCCTCAGTGCGATCAGAACATTCTCATCGAGGGTCAGCTGCCTCCAGATCCACGCTACTTATGCGGAGAAACCAGAGGACGTGGCGCGCGCAAAGCCCAGGCGGACGGACTCACCAACAACGTGACCTACGCCGTCGGAGTCGCTTCACGCGACACCGTCTTCAACGACGGACGCATCTCCGAGGTCATGTGTCTCACCCCAAAGGAAGTGACCACTTTCTTTGAAGCCTATCGGATGGCAGGCGGACAGGGAGGCGGGGGCCTTTGCGGCATAGCTCGCTCGAAGAATCCAAGTCTCTGGCTTCTTCTCTCCCTTACGCTCGGCTTGGGTTTGTTGCGTCGCCGCTTTCGAGGCCACGTCGGATGAGCACTACCCTCTCGCCGCACGCACTCTCCTTCTCCCTTGCTCTCTCGGCGCTGACCTTCGCGCCGCGAGCGCTCGCTCATCATGAGGATGCACCCGATGATCGTGGAACGCGACGGGTGGACTACGACACTCGCAAGGAGCGCTCACCACAACACGCCGCCTTTGAATTCCGCATCGGCCCCTATACCCCGGATGTCGACAGCGAATTTGAAGGAGCAACGCCCTACGCCGACTCCTTCGGCACCAAGCCGAGCGTGTCACCCGGTGTCGAAGTGGACTGGCAAGTGCTCAGGATCCCCTACTTTGGAACTCTGGGGCCTGGCGTTGGCTGGCACTGGTTTCGAAAGGGAGGCATTGCTGAATTCACAGACGGTACGGACGGCTCTGCACATCCCCACCACCTCCGCGTCATGCCCATGTACGCGGTAGCGGTCCTGCGTGTAGACGTGCTTGCACGAGAATTTTCTATCCCGCTCGTTCCCTACGTGAAGGGTGGTTTCTCGTGGGCCTTTTGGAAATCCCTAGACGCGGGCAGCACCAGCGTCACTGAGGATGGCATGAAGGCAAAGGGACTGGAGACAGGCTACCAAGGCCAAATCGGCCTGATGCTCCTCATCAACCAGTTCGCCCCTCAGATGGCCATCGACATGGACAATTCGAGCGGTATCAACAATGCGTACCTGTTCGCCGAAGGGTGGGCGAGCAACATCAACAGCTTCGGAACCGGCATGCAGGTGGGAGCGGTCACCTGGACTGCGGGCCTCGCCCTCGAGTTCTGAGCAGTCCGCTCAATAAAATATAAATGATCTGAACGCCGTCACGCAGACCTGGGAAGAAATTCCGTGCGTTCGTGCGCTAGATCGGCTGCGTAGGAGAGCACAGCTGAAATGTCCTCGACCTTTAGACTAGGGTAGCTGACCAAAATCTCGTCCGTCGAAACTCCGGCAGCGAGATTGTCGAGCACGACTGACACCAAGATCCTGGTGCCACGGTAGCGAAGCCGAAACAGCTCATTCGGCTGCTGCGTCCCTGCTCGTCTCGGGAGCGGGGTCTTCGACGCCGCACTCGCCGTCTTGGGGCGGGTGCGGCTCTCGGATGCAGCCTTTGATCCGTTGGGGCTGGTGAGCAAACCTCGGTTCAGCTCCTTAGAACGCATCGTAACCGATATTGAACGTCGGTGCGACGAACGTGGCTCCCTGCAGCATGTGCAAGCGAAGATCGGCTCCGAGCATCAGACCTTTGCGCCGCACCTTTTCATCGCTGCGACTCACAAGCGGATAACCGCCAAGACGGAAGTGGACCTCAAAACCCGACGGGCTGTTCAACACGGCATAGCCAAGACCAGCTCCCAAAAAGAGCCTGTCAAATAAGGTGTAGTCGGCGACAACAGAGGCGCCGATGAGTCCCCCTCCCAGAGTCCCGCCACCACCGTTGAGGGTATAGTACCCGAGCTGCGGCACCGCGTAGACGCCGATGGCGTTGTTGATCTGCCACCCGAATCTAAGATCCGCGCCATAGTAGGTGAGATTCGCGCCGGCACCTGACATGGGTCCCAGACCTCCCGCGACGCCAAAACGGAAGCGCCCACCATCACCCCCGTCCTTGCTGGTCGAGCCGGTACTTTCTTTCGCGGCGATGTCTTGAGCAGGAGCTTCCTCAACAGGAGCTTCCTCGGCCGGTGCTTCTTCAGGCGCTACTTCCTCAGAGGCGGCTTCGTCGTTAATCGGAGCGATCTGAGCGACAGCCACACTCGGAAAGAGCAGTGCAAGCGCGCAGGTCGGCAACAGCGTTCTCATCGTTATTCCCATTTTCACAGTAGATATCATTCACTTTCCCTCTGAAACTGTTCACTAGTTTCTAACGTCGTACGCGAAGAAACACGAGACAAATTCCCCCCGAAGTTGCCCCTCTTACAAATAACTCCTACGAAGCAGCACAATGTCGCAGAATGTATCTAGCGCGGGCCCGGGCCCGGGCCCGGGCCCGCGTCCGCTTGACTTTTGAGCCCAACTTACTCATCTGTTGAGTACACCTCAGCCACCACCCGGTTCTTCCGGCACCGCCCGGTTCTTCCGGCATCGCCCCGTTCTTCCGGCATCGCCCCGTGCTAACAAGCGCGCGTGCCTTCTGATCGCTCCTCCGCGCCACGTCTCAGGCGATCTCTGAGCCTCCTCGATCTGACGGTGATCGGGCTCAACGCTACGGTAGGGTCGGGTGTCTTTCTTCTTCCCGACGATCTCTTTCGTGAGATGGGGCCTTGGTCTCCGCTGGCATTTGCCCTCTGTGTTCTGGGGTTACTCCCTGTGGCGTGGTGTTTCGCTGATGCTGCTCGTCGCACCGAGGCCTCGGGAGGGCCGTATGAGTACGCGCGTCAAGAGTTTGGTGAAGCGGTTGGTTACGGCGTGGGTTGGATGTGCTTTGCGAATGCCGTCTTTTCATTCGCTGCTGTGGCCTCAGCGGCGGCTGCCTACGCGGGGCGGCTCGTGCCATCACTGGGGCAAGGGTGGGGTTTGATGGGCTTTGCCGTCTCTGCCATTGTTGCCTTCGGGGCCCTGAACTACAGGGGAGCAAGGCCTGGAGCTTGGGCCATCCGCCTCTTTACGTTTGGTAAGTTTGCGGTGCTGCTGCTCCTCATTTCCGTTCTCCTGCCTGAGTTCGATACGGCTCGGGCGAGCGCCGCTGGGGGCTCGGCCTTGTCGTGGAGTGAAGGATCATGGAAGCTCGCCGCAGCCTTATCGAGGCGGTACTCAGCGGGGTTTCGTCGGCCGTGTTCATCGCGTTGTTTGCCTTGCAAGGCTTTGAGGTCGTGGGCGTGCCCGCGGGCGAAGCCGAGTCGCCAGAAAAAATGGTCCCGATTGCTGTTCTGGGGACGCTCGCCACGGCAGGGGTGCTCTACGTCGTCGTGCAGAGCGTCCTCGTTTTTGGTTTTGATGGCTTACACCGCGTGAGTGACGCGCCCCTCGCGGACGCGGCCCTCGCGCTCAGCCCTGCCCTGGGGATAGTTGTTGCGATAGGCGCACTGATTTCCACACTGGGTTTCGTTTCGGGCAGCGCTCTCGGGACCCCCCGCTATCTCTTCGCGATGGCTTCTCACAGACAACTTCCTCGGCTGCTCTCTCAGCTCCACCCGGCCTTTGGAACGCCGCACATGGCCATCCTGGTCACGAGCGGAATCGCTGTGGCGTTGGTCCTCCCCTTTGATTATCGGACGCTCATCGGCATGTCGAACGTCGCGGTAGCCGTACAATATGGTGCCACCTGCTGTGCTGTGTTGCGAAGAGGCCTGTTTGCTGAAAAAGACCCACGTTCAAAACGTCGCATTGCGTTTGCGCTTTTGGGGGCGTGCACGAGTTTGGCGATCTGGTTTGCGGCGACCTGGCAAGAGCTAGCTTTTGCCGCAGTGGCACTGGTCGTCGGGTTAGGGCTACGGCGGATTCGCGGTGCTTGCGAGTCACGTTGACGCGTTTCCTATCGAAAATTGTAGCTCGTTTCGATGCGCATGGTCACGACTACTTCCAGTTTTCGAGAGATAGCCCCGCTACCTTGGAGTAGTGCCTCGTATTGTTCGTGACCAGCACGCGACCCAAGGCTAAAGCATGCGCAGCAATCATCGTATCAATGATGCCAATGGGCGTTCCCCTGCGAGCTAGCTGAGCAGACAGTTTCCCGAAATGGTTGGCCGCTTCAAAATCAAAAGCGACCACGCCAACGCCGTTCACGAAGGAGTCGATGAGACGATGCAATTTCTTGGATTTGCGTTTTTCAGCTCCGAAGCGCAGCTCTGCTAAGGTAAGCGAACTTACCGCCACCTGCGACGGCTTCCTAGTCAAAATTTCCTTAGCCACGTTTCCCTCACCGCGCAGAGCAAAACTGACGGTGTCCGTGTCGAGCAGATAAAGGATCATGACGCAAAGGGATCACGGTGATCCATCACCGTGTCTTGATTGGGTCGTTCAATCTGTTCGTGCCACCCGCCCAAACATTCTTTGAACGCCTGAGGCCACTCGTCCAGGGGTTCCAGGATGACCTTACGGCCGATACGCTTGACCGAAACTTCACGCTGCCCCTCTGGAAAACGGCAATCCGCCGGAAGCCGGACAGCTTGACTCCCACCATTCTTGAACACCTTTGCTCGCTCAGTCACAGAGAAAGTATATACGGCAGTATATACATGAGCAAGCGCGGTCTTTTACGGCGTGAGGATCACGTTTCCCGTCTTCTTTCCCGAATCGGCGTAAGTATATGCGTCGCAGATCTCGTCGAGTGTGACGACGCGATCGATGACCGGGCGGAAGCTGCCTTCTTCGAGGAAGGAGGGAAGGTTCGCGAGGTACTCGCCTTTGGATACGGGGAGCGGGAAGACGACTTTCTTGCCGCCGAACGGCGGAGTCGTCATCGCGAGGAAAATATTTTGGAGACCCGGACCGAGTTCTGCTGAGCTGTAGATCCCACCAGACACCAGCAGGTGTTTGCTGGCGCCGAAGGTGCTCTTGCCGACGGTATCGAACACGCCGTCGTACGTCACAGGGTGGGCGACACGAGTGAAGTCACTCTGCTCGTAGTCGATGACCTCGTGGGCACCGAGTGACTTCAGAAGATCGAGGTTCTTGCTGTTGCCGACGGCGGTGACGATGGCTTCATCGTGAACGCAGAACTGAAGCAGCGCCGAGCCAATCGCGCCAGTAGCGCCGTTGACGAGGACGCGCGTCCCGGAGCCGACATTGCCCACACGCCGCAAGAGGCTGTAGGCGTACCAGCCGCCTTCGAGCGAAGCCGCCGCAGTTTCGAAGCTCACCCCTTCAGGCATCTTGGCGATGCCGTCGTTCAGCGTCGTCACAAGGTACTGAGCGTGGGAGCCGATGCCGAGATCGTTGATGCCGAAGACACGATCACCGACGGCGAATCCTTGAATGTTTGCACCGACGGCATCGATTTCACCGGCAAAGTCGGTACCAAGTGTCTTCAACTTCGGACGGAACAGCCCTGTCATGAAGCGGAGGATGAAAGGTCGCGCCGCGAGCAACGCGCAATCGGTGCGGCTCACCGTGGCAGCGCGAACGCGCACCCGTATCTGGTCCTTTGCAGGCGTTGGGATCGGGACCTCTTCGACTCGAATGACATCGGATGAACCGTAACGATCGCACTGCGCAGCTCTCATCATGCCCACGCGAGCTGGCGTAGCATGTCTTCGGGGAAGGTGGCACATGCACCGATTTCTCCCTTCAGCACTCCGCAAACTGCTCATTTTATCAAGGCTGTGCTATTCACCAAACTGGAGGCATCGATGCTCGGACGATTCAATGGGTGGAAGGTAAGCATGAGGCGAAAGGTAAGCATTCAAGCTGTGGCCTTCGGCTTGTTTTTGATTGCGAACCCCGCTTACTTCACAGCGTGCAGCTCACCATCACCAGAGTTTGAGTACGACCAAGCAGATATGCTGGAGGTGCTCTATGGTTTGAATGAGGCGGGCCCTTTTGAATGGGACGACTACTCCATCAGTTTGAGCTTTCCACATGCCGCTGCAAAGCAAGCGTTTTATCAACCGGGTGCTGCTACAAGCTCCGGCGGCATGCCTTTCGTGGCGCAGGCGCACGCTTGCGGAACTCGTTCCTTCGTTCAGCCCGCCGAGGCCTGTGGAAGTACGACAGAGATGCAGCTCCAGGGAACAATGACTGTGGCGCGCGCGGAAAAGAGCGTGGACGTCGTTGTCTTCGGGACTATGCTCGTGATGAGCAGGCTCCTTTCACATGCTTACTTTGAATTCTATGTGGATGATTTTCAGCTCTCACTCGTTTGGAGCGAGGAGACAGGTTATGAAATCGACCCTGAGTATGAGATCAACGAGGTGAACGAAAGCGCACTCGATGCGCTCTTCGCGAGCGGTTCTGAGGAGTGAGCGGTTCTGATAGTCGCCCTACAGCTGCTTTCGGATCTTGCGCTCGAACGTCTTGGTGCACGAGCCGTGGCTGGTCTCGTATTCGATGATCTCGCGCACCAGACGGGTCTTGGTATCCTCGGCCAGTGCAGAGTTCTTGACCAGCGTGGCGAGCTGCACGCCAGCGGAAGTGCCAGGCCAGGTGGGCTTCTCTTCGCGCGCTATGCGGTTGGTGGGCTGGTGATGGGACGGCTTGGTCCGCGTCACGTCGCGAAAGAGCGGCTCGTGAGAGCGCCGGCCCGTACCATGGCAGGAGGGACACGTTTTCGAGCCGCCACCGAACGAGTTGGTGATGCGGCCGTCACCTCCACACACCCTGCACGACTCAGATTCCATAGAACTGAGTAGCCAAGAACTCCACCCTACGCCAGAAACAAGAAGGCCGACCCTCGGGTCAGCCTTCTCTGAGTCTCTCTGCTGAGTCTACGGTAAAGACCCTCGGGACTTTTGCCGCAGAACAGGACACGGCCGTGCAGGGCCCCGTCACCTCTCACCAGCTCACTCTCGCACGAGACAACCAAAGAGCACCCCACGGGCTGCAAGTCGTGGGGACGGAAGCGTCAAGAAGAAGAAACTCTCACTTCCGCAGCTCTTGCGGTTTTCTCAAAATCCGTCCGGCGCCGCTCAAAACACGGCGTCGCTCAAAACACGGCGTCGCTCTCAAAGCACCACTCAAAAACACAGCGCCGCACTCAAAAGCACCAGCCCTCAGTTTGAGCGAGCCGCACTCAGTTCAATCAAACTGCAGTCAGTTCGATCAAACTGCAGTCAGTTCGGACGAGCGGCACGCTTGGCGCCCTTGCTCTTTGCTTCCGCTTCTGCGCTCGTCTCGGCATCTCCCTTGGCATTGACCTGCGCCAGAGGTCCCATGCCATAGTGCGCCATGATCTCATTGGAGAGCTTCTCCATCACATCTGGATGCTCTTCCAGGTACTGCCTGGCGTTGTCCCGCCCTTGACCGATGCGCTCACTGCCCATCGCGTACCAGGCGCCGCTCTTCTGAATGAGACCAAGATCTGCACCCTTGTCGACCACCTCGCCCGAGCGGCTGATCCCCTTGCCGTAGATGATGTCAAACTCAACCTCACGGAACGGAGGGGCCATTTTGTTCTTGGCCACCTTCACGCGAGTACGGTTGCCCACCACGATGGCCTCCTTACCAGAAGTGTCTTTGATGGCTCCGATGCGCCGCACATCGAGTCTCACCGAGGCGTAGAACTTGAGTGCGTTTCCGCCGGAAGTCGTCTCAGGACTACCGAACATCACCCCGATCTTCATACGGATCTGGTTGGTGAAAAACATCATGGTCCCGGCGCGAGAAACGCTTGCCGTGAGCTTGCGCAACGCCTGACTCATGAGACGCGCCTGAAGGCCCACATGGCTGTCTCCCATGTCCCCTTCAATTTCCGCCTTGGGTACGAGCGCCGCCACGGAGTCCACGACGACCATATCCACCGCTCCGCTCCGCACGAGCATGTCGGCGATCTCGAGCGCCTGCTCACCGGAGTCCGGCTGACTGATCAGAAGCTCATCCG
>CAYMQT010000095.1:0-3956 GCA_964392575.1 uncultured Polyangiaceae bacterium
TGCTCCTCGAACGGTGACGGACGAGCGAACGAGCGTTTGACACGTGTCACTCAGGAGCGGATGTGCGTCTTTCCGATTTTGAACGGCACAGTTTGAGGCGCCTGGCCATCGAAGGCTTGGACGTAGAGGCTCGTTTTGGAAATCAACCTTGGTCCGGTCGGGTCCTAGAGGCCCGTTTTGGAAATCAACCTTGGTCCGGTCGGAAACGAAACGGACACAGAGCAAGTCTCATGCTTCCGGTCGGAGCGATTTCGTTCAGACCATGTCCATGCCCTCGATTCAAAGTGTCATCCACCCTTCCTCTTCTTCTTTGCGCGCCGCTTCGGCGCCCATGCGCGATTATATGGCACGGAACCGGGCCCGCCTGATTCAGGCGCTCGACGAAAGAACGCACGGTGGCACGGCACTCGCTCGCACCTATTCCGACATTGCGGACTCGCTCGTCCGCAACCTTTTCGTAACAGCTGCCCGTGACCACGACTCCCCGCTGCTTCTCGGTGCCGTTGGCGGGTATGGCCGTCGCTTGCTCGGTTTGAACAGCGATCTGGATTTGTGTTTCGTGACTACGGAACGACCGGAGGTCGTGGGAGCGGTGCTCGACGCCATCCTTTATCCGCTGTGGGATGCAGGAATTCGCGTCGGGCACCAGATCGTACGCACGTCTGAGGTGGTGCAAGAGGCCAAGGCCGACCTGGCGATGGCGACCGAATTGCTCGATTTTCGCCCTATTGCCGGTGACATTTCGCTCATGCACTCTCTCGGCGAGAGGCTTTCGGATGGTCTTTTCTCCGAGGCCGAAATAGTCACATTCATCTCGCAACTGGAAGCGCATGCGAGAGAAAGGCACGCGCAATTTGGTGACTCCGTTTACTTGCTTGAGCCGGACGTCAAGAGCGGAACCGGTGGACTGCGCGACCTCGACTTCGCACTTTGGGCAGCGCGGGCACGCTTCGGTACAAGCGATTTGGGCCGACTGGTTGAGCTGGACGTGTTGACTTCGCAGCACAAAGTGGACGTCGAGCGTGCGCTCGACTTTCTCTGGACCGTTCGCCATCACCTCCACCGGACGGCGCTTCGAAAAGCCGATCGATTGACCTTCGTTGAACAAGAGAATGTGGCGAAGGCGATGGGGTATGAAGGGAGCGCGGACTCAGATCTCCCGTCACTTCAGCGCACGGGCGAGATGGTCGAAAGGTTCATGTCCGACTACTACCGTCATGCGCGGGTCATTGCGCATGTGCGTGATCGCGTCATCGGACGAGCTAAGCGCCGCCCGAGCCGCTTTTTACCGGTGGTCGTCGCTATCGCGCCGGGTTTAGTCGAGTGTGAGGGTGGGGTAGCGCTGGCCGAGCCGGATCTCCTAGACGCGGATCCTACCTTGGCGCTTCGTGTATTTGCGGAAGCGGTGTCTCGCGACAAACCCCTTCTCGCACGCACGCGCGACGCCATTGCATGCGCCACCCTCGACGCGCGCTTTTGTGAGCGCCTGCGGGAAAGCAGAGAAGCCGCGGATCTTTTCGTCGCCCTGGTCTCTACACGACGCGCGGTTGCCTTCTCTTCGGGCAGCGTGCTGACCGCGCTCCACGACGTGGGCTTACTTTTGGCGATGATCCCGGAATTTGCCCCCGTGGTGGGGCGAGTCCATCACGATTTATATCATGTATATACTGTCGACGTGCACTCGATTGCGGCCGTAGATCGGCTTCGGGCGCTTGCGCGCGGCGATCTGGCGCAGCAGCTCCCCCTGGCCAGCCGTCTGGCGGCTGAGGTCACGCGGCCGCGCGTCCTCTTTCTGGCCACGTTGCTCCACGATGTAGGAAAGTCGATCGGTGGGCGCAATCACGCTCAGCGCGGGGCGGACATGGGGCGAATCATCCTCAAACGTTTGGGTCTCAGCGAAGAGGAGATCGACGATGCCTGTCATTTGATCTTGCACCACTTGACGATGTACATGGTGGCGGTTCGGCGAGATCTGGGAGATCCGGGAACTCTCTTGGAGTTTCTTCGTGATGTTCGGGGTCGCGAAGGCCTGCGGGAACTTTACCTGCTGACGGTGGCGGACGTCTCCACGACGAGTTCAGTAGCCATGACGAAGTGGAAACGCGGCATGCTCGACGGTCTCTTTCGGGCTAGCGATGCGATGATGGCAGAGCCAGGAGGTGCGACGAGCGATCGTGTCACGCGGGTTCGGAGCGAAGCGGAGAAGCTCTGGGAAGAGGAGGCGACGAAGGGGGAGTTCAAGCAGTTCCTCGAGTCCATGCCCAGTCGCTACTTCCTCTCGCACGCCCCAGAGGAGATCTTGGCTCACGCAGAGCTAGCGCTCCGTCGGCACGACGGAGCGGTTGCGCTTTCGTTTGTGCCGTCGAGCCACGATGGCGTGCTTGGGTTGTGTGTGGTTACCGAGGGCCAGGCCGAGGGTGATCTCTGTGTGATTGCTGGAGACCGGCCGGGCCTTCTAGCGGCTATTTCTGCAGCGATTTCGGCGAACGGATTCGAGATTCAGGCTGCTCAGATCAACTCTCGTTCACTGTCGACGGGCGGGTATCAAGCCGTCGACTTGTTCTGGGTGCGTAGCGTGGGCGGGAAGCAGCCGCTTGAGAAGCGCTTGCCGAAACTGGAGCGAGACCTGACTGCCGTCGTGGGCGGAGAGATCCTTGCTCAGGATCTTGTCAAGGCCAAGAGAACATCGCGCTGGAGCTCTCGCCCCACGCCTCCCGTTTTTACGGAAGTGGTCTTCGACCACCATGCATCAGAGTTCTACACCGTGATCGAGGTGCTTGCTGAGGATCGCCCAGTGCTCCTGTTCACCCTTGCAACTGTGCTCCACGACCTCGGGATCAATATCGGAGTTGCTAAGATCAGCACAGAAGGCAAGCGCGCCGTGGACGTGTTTTATGCAACAGACTTGGACGGAGGGAAGATTTGCCCGGGACAGCGTACGGAGGAGATCCGGACGGCTCTGATGGAGGCGGTTCGTGCTACTCTTTGAACTCGACCCCACACCCCGCTTTTTTGGGTCGACGCACCCGCCGTCTTTTACCTGTTTAGGCAGGACGGTGCCAAAGCCTTTCTGGAGCTCAGAAAGGGAGAGTGCCCCTCGACGCCCGTAGGATCCGGCGGTGAGGAGCAGGGAGAGGCGCCTGTATGCGGTTGGGGCGTTCCGGATGAAAACGGAAGCCATCTCGAAGCCTCTACCTATCTCCAGAAAGGCGAATCTGTCACCGTGATCATCGAGGGCGATGCGTACTATTGGGACGAGCAGGCGATCAGAAAAGCGTACCCAGAACTCGGGGTTGCAAGGTAAGGGGTACGAGGACCAGGACGTCATCCTCCAAGTCGAGAAACTCTAAGTCGTCCGCTAGATTTCCCTGAACTCGACCCAGCACAAACCGTTCTCTGTTCCGAGCCAGATCCGCGAGCGTAGGCCGGATCGCGGGTCTCGGTAGATGACATGGACGTTCTGATCGGGCAGACCGACGACGCGCCGTGCCGGGCTGCCATCATCGGGGACATAGGCCGCTCCGCCCTGGGTCCCGACCCAGACGCCGTGTTCGTCGGGGTAGACCGAGAGGCCCCAGTCGCTCACGGGTGCGGGCACCGCTTCGAAGCTACCGTCCGCGTGGATGCGGAAGAGCCCTTCACGCAAGGTGGTCATGAGCGCTGAGCCATCCGGGCGGCCAGCCACGGCCAGACTCCAGCTGGAATCGATGCCTTGGGTCTTGTCAAAGACGGAAAAAGGTTTGTCTTTGGCCGTGAGCCGCTTGCTGAGATCCATGCGCACCGCCCCGCGATCTTCGGTGCCGATCCAGAGGGCACCTCGCCCTGTCGTCAGTTTCTGTAGGGAGCGAGATCCGCCGGGCAGCCACCAGACATCGGAAGGAGGTCCGGTTTTGTCTTTGATTCGGTACACGGCGCCAGGAGTCGCCGCAAAGACGGAGGTCTCGTCGTGGGCGAGG
>CAYMQT010000095.1:3966-14334 GCA_964392575.1 uncultured Polyangiaceae bacterium
TCTTTGACGAAGGGTTCGCGTTGAAAGGTTCTCCCATCGGACGAGGAGTACAAGCCTTCGCTGGTTCCGAGGTAGAGGCGC
Source organism: uncultured Polyangiaceae bacterium (assembly GCA_964392575.1). Taxonomy (GTDB): domain Bacteria; phylum Myxococcota_A; class Polyangia; order Polyangiales; family Polyangiaceae; genus NIC37A-2. Next base: position 4,048 of record CAYMQT010000095.1, read on the forward strand.
GAAGGGGTGGATAAAAGAGCGTTGATGTGTGGGCCGGGTGTCGGGACGTAAAGCACTTCGCCCCCGCTCGTGAGTCTGCCAAGGCCGCGGTTGAAGGTACCGATCCACAAGTCGCTTCCGAAGACGGCCAGGGCGGTGACGTGTGCGTCGGGTAGTGAGGCAGAACGACTGAAAGGCGCGCCATCGAGATACGCGCCACGAGAAGCCGTTCCCAGGAGTTCGCCTTCGGGGAGATTGAGCTGTTTCGTGACCCTCGCCCCGCGGAAGTAGCGAGCGGAAAGACTCACTCCTTTTTGCGGAGACGAGCGAGCTCGGACTGGGGAGAGCCCTTCTTTCGAGAGCAGCACTTCCCGATCCCCGGTGACGACGCGCACGACGCCGTCCTTTCTGCCTAAAGAAAGAAGCGAGAGTTCCGTCACTTCGAGGGAGGGCAACCCTTCCAGAGTCGAAAGGCGTCGGAGCAGCCGATGAGAGCTCCGCTCGTACTCCTCGAGTCCGCCGCTCGTCGCGAGATAGATGCGGTCGTCGTAAGCGAGCGCGTCGTTGATCCGGGCCGAGTAGGGGATCATACCCTGGACTGCGAGCGGAGCGCCTTCTTGCGCCGTTGCTCGGGATTGTGTCGGTCTAGGTTGTGCCGATCTAGGCTGTGCGAGAAGCGGGCCAGCGAAGGTGAGGAGCGTACCGAGCAACAGGGCACCGAAAGCGAGGACGCGCAGCCTGCGCGTGAGTTTGCTCAGCATCCTTCCTCCTGCTCGTGTACGGTGAGTTCGATTTCGCGCACGCTTTCATTTCTCGCCTCATCGGTGACGATGAGCCGCAGGCGATAACGACCCGGTCCGAGATCCAGAAAGCCCTCGAACTCCGTGTCGTTCTTCCGGCTGAGCGGGCAGCCCGACTTTTTGCAGCTCTGTCCGTTCACGGAGAGAGGGAGAGCGCGATCCTTCTCAGGTTCAAGGGCGAGCACACGGACTTCACGCAACTTTTCATCACCCGTGACTTTGAGGATCACGCCTCCGGGCTCTTCGGTGAGGTGGGTTTCAAAGGCGGGGGGGCGACTATCGATCTCGTAGCCCGTCGTGGTGCGAGTCGTTTCGCCTTCTCGACTGACGACGAAAATCTCCACGTCGTATCCTCCGTCCTCGATGTGATTGGGGACGAGAAAACGCCCTTCCCAGATCTCTTTCTCAGCGGAATAAGTAAGATCGAGCACTTTTCCGAAGGAAAAGACCGCTGTGACGCCGCGGGAGGAGCCAGGTGCCCGGACGGTGAGTAGCGGATCGCCGGGCGGCATGATCGTGCGACTGAGGGCGGCCGCGTCTTTGTGTTTTAGTAGAATAGACTGCCTGCGCTTGCGCTCTTCTTCGAGAGTCCCGCGTACGGCGTCTGTGACTTCGCTCTCCGGGATGGCGAGAAACGAGGTATGACGGGTCACGAGGCTGTAGGCGAGGGCGAGTTCGAGGGCTTCGTTCTTGAGTTCTGGGGACTCTCCGCTGAGGGACATTTGCTCTTCCAGATCATCCACGCGTGCCGTCGCCCACGCTCGGCCGACCCAGGGCTTGTGGCGGGGAGTGAGATCGATCTCTTTCGAAAGGACCTGTTTCTTGCCGTCGCGGGTAGCGACGACGCGAAGGAGAGCGGTGGATTTTGCAGATTCCGGGGTCGCGCGGACGGCGAAGGTCAATTGACCTTTGAAGAAGAGATCGGGCGCTTTGCGCGGGTACATGCGCTTCACTTGAGCGCCCGTCATGGACACTTCCAAGTCTGAGAGCACCGGTGACGAAGTGCTCGAAAAGAGGTGATCGACGTCGCGCTCCAGGTTTTTTTCATCGGCGACGTAGGTAAACCGGCCTCCGTGTTCGCGAGCGAGCCGTGTGAGAAGAGGCCGATCGACACCGGCGCCGATGCCCACGGTGTAAAGACGTGTGCCTTTGGGCGCGCTTGCGGCTGCCTTGAGCGCGGCAGCGGCGTCGGACTCCCCGTCCGTCAAGAAGAGCACCACCGCCTGGCGGCCAGAAGCTGGCATACGCTTGAACGATTCTGAGAGCGCGAGAGCCAGATCGGTGCCGCCGCCCGCCTCGATGGACTCGACGTAGGCGATGGCCTCCCGACGCACATTTTTCACGAGGCGTGGCTCAGGGAACAAAGCGTCGGCCCCGTCGTCGAAGGTGACCACATTCACGTAATCGTCGTCACCGAGCCGAGAGAGAACTCCCTTGGTTGCGTTCCGTGCGGCGGAAAGGGGCGCGCCCGTCATGCTGCCTGAGCGATCAATCACCAGGGTGACGTCTCGTGGTGACTTTTTTTCGACCAGCCCTTCCGGCGCGCTGAGGCTGACGAGAACATAACCGTCCTGGCCTTTTTGGCGGTGAACGGCTGCGCTGAGTTCAAAGTCATTTTCGATCACTCGGTAGCGGAGGATCAGACGGTCCCCGCTCCCCTTGCGGCTCAGGATTCGAAGTTCTCGCCCTTGTTTGGTCTTCGTTTCTCTGAAGTCGTGGGTCGGTGACCAGATCTTCTCTACGTCTCGGGCGTCAGTGAGTAGGATCGTAGAGCCCACCCCGTCACGAGCGAGGGGAGCCTGGTATTCCAGGGTCCGCCCGGTCTGACGCAGAAGCTGAGAGGTGTTGACGCCGATGCGCTTCTTTTCACCTCGAGTGATCGGCGCGACTCGAAAGGTGAACACGCCCTCGCCGCTCATTTCGAGAAGTCCCGGATCTCGTCCGCTCCCGGTGACCGTCGCGTAGACCTGTGCCGCGGCTTCTTTCTCGAAGATTTCACCGACGATCTTCGTCTCGCCCACGTAGTAGTGAAACCCGGTCGCTTGCGCGACCGTACCGAGCGCGATCTGATAGGTGCCTTCGAGGGATTGGGTGGTTTCGTTTTGAAATGCGTGATGGAATTCAGTCTGGGCGTGACCCTGATCGATCACCACGCGCAGCCGCTCTTCGACCAGAGGCAGCTCCTTGGTCCCGCCTTCACTGGTTTGTGTGACAAGAGACGGCGCTGCCATCTCTTGAGCCTGAGCAGCTCCCGAAAGCAGGAGCAGGAAGACGAGAGCCTGAGCGAAGACGGCGGCCCGGGCGTGGCCCCTGCCGTGTGATTCCGTCCACGGGGACCGTGTCCAGCGGTCCACAAGGCGGAAAGGGGTTGCTCGTTTTTGCCAAAAAAAGAAGGATTGAAGATGCGCCATGCACCTCCCATCGCAAATCCGATGCCAAGTTTTCGGCTAGCTACCTTTCGCCACGGGGCGTGAGAGATACTTGGAGCTGACGTCCAAGAAGCGCCAGGGCTTCTTCGCCCAGGTGCCGCTGTACTCGACGCCGATGCGCGCGTCACGAGCCAGCTCGACGGGACGCGGATTTTGGGCTTTTGGGCGTTCGATCCAGAGTTTTCTTCCGGTCAAGTCGAGTTTGTCATCGGAGCGATCGATGCCTAACGCTCGACACAAAAGTCCGGGCCCCTGGGTGCGCCCTTCGATGTCGTGGATCGGTTCGAGCGCGCGGATCAACACGGCATGGGGCACGCCTTTTCCCGCCGTCACCACGTTGAGACAATGATGGATGCCGTAGATCAGATACACGTAGGCGTGCCCCGGCGGCCCGAACATGGTCTCTGTGCGTGGCGTGCGCCGTCCATTTGCCGAATGCGCGGCCTGATCCTCAGGCCCCTGATAGGCCTCCACCTCGACGATCCTACCCACCTGTCTCTTTCGGCCATCGGGTGTCTCGACCTGGTGAACCAGATGCATCCCTAAAAGTTCACGCGCCACCTGAAGCGCACCGCGGGCATAGAAGGCACGAGGAAGTTTGCGGGAGATCACTACGACGTTGATTCTACATCAATCCTGTTGCTTTAGTTGGGCGTGAGTTCGAGGGAAGCGCCGTCGGCTTCGAGGGGCACCACGAAGGCCCCGCGTTCTACGGGCAGGGAGGCGGTGGGGGCGTAGGAGCCCAGTCCGCTTTTCTTTTCGATGCGAAGGCGCGCCGTCGTGACGAACACACTTGAGGGAGCAAGGATGATCTTTACAGCTTTGGAACTCGGCGAGAACGTAACGCTTTCAAACTGCCCGGAGTCGAGGGTGAGCCAGAGGCCCACGGGCGCGAGGTAGATACGCTTTCGGAACGAGTCGAGGGGTGTCATGACGACCGTGTCGCCGTCTCGAGAGAGGTTTCCACCGAAAGAGAGCCAACCAAATTCCGGATGTTCGACGAGATAGCTCCCCGCACCTTGGGCGTGGCCAAAGAAGGCAAGACCGTAGTCGCCGGTCCGGGCATCCCATTTGAGCGTATCTGCGAAAGCGTGAAAGGCCATCGATGGGAATCCTTGTTCGTCGATGTTTGAAAGGGGGCCCATCATGCCGCCAAACCCGATCCTCAGCAGATGAAAGTCGTCCGGGTGATCGCGATACTCGCTGAGGACGGGGATGGAGTTCAGGCTAGAGCCGTAGTGATGAAGCATGCGTTCGAGTCGGTCGATCTTGGCGCCCCCGTAGATGAAGTCCCAGTAACGACGGGCCGAACCGTTGTACCCCCAGTGAGGGATTGTCGGCATGTAGCCCAAAATAGCGTTCAAGGTGATTTGAGCCTTGTCGTCATTTCCGAAATACTTGCTCCAGACGTACACCTCCTCTTGACCGGTGGAATCCCACGCCATCTCGCTCCCGAAGGGAAAAGCAAGGGTGGCCCAGTGATCGGCACGGTTTTCCATGCGTGCTTCGAGATCGGTGGCCTCACTCGTCCACTGTTCGGCCTTGAGAGCGTTCAAAGTCTCAAGGAAGATGGATCCATCCATGACGCCAAACTCGGCATACTGATTTCCCACGGTCGTCATGGCCACGGCCGTCTCGTAGGCCTGGGTCAGGTACCAATCCCACGGATGATGACTGACCAGTCCTTCGGTGTTGCGCGCCAGCTGATAGAGGGTGAAGTAGAGCGCGGTGACGTGGGGGTAGTTGTACGAGCGTGGGACCTGTTCGGTGTGGGCCCGTGGCCATGCCATCCAGGTGCTGAAGTCGATGTCGCTGTCGTAGTAACCAGGGGGCAGCTCATTCGGCTCATAATAAAACAGCGTACGTTTCACGCCGTACATGAGGGGACCCTCGTTGTATTGAAGGCCGCCCCACACTACTTCGTCGACAAATTCCTCATACTTTTCTATCTGCTCGGCGTCCGGCTTTCCCCAAAGCTTCATGATGCCGGCGAGCCAGGTCGCCCCACCGTCATCGCCGAGACCGCACACCCACGACTGCTTCGATTGAGTGACGATGGAGTCGTCCTCACGATCATAGGTCATCACGGAGGGGCTGCGTCCGAAGGGATCGGTGGCATCGACAAACCATGCTTCTGTAGTCAAAAATTGACCCATGTCCGTGACGACTTGTTCCGCGGGCTTGATGACGTTGAAATGCACCGTCTGCGCGCTGTCGTCCGCGTATTCGATGGTGAGGCGCACCCGGCCCCAAGTGTTGCCGCGCAACGTGAGAGCCCGGTAACAGTTTTCTGTTGAGTTGGTCTCAAAGATGTCGAGGGCGCCCGCCGGCTCTACCCGAAAGGCGGTGACTGCGTGGGGGTAGCGAAAAAAGAGTCGCGCCTCGACGTCCTGCGGCAAAATGTAGCCCGGGACGCCTACGGCGTGAGGGCGATTTTCTCGAACCAAAGTGTCTTCGATCTGTCGAATGGACGGAGACAGTACGAAACGCAGGCCGTAAGTGCGAGATTCTCCGGGGGCGAGGGTGTGGCTCGAGGCGGGATTGTACGGCTCGACGTTGCTCCACTCGTTTTCCGCATAGGCTCTGGAATGCACGATCCATTGATGAAAACCTTCAAAGGTCTGATTACGAGGGGTGCGATCGTAGAAGAGAGGAACAGGATCTTCCGAGTCTTCGCCGGGAAGGTTGAGGAGTTCTCCGTAGGCCTCGAACGGCGTTTTCTCTTCTGGCAGGACGAGCAGGGCAGGCCCGGTGCCCTTGAGTCGCGTGACCTGGAGGTAACCGGCATCGCGCCCGAGGTAGGGATCCGAAAAAGAGCATCTCTCATGGGCTTCTTCCAGACTGCGCCCGGAGATGATGTTGTTGAACACGAGAGGGATCCCGAGCCCGCCGATTTCAACTGCGCTTGCGGAATGATTTTGGAGGACGAAACGTAGCGCCAACCTCCCGTCGACGAGCGACCAGCTGCGGGTGATCTGAACGGGCAATTCCGGCAGAGTGGGTGAGAGATCGGCGGAAGCTTGGACTTCTTCGTCACTCGGTAGGGCGGTCACCGCGGCGCGGGCCACGGATGTAGACACATTTTGCCAGCTAGTCTGACCCGTCTCGCGCAGGCGAAGGTTCAAATCGCCGAGGTGGACGTAGCCATTTCCAGAGCGCGCCGCCAGGCGATCGGACGGAGCAAAATCAAAGCTCAGATCGGCTTTGGGACGAAGGGAGCGCACGGTTTGCGAATCCGGATCGAGGGTGAGGCAGAACTCCGCGCTTTCGATGGAAATTCCGTCTCCCGCCGCCGGGCACGAGCCGGGTGTATTTTCGAGCGGCACAAGGGCTTCCATTTCTGCCGTACAGATGACAGCCGGTCCGGCTCCCCCCGATCCGGAACCACCCGCGGCGCTGCCTTCACCGCCCGTCCCAAGAAGGGAATGGAACCCTCCCGATCCAGATCGAGAATCGTCGTCTGTGTCGTTTTTGGATCCGTCAGAACACGCAAGCGACAAGAAAAGAAATCCTGCGGCGGCCGGTGCTAGGACGGAAGGGCGCGCGCGCCAGTGGTTGATCTCGATTCGCTCGTTCGTCTTGTTCACGAGCCTGTTGGTCGTTCGTTCGCGCCTTTTTCACTCGAATGAGTTTCGAATCCGGTGCGTGCCACCCGAGTCGAGACGGGGGCGCTCGTCCGCCGCTCCGGCAATGTTTTGATGTAAGTAAATGTAGGGGAAATTCTGGCTCAAATCAGTGTCACTGGATATAGTGGCAGCGCTTCCTGAAATTCGAGCTAGATCTTCCTCACTTTCCAAGGACCTCTTAATCATGAGAATTCGTTCGACGTACGCCTTTTGTTCTTTGGCTTTAGTGTTCTCTTTGGTCTCGGCCTGCGGGAGCTCCGGCTCAGAAGACGGGGACTCTGGAGACGGAGACGGAGACAACGCCGAAACGTACGAATGCTATCAATCTACGGACTGCGGCCCCTCAGCAGAGTGCAGCGGCGGCAGGTGCTTTCCGGTGACCTCCTGCGTGGGCCCTGAAGACTGCGCCGATACGGCGGTTTGCTTCGAAGGGATCTGTCGCGGGAAGTGCACGGGGGACAGCGACTGTGCAGGCTTGGTTTGCGAAACGGCGAGTGGCATCTGCATGCCTACCGGGAATCCTCTTCCAGGCACGGGTGGAGCCGGGGGCGGCACGGGTGGCACCGGAAGCGGGACCGGCGGCGGTTCAGGAACGACCGAACCGACTTACGGGATGATCGATGACTTCGAGGACGGGGATACCTCGATTTACCAAACGGATGGACGCATCGGAGCCTGGTACACGTACAGCGAACATGAGCCGAGGCCCATCGCGCCCACGCCGGTGAGTGGTACGGGAAGTGAAGGATCCTTCGCCATACATGCGGTGGGCACGCACATGGACGGCGTATCAGTAGACGCTGCCTACGGCGGTATTTCCGTCGACCTCAACAACACCAACGAGGACAATCAGCAGTCCAGAAGCACGTCGAGACTGCCTTATGACGGGAGCGCCTGGGACGGGATCGAATTCAAGATCAAGTCAGACGGAGTCACCAAATCCATTCGATTCGAGGTGGTGACGCAACAGGTTGCGTCCGTCGGAGGCGGGACTTGTGGGGGTGACGGCTGCTCGGATGCGTATGGGCGTGACGTGGTGCTCAGTGGCGCCTGGACCACGGTGAAGGTGCCCTACTCGTCGCTGGTGCAGGAGGGTTGGGGTCAGGCGAAGGACTTCGATCCGTCCAAGTTGATGGCTCTCGCCTGGGAGGATCTCAGTACTCAGCCTTGGGATTTTTACTTGGATGATCTGGCGTTTTACAAGGAGCCTCCGGTGGTGATCGTGGATCCGACGAACCCGGATCCGGATCCAGATCCAGATCCGGATCCAGACCCAGATCCAGATCCGGATCCAGACCCAGATCCTGGCGCTTGCAACGCCTCGTGGGGCAATGAATCGAACGGATCCATCACCTGGTACACCTTCGACCAAGGCACCCACAGCATCGGGGACATCAACTGCTCTTACGGGATTTCTTCCCCCGGGCAGTCGGACAGGGTGAACGGCGTGCAAACCGGCGGTGGGCAGTATTTCGCGGCCATCAACACGGCGGACTACAATCAGGCCGCGACGTGTGGCGCCTGCGTCGAGGTGACGCGCGACGGAGGCGCAAAGGTGACCGCGACCGTAGTGGATCAGTGCCCCATTGGCAGCAACCCCAAGTGCGTGAAAGGCCACATCGACCTTTCGAAGGCGGCCTTTTTGCAGCTGGGGACAGAAACCGAAGGGTACATCGGTCAGCGCGCGGGCCTTGGCTCCATCACTTGGAAGTATGTGAGCTGTCCGGTCACCGGCAACGTGAAATTGAGGTTGAAGGAGCCGAACAACGCCAACTGGAATATGGTGATCATCGAAAATCATCCGTACCCCATCAAGAGCGTGCAGGTTTATCACAATGGCGCTTGGCAAAATGCGTCGCGCGAAGTCTACAATTTCTGGATCCCGCCAGGCGGACGCATGGGTCAGTCGCCGTATCAAGTGCGCGCGACGGACATCAACGACAACGTGATTGATGGTACGGTGTCGCTCAACACGGCGGGGAGTCAGGATTCCGGCGATCAGTTCATGTGTCAGTGACGAGAGCGGTGCTGATCTGAAAACTTAGCGGCGATTTCTGCTAGGCTCAATCATGGCGCGCTTTCTCCGTACCGTTCTTTTCGCGCTAGCGTTACCGTCGAGTGCGGGTGCAATTCCGCCTAAGGACCCGTGCCCAAAGAGCGACTTGCCCCTCCTTCATCAGAGCGTCGCGACGGAGTTTTTCGCGACTGTGCCTCGCGGGCGTGAGCTGAGAATCCCGTTTGAGACTTTTCCCCGTCCCGTGTCGGAGCTGATGAGCGCGACGCAGTTGACGACGGTCAGCCAGGATTCGGGTTTGCTTGTTCCTGGTGAACTGATCGCATTCGTCCCGGCGAGCTTTGAGCGGCAGGTGGACGAGTTGATCTGGAACTCTCAGGTCGATCTCGAACCGGGCACTTACACGGCGGACGTGAGGGTTCTAGGGGCGTTGCTCAGCGGGTGCACCTCGAAAGACGACAGCAACTACACCTTTTCCTTTACTGTCATAGAGGCAACGGCGACTGAACTCGCTCAGGAACTGGTCATCACTCCTCTGGCGCCGAGGGAGATCATCGGGACGCTTGATTCGCACGAGTGCTGCACCGTTGCGTCCGACGCTTGTGTAGCAGGCGCATGCACGCAGTGCTGGAAACAGGTGCTCATACCGAAGCGCGGCTTCAGTTGGCAAACCGCAGGGTCGTACTATCTTGACGTCTCGTTCCTCTTGAGCGCTGAGGACGCCGCCGGTGTCATAGGTCTGGCGAGACAGCCCTACGGATACGTTGCTCAATGGTACAACGGATATCCGGCTCACTGGGATGCGGAGGAGCCTCTGTGCGTAAGTTACCTCATTTCACCGCTAGACGGAGGTGCTGGAGTCGAGGGAGCCGTTTGTTCGGACGAAGAATCTGCTGGAATGGCGGCAGTGGTGCCCGCCGGTTTCACACGTGTCGAAGCAGAATCCTGCCTGGATCTGCCGGTAGGCAGCGATCCTAGAGACGACTTGATTGTGGTGAGAGCCGGCAGCGAAGAAGATGCCCTGAGGCAGCTGGGGGTTTTAGAGGAGCCTGAGCTGGATCCGGAGGGAAAAGACGAGGACGACGAGCAAGATCACGCAGCGTCGCAACCGAAAGAATCTTCGGGTTGTAGCTTCAGTCCAGCGCATTCAAGAGTCCCAGGTTTGGCCTGGGTGCTGGGCGCTGCGCTGCTGCTCATCGTTGGCCGCTGGCGCGTAGGCACGACTCGAATTGCTTCCCACCAAAATCCGTTCCCAGGTCAAAATCCGTTCCCAGGTTGATTTTCACGCAACAATTGATACATCCGGCCGAATCCGTCCGTTTTGTCTCCCTTCTCTGCGCAGCCGAAATCGGGCTCAGAAAATCAACCTTGGACCGGGAACCCGCCTTCTCTGCGCAGCCGAAATCGGGCTCAGAAAATCAACCTTGGACCGGGAACCC
>CAYMQT010000095.1:14434-18814 GCA_964392575.1 uncultured Polyangiaceae bacterium
GCGAGCGTTTCGGAGGGCGCGGGCCAGGCGCTTCACCCCGAGTTCGATTTCCTTCTCGTTGTGGCGCGCAAATCCTAGGCGGAGGTACGGGCGGGGTTTCTTGTCGAAGAAGAACTGACGGCCGGGTTGAACCAGCACGCCTCGATCTTCGGCGCGAGCGGCCCATTCTTCGGGTGCAATTTGACCCAGAACCCTGGCCCAAATCGCCAGGCCTCCGGGGGGCCTCCGGAAGCTGAGTTCAGAGGACAGCTCCGTTTCCAGAGCGTAGAAGAACACCTCGCGGCGACTCTCGTACTTGCGGTGCATGCGGCGGACATGCGCGCCAAACTCCCCATCTTCCATCAGATAACTCAGGGCAAGTTCCGTGGCGTGATCGCCTTGGCGATCGATGTAGGTGCGGGTCGTGGCCATATGAGAGATCACGTCTGGCTGCCCGACCGCGTATCCGATCCGTAGTCCGGGGGCGAAAATCTTGGACAAGGTGCCGATGTAAAGGACCGTCCCTTGATGATCCGTGCTTGCTAGAGGAAGGACCGGGTGTTGAGAGAAGTGATACTCATGGTCATAGTCATCCTCCACGATCATGAATCGGTGCTCTTTGGCGAGGGCGAGTAGCTGCATGCGCCGAGCAGCGCTCATCGTCACGGTCGTCGGGTATTGATGATGAGGAGTGACATACACGCCGCACACGTCGCGGACGCGGCACAAGCGAGCCAACTCATCCGTCACGAGCCCATGGCGGTCGACTCTTACAGGGATGAGTTCGGCGCCTGCCAGCCGGAGTCCTTCCCAGGCAGGGGTGTATCCGGCGCGCTCCACGGCGATCACGGCGCCGGGTCGAACTAAGGCGCGCGCTGCCAGAAAAAGGGCTTGCTGACTGCCCCGGGTGACGAGCAGTTCTCCGGGTTTGCCCAGAACACCGCGCTCTTCGGCCAGATATTTTTCAAGTTGAACGAGGAGGCGCGCATTTCCAAAGTGACTTTGGTAGTCGAGGCACGCGGGCTCGCGGGTCAGTGCCGCGCGGTAGGCTCTCGCGAGAGCCGGAAGGGGCGCCTCGCGTAAATCCGGGAGCCCCCCCAAAAGAGCAATCACCCCCTTCGCCAAGGGTCGGTAGCTGGGCTCGGGGGAGGGTGGTGAAAGGCGCACACGTAAGGGCGGCGTGCAACTCTTGGTTGCGCGCCTTGCGCGTCCTCTTGTGGACTTCGAGCGATCAGCGGGGAGGTGCGGGGACACGTACGTAGCGCGACCTTGGGCCGTGGTGATGTAACCTTGCTCCGTGAGTTCCTCGTACGCGGAGAGAACCGTATTGCGATGAACATCGAGGGCGCGCGCCAAGGCGCGCGAGGAGGGGAGCTTCTGACCCGGAACAAACCTGCCGCGATGAATTTCTCGCAGCAGGGCTTCGGAGATGCGCTTGGACAGCGGGAGGCCGGCGGGGGAGTCCGTGATGCTGAGATGGAGGCGCTGGTTCACGAGCAGAAGTGTGAACCCTCGGCGCACGGAGATCCATCACTGGTCTATTAAAAATTACTATTCTGGCTCCTATTCATAGACCAGTTGGGTGACAAAATGAGGATCATGAGAAGAAAACAGAGGCAAACTGCGCAGACGGACGCCCTGAGCCTGCTCGGGCGCGCCCCCGAACATCACCTGGCGACGGTGGACAAGACCGGCGCGCCGGTGCTTCGGGTTCTCAATGGCGTGGTTTTTGATGACTGGATTCTTTTCCATGGCGCCCTGTCTGGAGAGAAGAGCGAGTGTATGGGTCAGCCTGCCATCGTGTCCGCGTACGAAGTGATCGCCGACATCCCCAGCTACTTCGTAGATCCGAACAAGGCTTGCCCGGCGACGACGTACTATCGCTCAGCGCAGGCGAAGGGGATCTTAGAGAACGTGGATTCGGTCGAGCTCAAAGCCGGGATGCTGCAAGCGCTCATGGAGAAGCTGCAACCGGAAGGACGGCATGTGCCCCTCTGTGCGGAGGAACCTCTTTATCAGAAGGACTACCGGGCCGTGCGGGTGTTCGGGATGCGAGGTTTCGAGGTGAGCGGCAAGGCGAGCCTGGGCCAGGACAAGCCGCCGGCATCGACCCGAAACATTGTCCTGAATCTATGGCGCCGCGGGAAAGATGCGGATTTTTCGGCCATTCGGCAGATCTTGGAAGCGAGCCCCGAGGCACGCCCGGCGTGCTTTCTGCGTGAGATCCAAGGGAGAAAATTCACGTTCGAGGTTTGGCCGACAGAGAGCGACGTCGAGGCGCACGCGCGCCTTGTGCTCTCGGAGTACTGGCGACAAGGATGTGAGCATTCCGCTGTCGCGCGTTCGATCCGGGCCAGCAGCGCCTGGGTGGGGATTCATGACGAAGCCGGTGAACTCTGCGCGGGCGCGCGCGCGCTCGCTGACGGGGATTGGGCCGCGACCGTCTATGACGTGGTGGTGAAAAAGGATCTGCGCGGCGCGGGGCTCGGACGATGGATGATGGAGGAACTTCTCGAACATCCTCGGGTCAGGCACTGTCATCGTCAGCGCCTAGGGACTTGGGACAAGGCTGACTTCTATCGCGCCCTCGGGTTTCGAGACGCCGAGGCCCTCCTCCCGTCTTTTCCGACCCAGCTCATGGCGCGGGAGGGTCTTCCGAGATCTGGGTGAAGGGCGTGGGCTGCTCGGCTGCCGTTCCCGGAAAATCCGTTCCCGGAAAATCCGTTCCCAGGTTGATTTTCACGCAACAAGTGACCCATCCGTCCGAATCCGTCCGTTTTGTCTCCCTTCTCTGCGCAGCCCGAAATCGGGCGCAGAAAATCAACCTTGGACCGGGAATGAATCGGAAAATCAACCTTGGACCGGGATCGCTCGGGACCGGGATCGCTCGAACCATTGCGACTCTGAGGCCCCGACACTAGCCTACGCCGCCAAGATGAAATCAATTTCAAAGACGCTCGTGGTCGTTCTGATCCTCTCCCTGACACTCCCTGGTTGCAAGGCGGTGGCCGGGGAGGCCTGCAACCTCAACAACGACTGTCAGGAAGCGCTCGTTTGCCAGGAAAACAGGTGCGTCGAGTTCGGAAAGGCCGACGCCGCGTGCGCAGCCGGAGACTCGTGTAAGAAGTCTGGGATGTGCACAGTGGAGCCTGGCACGGCCGATTCCTGGGCAAGTTGCCAGGCCGTATTGCCTGCGCAATGCGAGCAGTCGACCAGTTGCCTCGAGAAAAAAACCGGATGCACCCTGAATCAGGCAAAGGGGCTCTGCGAATAGTTGTAGGCGCCCTGCCCGGCACCAGGAAATCGATCACTCAAAGAACTCCGCCAACCAACCAATGATTGCTGCGGCGCCGAGCACGAACCCGAGACCGAAGGCGATGTACGACGCGATCTCCGAAACGCGCTCTGGCAGCCCGAAGCCAACGAGTAGTCCCCCCAGAATCACGGCGAAGAAGTAAAATACCGTGCCTACCAGCAGCGGTGCGTGCAGGGTGAGCAATCCGTCCCGCGCGCTCTTCCAGCGTGCGGCCGCGAACCCCCAAACAAGCCCGCCCACGAGCGAGGTCGTCAAAAGCGGATCCGTCCACCGATCAAAGTAGTCCAAGGGTCCAAGAAGGTAGACGCCTACATCTAAGAAGAGCAGCACCGGCACACCAATCAGAAACGCGAGAGTCTGCCAGAACCCTGCTGGCCTAAAAACTTCTGCACCCTCTCCGCCACCCTCTACGCCAAGGTCGAGTTTCTTGGACAGATCGTGCAGGCGTGGCCCGGTCTTTCTCGCGGAACGGATAGAAACGGGGGTAGGCCCGGAGTTTGACTCGACGGCAGGTAGCCTGCGAAACAGCACGAACCTCATCCACACCACCGTAAGGACTACCGTGATCAGATAGGTGATCGTCACCCCCCGGTGGTCGGGCGCAATCGCTTCGGTAGCATCGCTCCCCGACCAAAAAAGGGAGGAGAGCAGTCCCAGTACAAACGCGACAACGCTCGTGACAACCACCAGCAGCAGCCCCGTCTGACGCCCTGCGTCAGTTTCGGGCCCGTCGTCGCCGGTCCGGCGCAGGTAAATGAACACCGCACAGAACACACCCACCACAAACCAGATGACGTAAGCGAGAGGGGAACTGCCCTCCCAGCGGCGATGTAGCACGATCACCATGTCGACGAGCAGGCTGAGGACGACACCGACGACATCGAAGGCGAGCAACCAGCCGAGCACCTCTCCGCTCGTTGCAACAAGCTTCGAAGAACTGGGAGAGGGTGATTTGCTACGGTCGGGCATCGACTAAGAGGCCAACTTCCTTGCTCAACTTGCTGAGTGGGTGGCCGAAGGAAAGCGCATAGACTTCTATCGCGCCCTCGGGTTTCGAGACGCCGAGGCCCTCCTCCCGTCTTTTC
>CAYMQT010000096.1:0-18779 GCA_964392575.1 uncultured Polyangiaceae bacterium
GCGCGAGCGGTATCGTCCAACATCGGTTTGGTACGGGCGATGTCACCTACCGGGCCGTCGGGTTCATCCATGGCGCGCGCGCGGAGAGCGCTGGGGTGGTGCGGAAGGATGACATTGATTCCGGGGCGGTGTGCTTTCATTGCGTGTATCCGTACCCCAGCGCCGAAGCGCAAAACGCGCTTTCCCAGCGTTTGATGGCGGGGATGTTTGCGGACTTTCACGGACCGAAGCACGCCAACGGAAGCGTCGGATTTTACGCTGGCCGCGATCATTACCGGAGTCAGCAGAACTTCACCGGCTTTTTGGAGACCTCGCGCACCCTGGCCGGGGAAGCCGGGCGAGGGGATCTCATCGAACAAACGAACGGAACCACGACCTTGGGTCTGACCGGGCGTTACCGCACCGAAGGGTTCGATTCTGCGCAAGCAGGGCACGGCACCTTGGAGGTGGGAGTGGACGGGCGTTTCGATGCCATCGAGCAGTCCCAGAACCTCATCGACGGGAGTGTGCGCAGTCAAGTCTGGGACAAGCGCGTGGACGCGGGCATCGATGCCTTGAGCGTAGGGATCTGGGGCGATGTGGATTGGCAATTTACGGAGCGCTTGCAGGCCCGATTGGGCGCGCGCGGCACGGTGATGTCCTATGACGTAAATGATCGTCTGGGGAATTTCGCGCCGCTGAGTCGACCGCAAGATGAGTTTCATCCGGGGTATCGGCGCAGCTCGATGGGCGCGACTTTTGGGCCGCGCGCAAGCCTAGAGTTTCAGGCTACGTCTTTTCTCTGGTTCATGGGAGCTTACGGCGAGGGGTATCGTTCCCCTCAGGCGCGCACGCTTTCGGACGGAGAAAAGGCCCCCTTCGCCAAGGTGCGCTCGGGTGATTCCGGGTTTCGCTTGCGCTTTGGACAGCCCGTCGAAATGAGCGTGAGCGCGTACTACGCGCACTTGTCGGATGATGTTGCCTTTGACGCAACCGAGGGGCGACTCGAAAGCCTCGGACCCACGAGGCGCATGGGGGTCACGGGTTACTCGACCCTCCGTCCGACCTCGTGGCTTCTCGGATCACTTTCCGTCACCTACGTAGACACGGCGGTGCTCGAACCTCCCCCGGCCAGTGCGGATGAGCCTTCGCCGCCGTTTGAGAAAGGTCAGTCGATCCCCTTCGTTTCACCCCTCGTCGTACGCCTCGACACGAGTGCCCGCGCGACGCTCTTTGCGCCTCAGGCGGGGACGCCTCTCATCGGGCGCGTGGGAGTCGGAGGCTCGGGCCTGGCCGCCCGCCCCTTGCCTTACAACACCCAGGGTGAGCCGATCTTTCTCCTGGATGCGTCCTTGGGTCTGATCTACGGACCCGTAGATTTCAGCGTAGCAGGCTTCAATCTCTTGAATCAAAATTACTCGGCTCAAGATTACATGTTCGTGTCCGACTGGGATCCGGCATCACCGACGTCGCGTGTCCCCGCACGACACATCTCCGCAGGCGCTCCTTTGAGCGTGATGGCGACCTTGGGGGTGACGTTGTGAAAGGGTTCTTCACGGTCTTGGGCTCGATCTTCCTTGTTTCGTGCGTCGAGGCGCCTCAGCATGAAATCGAGCTTGAGCTGATCGCACGCGGGAAGGAAGTGGACGCTGTACAGCTCTCTTCGGATCTATCCGTGAGCGTGTCGCGCGCGGACGTTGCCCTCGGGCCGCTGTACCTGTGCCCGGCGACCCAAGCAGGGGATCTGTGTGAGACGGCGCGTCTGGAGTGGTTGGGGAGCGAGGTGTTCGATGCCATCGATCCTGGCGAGCAGACTTTGGGGCTCTTGTCCGGCGTCACGGGAGGGGTGCGCTCATGGATGTTCGATTATGGAATTTCTTCGCGACTCACGAGTGAACAGCCCCATGTTTCGGAGGCAGCGCAGGAACTGGGTGGAGTTTCCCTTCACATGGAAGGCGTGGCTCAAGTTTTTGGAGCCCCAGTGGCGTTTGCCCTAGAGGTGCGTGTGGCGTCAGAGTCTGGGGCGGGGCGCGGGCTTCCTATCGTAAGAAAATCTGCGACAGACACCTTCGAGCATGAGGTGAGTCAGAATGACACGGCGCTGGTGATTGATTTCGATCCTCAAGCTTGGCTCGTCCACCTACGTCCGAGCGACTTTTGTCCGGATCCCGCTTCGTGCCCAGAGCAGGTCACCTTCGCTCAGACTTCGCGTGTGGCTACGCAGGTGAGTCAGGCGATGGTCACAGGGGAGCATCCTCTTTTCAGCTTTCGTGAGCAGTGAGAGCACGTTCCGAAAACCGCTTTTCAACGCGCCTTTTCGTCATCGTTATATTTTATAATATCCCTATTCACTGGCAGTCCAGATTGGACCCAGGAGCGACCCCGAGCTGGGTGCAGAAATGTTGATAAGCTGCCACGCGATTGGCAGTTTTTTCTGGCGCGGCGCCGTTACATTCAAGCGGTCCGTTGACGAGGCGAATGGTTGCGCCAAACCCCTGACCGGTGACCATCAACGAATGCGGCGAAACGAGCGGCTGTCGTGTCATCCAGAACCACAGCGTCGTTTTGAACGCGGTGGTCGCATTTTGCGCGACCAGCTCCGGCTGTTGGAGGAGGGGGAGACCGAGCGCGAGCCCCGCACTCCCGTAGTTGTAGTTCCAAGTGAGCTGAAGTGGACCACGCCCAAAATAGGATTTACCCCCGCTGCACGGGAAGTCTGAGCGACTGGCCTCGCAGTAGACTCCCTTCGCGATCTCCTCGATATGATAGAGGCCCGACGTCGGATCGGTGACGTTCGAGGCGGTCTCTTGAATCGTGTGGGCAAAGAGTGCAGCTACGTCCCGCTTCCGATCATCGGCCGTACCCTCCCCGCAAAAGGCAGGAAACTGCTCTGCCGCCGCGGCGAAGGCCGCGTAGGAGTAAAAGGAGTTGCGGCTGGGGAAAAGGGAATTGAACGTTCCCTCGCTGATCAGAGCTGCACAACTGCCTCCCCCTTCCGAGGTGAACTGAACGTCATCGATGGAAAAATCATAGCCCTTGGTGTTTTCCAGAGGCGCGAAGTTGATGGCGAGGATGTGCGCTGCCTTGTCATATCCGGCAGGAGCCATGATCCCCCAGTTCCCTTGCAGTAGTTCCGCCCAGGTGACCGTCACGGTTTGCCAATCCTCGCTGAGGATGATCGTTTTCCCGAAGTGATTGTAGCAGCCGAGATCGCCGTCGGGGCAACTGCCTCCCGCGCTCACGCCGGTCGTTACAGGGGTGGAAATGGAGAAGCGGACGGAGTTATTCTTGCCGCCAGCGGAAGTGCCTCTGATGCGGAACTGGATCCCTGCGTACGTCGAAGCGTCGTAGCATTGACCGAGGGGCACCCCGAAGGTGGCCCAATCATCGGGCTGACCTGGAGGTGGACTCAGGGTGGTCGCTGCGCCTGTCATGTGTAGGGTTCCGCTTTCGACAGCCATGGTTCCCAGGGGTGCCCCGAGCTGAGACTGAGCCTGAAACCAGTCTCCATCGCGGGCGTCGATCACATTGATGCGCAAGTCACCGTCCTCAAAGGAATCGATGATCGTGTTGACGCCGTCGGCTTGGACGACGCAATCACAGCGATCGACGGTGGGGGTACATGCCATGCTATCGCCGTCGCCGTCACCATCGCCGTCTCCTGTACCGGTGCCGCCGCTTGCGCTCGGAGAATCGCCGTCGCCGCCATCGGGCGAGCCGTCACCATCGCCGCCTCCGTCATTGGCATCATCAGCGTCACTCGGGGACCCATCCGTGTCATTCGGGCTTGCGTCGGCGTCGTGGTCTGCCTCATTTCCGCCCGGACCGGCACCGGAACAGGCGAGACCGATCATGAGGACGAGAGGGGTGGGCCAAAGGGGTTGAAGCAGGTGTTTCACAGGATTCAGCGAATCAGCCGATCCGACCCCGTTCAATTAGGAAAACGCTTTACCAAACCAAACTGCCTCTTTTCCTTTCATGTACTTGGAAAATTGCGCGCGCCCGGTCATCCCGGCCGTCCCGGAGCGAGCGCGAGTGGGCGTGACTTCGCCCGACGAAAGGCAAGACGCGGCGATTCACACGCCTTCGGGCGGAGCGGTTTTTTGAAACACTTCCCACGAGTTTGCGAGATCGAGGAAGGCCTGAAGCGAAGGATACGCTGCGAGGGAAAAGCGCTGCCGAAAGACTCCCCAGGCGAGAAAACAGGCAAGACGAATTTGACCGTCGTCGAGCGGGAGAGAGTGAGTGAGGGTCCCTCGGTCGAGCTCTGAAAGCCCGCTGGCTACGCGCTCACGTTGACGCGTCAGGTACTTGCTCGCTTCTGGCTTCATGCCATCCACCCGTTCGAACATGAAGAGATTGATCTCTGCGTCGAGGTAGGTGCTCGCGAGGCAATAGAGCTCGAATTCTTCGACGCTTTCCAGGAAAGGCACGCCGGCCTTTTGCCTCAGGTATTTGAGAATCGAGCTGCTGTCGGAAAGACCTGTGCTGCCGTCCGCAAAATAAGGAACCTTGCGGGTGGGCGAGGGATTGCGCGGGTCATTCGACGCCACCTCGACCAATTCGTAGGCACTGTCCGTTTGAGCCAGGGCGATGCGACAATGCCGGACGTAGGGTGAAGTGTAACTTCCGTACAGAATCATCACACAAACGTAACCTGGTTCCCGAAGCGCGACAATCCGCACAGTGGGCGCGGGTTTTCGCCTACCTGGGGGGAAGGGCTACTTGAGGGGCGGCGAAACGACGGGAGTGCAGCCAAACAAGAGTTCGATGCGCGCCCGCTCGTCGCCCCGGAGCCGGCTGCATGTTTCCGAGCAGAGCCGGAGCGAAGTTTCTCCCTGGAACCAGCCCACTTCACACGATGCTTCCTCTTGTTTCGGAAGCACCTCTGCGGCGCCAAAACCCGGGAGGAAAATGGCATTCAAAAGATCAGCATCGACCTGTTTCCTTTCGGCGGAGGCCGGCGCTCCGAATTCGCAGGTACCGGTATGGCGGAGGACTCGACTCAGCGCGTGTTCGAGGCTGTCGCCAAAGTCAGGCTCTTCGGTCATGTCCACATGACAGTAGTTTGGACCCTCGTCAGAGCACGATTCAGCCGCAGTTCCTCCGGCCCGCGCGGCCTTTGAAAGCCAGGGACGCGCATCCCCACCGGTTTGCGCGTTCTCTTCGCTTCCGGGCGAGCCGATGACGAAGGTGGAAATACCGGCCTTTTGAGCAGCGGCGATAGCCTCGATGATGGGCGTTTCGTCGACGGGGTCGCTGGCCTGGCCCGAGCCTGAGCAGCCGTGAAGGAACGTCGGTTGTCCGTCTGTGATCAAGACGATGAACGGTGGCTCGTGAGCATCGACAGGCGCGAGTTCTTTGAGTGCAAGCAAGTAAGCGTCGTGGGTTGGGGTTGCGCCAGCAGGGTTGACCTGTTCAAGAGCAAACTCGAATTTCGCTCGTGTCTTCGAGTCTTCATTGCCGAGAGCAGACAAGGGCACGATACTTTCGGTGCGGATGCATTGTTCCACCGGCGCAGGAGGACCCGGTTCGCAGTCGCCTTCGGCGGTGGTGCAATTGCGGATCGTCGCCTGGTTGGGGAAGAAGATGGCGCCGACCACCGTGTCCTCCGAAAGCTCAGCGAGAGATCCCGAGAGTGCCGCCTTGGTGGATTCCCACTTGCTTGGTGATCCGGGTACGGGGGCGAGGCTCATCGAGCCGCTCACGTCGACCACGAATTCTATCGTCGCGCTTGGGAGGTCCGCAGTGAGGGTTCCTTGGGCGCAGGCGAGGGCCCGAGCGTGCATCAGATCGGCCTCGGTCAGGGGGCCGGCGGCGAGTACGAATTCTTTGTCTGGGGGGAGGGTG
Source organism: uncultured Polyangiaceae bacterium (assembly GCA_964392575.1). Classification (GTDB taxonomy): domain Bacteria; phylum Myxococcota_A; class Polyangia; order Polyangiales; family Polyangiaceae; genus NIC37A-2. Next base: position 5,830 of record CAYMQT010000096.1, read on the forward strand.
ATTTCTCCCTCATCGTCCTCCACGGGCTCCTTACCGCAGCCAGAAAGAGCACAAATGCAGGCTGCGCCCAAGAGAGTCCCCACGGATCTCCACGGCACGGACTTCCACGGCATGGACCTCCACAGCGCTTTTACCTCGCTCTTCACTATCGCTGGAGCATACCACGGGTTTTCGGAAAAAACTCGGCTCGGATCTGAAGGATTCCGGCGGGTCGCAACATGAAGGCTTGTTGGCGCAAAACTCCCGGGCTTTTTGAGGAGAAAAAACTGAAGAGATGAGCAAATGTTCCTGGGTTTTTACCCCCTCCGCCGCCCCTCACTGAGGGTCGGCTCCGGTGAGAGGGATGTTGGGGGGGCCTAAGACCGAGGCATCGTTGATGAGGACGACGAAACGCCTGAGGAACAGTGACGAGGCACTCCTTGCCTAAGAGAACGGTCCGCTAAAGAGGACGGCGAGGAGGAAAGTATCGCGGAGCAAGCCGACTGAAGACAAGGGGAAGGTCCTTCACACTCCGACTGGAGGGCCTTCCCCAGGGGTCTGAGAACACCCTCTGACCCGGCGCGTTGACTCTTGCCGGTGAGCCGACGAGAGTGCCGTCGTGTTGAGATTGGCGGTGGTCCTGGGGGGCCTGGCGACGCTCGTCGCGCGTGGCGCGGCGGCGGAGATCTCAACAGACGCCCCGGTGGTCATCGTCGAGCCCGGAGAGACCTGCGTGTCGGGGCCTGAGCTGAGTCAGGCCGTTCAGAAGGAACTTGGCAGAGAGCTACCTTCTGGGTTGACGGTGCACGTGAGTGAGAGCGGCTTTGTCCTCTTGCGCGAGGGACAAGCAGTCGCCGAGCGTCAGTTTGATGACCTCCCCGAGATTTGCGAGGCGCGCCGGGAGGCGCTCACTCTGGCTCTCGTGGTTGCCCTCGAGCACGCCCTTCAAGAAGAAGCTGAGGCGCCCCTGCCCCCACCGCCGATGGTCACCGAAGAGGTGCCCGCACCGAAAGAGGAGAAGGGGGAGGAGAAGAAAGAGGCCGACGAGGAGAGCCCTGCGGTTCCCGGCGAGAGACCTCTGCCCAACGTGCGCCTGGAAGCCGGCGGGGCTCTCCTCGTAGAAACCCTTCCCGAACTGGCTTTTGGGGGGCAGATTTTGGCAAGCCTTCTCTTTCACCGTGCCAGCGTGGGGCTTGGTGCACTGGTCACGACCCAGGTCACTTCGGACTTGGGGCAAGAGCACGGAGCCATCAGGAGTCGTCTATGGGCGATGCGAGGGCAGGCCTGCTGGGAACCCACTTTTCGCCTCTTTGTCTTTCGCCACTGCGGCGGAGTGATGGCCGGGAGTATGACTGCCCTGGGCTCGCCAGGAGTGGGCCCGCAAGCGGGGATGACGCAGAAAGGTCACTCCCCGTGGCTCGCCGCGCTCCTGGGTACAGGGGTTCTGATCCAGGGCCGGGGGCGCTTCGGCATTTTAGCGTCGGTGGACGCCTTCGTGCACATTTTACGTCCGGCCGCGGAAATGCACGTGGCTTTTGTCCCTGAGGAGACAAAAATCGTAGAGCCGGCCCTGGTGGGCGTTTCTGCTGCGCTCTTGGCCTTTGTGCACCTAAGATGAAGAGTCTTTTGCACTTTGAGCTGAAGGATGGACGAGGCTCCGCACATAAAGGGACGTGAAAACGAGAGAGAGCACCCGGCGCTGGATGCCGAAGCGCTGTTTGTCGCTCACGCGCCGTTCGTGGCAAGCTTTCTCCTCCGCATGGGGACCCCGCCGAGCGATGTCGAAGACATTGTCCAGGAGGTCTTTATGATTGCTCATCAGAAGGGCGGCTACGTTTCGGGTCCTGCCGCGCCTCGAAGCTGGCTCGCGGCCATTTCCGTCCGTGTCCTCTCGAACAAGCGTCGGTCTCGCCTCCGCAAACGAGAAGACTTCGAGAGTCCGGTCCTGATGACTCGGGCGAGCGAAGCGCCGTCGCCCGAAGAAAGTGTGCAGGCGAGGGAATCGCTCCTTCGCGTGCAGCGCGCGCTCGATCAAATGGACCCCGACCACAGGGCCCCGTTCATTCTTTACGAGATCGAACACGAATCCTGTCAAACGATCGCTGATCTGCTCGGGGTTCCCGTGGGGACCGTGTACTCACGCTTGCATACGGCCCGGAAGCAATTTCTGGCGGCTTATGAGCAATCCACGGTCAGCGCGGCCCAGGGAATCATCGCGCTTGCGGGGGTTCTATGAAAGCGCCCGTACGCCTTTCGGAAAATCTCACGGTGAGCGCAGGCGCGCGCGCGGATCTTCTTTTGGCCCGCGAGCAGCTCTCGGGAAATTACGATACCGAAAACGGGCTTGCGTTGTTTCGGCAGAATCTTTCGGACGTGGCTGTCGGGGGCGCGTCGGGCACTGGTCCCATGGCGGGTTCGACCGCAAGCGTCGGCGGGAAATGGCTAGTTTCCGGGTTGCTCGCGCTCGGAGCCGCCGGCTTGTTGGGGGGCATGTTCCTGCTCGGTGCTGAACCCGAGGAGTCAGCCGTCGCGACGGGGCCTGCGCTCCCCTCTTCAAGCGCAGTACCTCCAAGCGCAGTCGCAGTCTCCTCAAGTGCAGTGCCTCCGCCCTCCGCCGACTCATCCGAGCGTGCGGCGGTGGCGCTCCCCGCCGTGGGGTCGAGGGACGCTTTTGCTCCTGAACGAGATCCTCACACTGCTTCCGGCAAGGGGGTCGAGCCCCAGACTGCCTCGTCTCAGACCCACGCGGTGACTGACGGAACGGCGGTGACTGACGGAACAACGAAGAAGGAGAGTTCCAGTGAGCGGCTTCGACGAGAGGCTGCGCAGCTTTCTAAAGTTCGTCTCGCCCTCTTGAGCGATCCGAATGAGGCTTATCGTCTCGCGCTTCATGGGCATGGGGAGTTTCCCGACGGGATTTTCTTTGAAGAACGAGAAGGTCTCTTGATCCTCTCCCTTCAGAAGCTGAGCAGACATGCTGAGGCGGGCACCAGGCTGCTCTCCTACGAACGTCGCTTTCCGAAAAGCGCTCTCCTTCCGAAACTGAAGCAGGACGGGTCGAAAAAGGACGGGACCGGTCGGGAGACCCCTTAGTGGGTGGGATCAAAGCAGTCGTTTTTTTCAGCAGCGTCTTGATTGTGTTGGGGGGCTGCAGCTCACCGGCCAGCGTGGGTACCGTGCCGCCCAAGTGCGAGACGGAGAAAGACTGTCCAAAGCAGCTTCCGCACTGCGACGGAGAGATCCTGTTTTGCTCTCAGTGCCTCGAAGCGGCTCATTGCGCCGAAGAAGGGGGGCGCTGTCGTGGCGGTGAGTGTGTTTGCACCGAAGCCGCTCAGTGTCCTGAAGGCACCGCCTGTGATGGGGAGCGCTGCGTCCCTTAATCGCAGCCCATGACGGGCTCCGGCACGTCGTTTGCCGTGAAGAACATGATGTCGTCGATTTCGACATCGTAGGTCTGGCGTCCGGAGACTTCAAAAACCAGCTGATACAAATCCGTGAGGTTGAGCTCGCCGTTGTTCCATTTGCTCCAGCCGTCTCTCGTGAGTTCGCTGAAGGGCAGAACGAACTTCTGCCAACAGTTGTCCAAGGTGATGCGCGCGCGATGCGAATCCCAGCAGTGGTAGACTTCCTGATCGCATTCGCCTCCGATTGCGTTCGGGACGACGCCCCGCTCTACGACGTGAACCTTGAGAAGGTTGTGTTCAATCAGCATCGGCTGCTTGTCCATGTCATCCGGGAAGGAGAGCGCAACGCTTCCCTTCGCCCAGAAGGAGATGCCTGCGAAGGCGCTGGCGTCATACAGACAGGCCTCTCCGTCGTCGTCATCCGCGAAGTAAAGCGCCTGTCCCGAACCCCAGCCTTCAAATCCGCTCCCCGTGAAGTGCGCGGCATTTGTGCTCATATAACCGGCCGTGAACGCGCCGTCGGTCCAGGTCGCGTCCGGATTGTGGCGGCCGCCGAGGGGAGTCTGACTGCCCTTCGTAAGGCATTCCGTATCTCCCTCCGGGCAATCCTTCAGATCGCTGTGGGACTCCCAGTGACCGCTGAGACCATTGCCCCAAATGCGATTGTCACCGTCTTCGAAGTCATCGATGAGCAGGCTACCGCTCTCACTCCCGACAGACTCCATTCCACCCATTCCACCCATATTATTGGCGCAGGTTTCAAGCAGAGCGTTGGGGAGGATGATCACATTGCCGCCGGTGCCAGGAAACCCGCCGGTGCCAGGAAATCCGCCGGCCCCGTCGCCATCTCCGTCGCCGTCGCCGTCGCCGTCGCCATCGCCGCCATTTGCGTCTTCGCAACTGAAAGAATCGTCATCACTATCGAGGCGTCTTTCTGTACAAGCCACAGGAACGGCAACAGCGAGCGCCAAAAGGGCGACCAAAGGATGGATGCGTTTGAAGCGTGGGAGGGTCATGACCGTGACCCTTGAGTGTCCAGAAGCCCCCTTTCTCATGGGAAGGGGACAAGTCTCTGTTTTTAGAGGGATTTTATTAGATCAGCGTACTACGAGGACGCGGCAGCCGAAGCATCCGGAAGGCCGGTTGGGATCGTTGTCGTCACAATCTTCTGCTTCTGGTTGAACGATGCCATCGCCGCAGTACGCGCCCAGGGTACAATCGCTGTTGCAGCCGTTGTGCCCTCCGACATTGAACTCTTCGCCGTTGTCGCACTGCTCCCCCGCTGCCAGGATGCCGTCGCCACAAATGGCTTTGCACTCGCTGCGGGACGCATTGAAACCAGAGAGGGTGAGCTTGAAGCTCGACCCGGTCTGCTTGCGCTCGGCCTGGAAGACTTTGATCTCGTAGACGCCTCCGTCCACCATGCCAAACCCCTCGACGTCGGAAGTGGTGGTGACCGGCTGGCCACCTTCGAGGCCGTGCGTCATGGTGATGTCGCCGTTGGCTGCGATGGCGAAGCTGCCCTCGATGGGTACGTGCAGGCCCCCGAGATCCACGGCCAGGCGGCGATTCACGAATACCCACACGTCGTCGTCACCCACGAAGGTGAGATAGGGCGTGTCCCCGGCGTTATACTGAAACCAGTACGTCGTCTCGGAAGTAAAATGGAAGTTCCGGACTGCGCTGCTCGGGTCATCTTTCCAGCCTCCGCCGTAGACTTCCTCAGGGATTTTCGCCTTCACTGAGTCCTTCTGAGCGAGGGCGAGCGGATTCGTGTCGATGGGGAAGAAGAGGGGATTGCCGTCCATGTAGATGGGGCCGTCGGAGGAATCGTAGCGCGCGCAGGTCTGCGTGCTGTCGTTGCCCCAGTGCGGAACGCAGGGCGCAAAGCATTCGGCATATCCCGGCGCGCAGGCGGCGCATCCGTCGGGCTCGTTGCTGCACCAGGCGAGACCGTCTCCTGGCGGTGGGAGCTGGTAGCGGGTGCCGAGGTTGTCCATCCGGTTTACGAAAGCGCCGCTTTCATTTTCGAACAGGACGATGGTTTCTAGGATTTCGGCATTACTTGCCGCATCGGTGTACCACTCCGCGAAGGAAGTAGCCGAGTTGATGCAGGCCCCGGCACCTGAGAGCAAGGTAGGCTTGCCGGCTGCGTTCAGGGTGGGGTGGGTGATGCCGCGGATGGTCTCGCCGCAGCCTACACCGAAATCGCTGTGGGCCGAGCTGAAGTCCCGGACGATGATGGGGAGGGTGAGCGTGCAGACTCCGGCGATTTCCGTGCAGTCTTCTTCCTGAGAACACTCATAACCGGGTTCGAGTTTGCAAGTGGAAGAGCAACCGTCCCCGTCCAGCAAATTGCCATCGTCACATTCTTCAGCGCCGATGATCAGGCCGTCGCCGCAATCCGAGGTGCATCCCTTGTCCGTGCACTTGGGCTCGGCCTGACAAGTGCTGCTGCAGCCATCGAGGGGCATTGTATTGTTATCGTCGCAGGTCTCAGCGCCCTCCTGCTTGCCGTCGCCGCAAGTCGTGGGGCCGCAGACACTCGGTGATCCGTCGCACTTGAATCCGATTTCGACTTTGCATGTCGCTGAGCACCCATCGCCCGGAGCAAGGCCCCCATCATCGCACTGCTCGGGGAAGATGACAATCCCGTCGCCGCACTTGGCAAACGGCTTGCAAGGCTCGCCAGGAGTGGGGCACACGTATCCTGGCTCTACAAAGCGGCAATTGGCGCCGCAGCCATCGCCGCCTTCGAGATTGTTATCGTCGCAGGCTTCATCATCCGTCCGGATGCCGTCTCCGCAATTGACGGTGGGAGGCTGCGTGGTGATGTCCAGATCTCCATCACCGTCGCCGTCCCCTAAATGGATGATGTCACCGTCGCCGTCGCCACTTGTTTTATCGGAATCACCGTCGCCGTCGGGAGGCGCTGATGCGGTACAAGAGAATGAAAGGCACAGGCCGAGAGCGATACCTAGTCCAAGACGTTTCGAGAGGGTCACAGGTTTCTCCTTAAGAATTTGCTGCTCCCCTAAAGTTGACTTCAAATCGGACGAGGTGAAAGCGGATTCACGGCTCGCGGGCCGAAAATCTCCGGTCGCGCTGAAGCCGGACGGCACTCTTCACGCATAGGCGTAAAATTGCAGGGAAATTGCGCTTATGCTCCCACGTGGACCCACATGGATCAGGGGCGCTGATTTCCGAGGGAGGAGCGTGCGTGGCGAGATCCTTCCTATGCGTGCCTTGGCCTCTGGTCAGAAAAAATCCGTTTCCGGTTTCATCATTTCGTGCGCATGGGCGGAGCGGGAGGACATGAACGGGCAAGCACTCGAAACGCTCACGTTTCTTGCCTCAAGGAAGTCCCATGTCATTCATCAAGCTGCGCCCTGCAACCCTCTCCTCTCTTTCCAGTCTCGCATTTGCGGTGCTCGTAGTTTCCGCCTGCAGTGAGACAAACGGAACCGACGTCGATGCGGACGGCGACGACGGAGCGGACGCTGACTCGGACGGGAACAACGAAGGGACCGGCGGAAATTCGACCGCAGGGAGCGGTGGCAGTTCTTTTGCCGGAACTGGCGGAACGACGTTTGTGAGTCCGGCCAACTATTGACGTGACCGGGAGTTTCAACGCGACGCAGTTCTTTGTGTCAACGGGCTGGATGGGTGACTACGGAAAGATCGTGGTTCCAGAGGCCGGCTGTCCGGATCGCGCTCCGGGGGCGACAGGAGATTGCGAGGCGTTCACTTACACGCCTGACGGAGCCGGACTGGGGTGGGCCGGGGTGGTTTGGCAATATCCCGCCGACAATTGGGGCGATATCGCTCCTGGTTTGTGTGCAGAGGGTCCGACCAGGATCACTTTCTGGGCCAAGGGTGCCGAAGGTGGCGAAGTGGTTGAATTTGCCGGCGGGGGAACGGAGCTGGGAGATACGACGCTCACAGACGAATGGACGCAGTACGAGTTCAACATCGCGGCTGTCATCTACAATACTCAGGGTGATCTCGGTGGCATCGTTTCTGGCTTCCTCTGGACGATGGGTCAAGGAGAAGTGCCGTCAGCCAAGACCATCTACATCGACCACATTCGATGGGAAGCCAGCCCTGGCGGTGATGGTGGCGCGACGAATCAGTGAGATGCGACCGCTTGCTTGCCTGTGGGACTCAGAAACGAATGTGTGCGGTGGCGCCAGCGCCCGTCGGGTGCCCGTAGGGAGCGACCGCTACCTTCGTGGTAGCGAGATTCTTGCGAGAGCGTGCGGCTAAGACGCGGGCCCTTTTTGCAGTGGGTTCGGCTTCTTCGTCGCGCGCGGTGAGCAGGACAACGCCAGTAATCCCGAGGGTGAGCGCAATCCCGAAGCTCATGTCCGCGATGAGCGCGTTGCGCTCTGCCGCGTCAGCGTTGGCCGTGGTGGGATTGTCGTTGAATTTCGATTTGGCGTTGAGTGCGAGGATCCCGAACACGGTCCCTGCGATCAGACCGGCACCGCCGAGACCCAAGGTCACTACCGCTGGTACGATGCTCTTTTGTTTGGGCTCTTCTTCTTGAGGAGGGGGCGCCGCGATGGGAGCGACAACAGGAACCGGAGCGAGCTGAATTTGCTGTTCCACGGTGCTTCCGCCTTCGGCCGCGAAGTCGAGCGCGAGAGTCTCATAGCCTGCGCTTGAGATTTCAATCTTGTGTGGTCCATGGGTGAGAGAAACTTCCGTGGGGGCTTTTTGTGGGTGCTCTACGCCATCGACGGTGACCGTCGCGCCGGCCGGAGTCGTGACGAGTTTCACCTTGGCGGGGACGAGCTTTTTTAACGCTTCTACGCGCAGTTGAGCCTCTGCTACCTTGTCTGCGCCCACATGCACGGCGCCCGGGTTGGTCAAGAGTTTGGTGTAGGCGGCAAGGGTGTCTGCCGGTTTTTCGCTTTCGCTGTCGGCGAGGTCGAGAGATTTTGCGACCCAGTACTGTGCGTGGGGCGAGGGGATGAGATCGAGCGCTTTCTTGTACGCTTCTGCGGCAGCGGGATAGTTCCCCTCTTCGAAGGCCTGGCTACCCTCTTCAAAGGCAACCCGCGCGGCTTCCCGCTCTTCTTCGGTGGGAGCCGCCTCTGCACTCGATGTAGCGGCCTTGTCACCTTCCAACTTGTCACCTTCCGACTTGTCGCTTTCGGCCTTGGTACTTTCGGCAGCAGCTTTTGTCGGTGCTGCGTCCTGGGCGAGGGCTGCTGGCGCCATCGTAAGGGAGGCGGCCATCAGCAGACCAACAAGGGATGATTTGAGATTTCTCGAGGCAGAGTTGTTCATGGGCGCCACAAACTTATACAATTGAAGGGTCACGTACCCGCAAATTCGTCGGGTTTCTTGCTTGGCGCAAGCCTAATCCGCCAATGTCTCGGGCGACAGTAGCAAGTTGGGTATGATGAGCCCAGACCCGGGGCCTTTTCCCCGATTTCAGTTCCCACCAATGGATCCCTCGAAAAAAGGCGGCTCGATGAGGTCACGCCGGCCGCGCAGCGTACCCCCCTCCTCTGGGGGTCAGCGGAGCTTGCCTCCGTTCCTCCGGGTGACGGAAGACATCCCTCGCTTTCGCGGCGCGTCCGCTCCCCTCGCGGCGCTCGCTGCCCAAGTCCGGGGCGCGGCCAGCCCTTCTGAAAAAGCGAATTCGGCCGGCCGGCTGGCCCGACAACTCGTCAAGCGAAACATCGAACTCCGTGAGGCGATCGGTCTTGCAGAAAAATCGCTCGCCTTAAGCCCCGATGTAGAACTCACTCTCGATCTCGCAGGTTGGTGGGTGGACACCGGCGACGTGATCCGCGGAGCTGCTTTGGCAAAATCTGCCGCTGCCGATCTCGCGGAGGATCGTCGAACCGAGGCACTTCTCCTGGTCATTCGCCTCTACGCTCGGGCCGGGCAAATTCCTCAGGTAACCCAGGCGATTCGCCAAGCCATGAATGCGGCTCCTCGCGATCCGCGACCGCACGAACTCCACGGGTCGCTTGGATTTTGGACCGACATTTCCCCCGCCGATTGCGCTCAATCTTACCTCAATGCCGCCGCTCTCAGGGAAAGACGCGGAGAAGAGGCGGCTGCTCTCGAAGCTCTTCTGAGGGCCTTCGAGGTCGCCCCGAGCTACCTCCCGGCTGCCGAAGCTCTCTCGGAAGTACTCCGAGCGCGTGGTCGTCCGGGCGCTGCGGATGAAATCTTTCGTGAGCATTTACGGAGAGGCAGCGCCGCTCAAAGAGCGGCGCACCACGAGCGTGTCTTTGGACAAGCGCTTGCTCGGGGAGATGCCCGTCGCGCTCTGGAGTCAGCGTTTGAAGCAGATCTCGACGTGGAGCTCGATCCCGAACGCTTAGAGACCGCGCTCTCCATTGATGACGGCTCTCTGGCCATCGACTTTGAGAGTTTTCTCGTTTGGTTGAGCAGGAGCGGAGTCTTGGGGGGTGCCGACCAACTCGGTCGCTGGCTCATCGCATTGATGGACGCGCATCTGTTCGATTGGGGTGAAGAAAGGTTGCGTCAATTGCGAGCCCTGGCCTTTGAAAAGCTGGGCCTCGTGCCGACCCCTTTTGCTCTCGATTTGAGTCGGGACAGCAGTTTGCGTGATCTCCGTCAGCTTTTGGGGTCTCCCACGTCCGAAGAGCAGCGCAAGAAGGTGAGACCAGAGATCGCCCTTCGGGAATGTTCTCGGGGCGCGTGGGGGGATGCGTTTGAAGTGATTCAGCCCCTGCTGTCCGGCGAGGAAGAACTCGACCTCGGTGCGGCGGCTCTTGCGCTGATTGTCGCCGGACGCGCACGAAACCCGAGCGGAAGAGCGCACGCGCTTCACCGCCTCGCTGCCGTTTTGCCTCCCCCTGCCGCGGCCGTGGCGGACGCCGTGGCTTCGGAAATGCTTCTCGCTTTGGGGCATGTGCAAGAAGCCCAGGCCGCCGCGGAGAACGCCGTCAGCCGGGAACCTGAGAGTGAACGCGCCCTTGCCTCGCGGGCGCTCGTGGCGCTCAGCTCTCCGGTGACGGCCGGTGCCGGTCTCCTCGAGCAATCCCTCTCGGTGCTCGTGGCTCGGGCGGACGCTTGTGCTCTGCTTTGTCGCTCTGCGGAAGAGCGCGGGCAACACCGCCTCGCGCTCACCTGGGCGGCGCGGGCTCTCGCCCTTCGTCCGGGCGATTTAGAAACCACTCGTCAGTATCTGGCCCAGGCAGTCCGGGCAGAAGACACGGAAAAGCTGGTAGAAGCTTTGGGCGCCGTCTTGCAAGAAGCCGCACCCATAGCGCCCCTCGCTTCAGACATCGCTGACGTGCTCGGTAGGCTCGGTGATTTGTCCGCTGATGACGCGGAACAGATCGGCAACCAAGTGTTGGCGGCGACCGGGGTTCGCTCCATACAAGTGCTGGATGCGCTCTTTGAACTCGCCAAATCGACCAGCTCGCCCAAACTTCTCGCTGCTATCACCGAGCGCAGGCTGGTTGCTTCCGATCGATCAGAGCGAGCTTCCCTTTCCCTGACGCTCGCGCGTCAAAGAATGAGCGCAGAGCAGCCCATGGCAGCCGCGCGCGCCCTTCGACGAGCCCTTGCTCAGGGTGCAGATCCTGCCCTTGTCAGCGAATGTTTGCAGGACATCGATCCCGACGTCGAAGCCGACGGCGCGCTCGCCGTCCTCGAAATTCAGGCAGAACTCGCCGAAGCGGGGGAGGGGGAAGAATCGCTCGAAAGACGGGCCGAAGCCCTCCGGCGCGTGGGCGCTGCTCGTTGGGACTTAGCGCAAGATCAGGTCGGAGCGGTTCATTTATGGCTCAAAGCGGCCGATCTCAAACCCGAGGGCGGACTCGAGCTCTTCGCGCACTACCTGCACGAAATGGCTGGGCCGGAGGTCGCGGCTGATCTGCTCAAGGAAGCGGCCAGTCAGACCGAGGACGCGACACGTTCGGGTCGTTTGCTCGGATTTGCAGCTCGTGAGCTGTTTGAAAGCGATAATAAACAGGAGGCCTTTGCTCTCGCCAGCCAGGCACTTCGACGTGCCCCCCTGCTCACGGAAATCCTGAGTATCGCCGAAGGCTGCGCGTCGCCGGAACAGTCGGGTGAGCTGCTCGCGCTCTATGACCTTTTGGCCGAGGCAAGTCTGGGACATTTTGGCGAACGTGCGGTGCACTATCGGGCCGCGCGCAAGCTGGAGGAGCGCGGACTTTCGGAGGAGGCGCTTTTACATGCCTGCGCTGCTTTTGAAGCGGTCCCTGCGGAGGGGGTGGCGTTCGTTTTGATGGCGCGTCTCGCAGAATCCACTGCCGGGCACGCGCACCTGGTGACGTCTCTGCAAAAAGTGGCGGATTCTGCTGCCAACGACGGCGAGCGTGCGCGGTGGCTCGCCAAGGCGGCGGATCTGGCCGACACGGAATCCGTCGGCCGCAAGCAACGCGTGGATATTCTCTTGCGCGCGGCTCAGATGCTTCCGGAGCAAGAGACGATCACTTCCTTGCTCGATGCTCTCGCGCACTTTTTGGCCGATGAGCCTGACGCGCTCGATGAGATGTGGGGCAAGTTTGAGAAGCTTTCCGAAGACTGCCTCCGCCACGCCAGCGGCGCGCACGGCGCGCAAATGTGTTTGATGTTTGGCGTGGCCGGGCTTTCTCACTTCGACAAGCCAAAGTTTGCCTTCGTGCGGCTTCGTCAGGCGCTTTCACTCGATATCGAGGTGCCGGACTATGAAAACCTGTGCGCCTTTGCGACTCAGCTGGCGGGTGTGGCCGAGGAGGCTGCAAATTTCGTTGATCGCGTCAAAGTTCATGCCGAAGAGCGTCGTTTTCCCATAGGGCGCGGACTCAGTGTTCTGGCTGCGGCGCTCTCTGAACTTCTCGGGGACGTGAGTAGCGCGGCGGAACTTTTGGTGCACGCGGCTGGGGATTTCCCTGAGGATGTAGATTTGGTTTCCCGCGCGCGTAAAGCCGCGTCGCAGGCAGAGCGGCCAGATCTGCTGGAGCAGGTGGAGAGTTTGTTGCCCGTCGTCGAACGAGCACGGACGCTGCTCACTCGTCTGGGCGGGATGTCGGAGGAAGAGGGACTCGACGCGCTCTTGGACTTGGAACTAGAAGCGGCCCCGGACGAACTCCGCGCTCGCCTCTTGTGTGAAATCGCTGAGCGCCAGGAGGTGCTCGGGCGCTTCGCTTCCGCAGCGGAAAGCTTCCGTGCGCTCTACGCACTTGAACCGGACAACCCCATCGCTCTCAAGGGCGTGGAACGGGACGCGGATCGCACGGGAAATGACGAAGAGCTGGCCCGAGTGCTCAAGGCGCGCGAGAACCTGTGCACGGATCCCATAGAGGCCCGGGTGCTGACTCTGCGTCGTGCGGCGGTGCTGGAGACGAGACTGGGGCGCGCCAAGGAGGCGCGAGACGTACTGGCCAAGCTGGTCGCTGAAACGGACGATCGGGCGGCGCTCAGGATGTTGGCGGATTCTTGGGAGCGCACAGGAGATTCTGCAGAGGCGGCCGAGCACTGGATTCGGGTGAAGGACATCGCTATCGACGAGGCTGAGGCCGATGAAGCGGCCTACCGCGCGGCGGTGTGTTTGGTGGATTCGGGTGT
>CAYMQT010000097.1:0-18363 GCA_964392575.1 uncultured Polyangiaceae bacterium
GGCGGAGAGAGTGGGATTCGAACCCACGGTAGGCTTGCACCTACACCTGATTTCGAATCAGGCTCCTTCGGCCACTCGGACATCTCTCCGCGCCGGAAGCTGGCAGTGGGCCCGCGGCCTGTCAAGGACGGAACGTCATCGCTCAGCGCCCCCGGAGCGGGATCCTAAACGCGGTAGTTGGGCGCTTCTTCCGTGATGATCACGTCGTGCACGTGACTCTCGCGGAGCCCCTGTCCGGTCATGCGAATGAACTTTGCGTTCTTCCTCATCTCCTCGATCGTGGAGTTGCCCGTGTAGCCCATGGCAGCGCGCAACCCTCCGATGTTCTGAGCGATGATCTTGGCCAGTGCGCCTCGATGAGGAACGCGCCCTTCGATACCCTCCGGGACCAATTTTTCATCCGCCGTCCCCGCCTGACCGTAGCGGTCTTTGCTCCCCTTCTTCATGGCTCCAATGGAGCCCATGCCTCGGTACACTTTGTAGCTTCGACCTTGATAAAGAACGATGTCACCGGGTGCCTCGTCCGTCCCCGCAAACATGGATCCCATCATCACCGTCGATGCCCCAGCCGCAATCGCCTTGGCGACTTCGCCGGAAAACTTGATCCCACCGTCGCCAATGATCGGAATTCCATGACGATCCGCTTCCTCCGCGCAATCCGAAATCGCGGTCACCTGCGGCACGCCAACTCCGGCGACCACGCGAGTAGTACAGATGCTTCCGGGGCCGATCCCGACCTTCACGGCGTCCGCTCCGGCTCCGATCAGCCCCTTGGTCGCCTCAGCCGTCGCGACATTGCCCGCCACGATCTGCAAGCTGGGGTAGTCTCTCCGCAGTTTTGCAACCGCGCGAGGAACGTCCAGATGATGTCCGTGTGCCGTATCGACACAGAGGACATCGACGCCGGCTTCCACCAGCGCCGCCGCTCGTTCATCTCGGTCCCGACCCGGACCAATGGCCGCGCCCACGAGCAAGCGCCCTTTCTCGTCCTTGACGGCTAAAGGATTTCTCTCGGCCGCGAGCAGATCCTTGATCGTGATGAGTCCGGCCAGCTTTCCATCCTCGACCACAAGCAGCTTCTCGATGCGATGCTTGTGCAGAAGCGCGCGCGCTTCTGCTGTCGGCATGCCCGGGCTCACGGTGACGAGATTCTCCGTCATGAGCGCCGAGACGGGCTGATCCAGATTCTCCTCGAAACGGATGTCGCGCGACGTCAAAATCCCCACCGGCCGCGAGCCTTTCACGACCGGCACGCCAGAAACGTTGTGCTTGCGCATGGCGTCGAGGGCGTCACGGAGCGAAGCATCAGGAGCGATGGTGACAGGATCTGAAATGACTCCCGTCTCCGCACGCTTGACCGCGGCTACCTCGCGAGCCTGCTCATCGATAGTGAGATTCTTATGAATGAATCCGATGCCCCCCTCACGAGCCATACAGATGGCCAGTCGGGCTTCGGTCACGCTGTCCATCGCAGCACTCACCACGGGAATATTGAGGCGGATCTTCCGCGTCAGCTGGGAGGTGACGTCCACGTCCACCGGGAGCACATCGCTCTCCGCGGGGACCAGCAGGACGTCGTCAAAAGTGAGACATTCACGGAGGCCTTGCTGAAGCATGTCAGGGAATACAGAACGGGTCCCAAAGGGTCAATGGAGCTTCCGTTTCGGCAGCCGGCGACGCCGAATGCTCATTTCACCTGAGCTCTGTAGTTTTTTTGTCAGCGCCACTTTCCTACCACGCTGAAGTTGGCGGACGCCGCACCGCCACCGCGCCGCTACCAGGGCGACCGCGCGTCTCGAATCCTGCCGCCGGATGTTCTAGGGTCCCTTCGCACCCCCTCGCCCATGACTCAGAGTTCCATGTTCGTCCGCAGTTTCCTCACCTTTCTCATTCTCCTCTCCCTGCCTGGCCTCGCTCACGCCGAGTCCTACCTGGCCGCAGAGCCGATGATGCAACGAAAGGTGAGTATGGACGGCACCCTGCGCGAATGGCCAAGCGGATTTGTGACGCTCAAAGACAAGTCCGGGCAGCAGACCAAGCACTCAGCGCTCGTGGGATACGATCAGAATTTCCTCTACCTCGGCGCGAAACTGGACGACTCCAAGATCGTGCGGACGAAGGCCGGGTCACAAGGTGAGGACCGCCTCGTGCTCGATCTCTATTTCCCGGGAGTGAACCGGGCCGGAAGCAGCCATCAGATCGCTGTGTACCCGGGAGATCCTGGCAAGCTCGCCGCCCTGGTGCTCGTGGACGGAAAGAGCGCTCCCGGCGCGAGCGCCATCGAGGCACCGACCTCTTCCGGTTACACCCTGGAAGCCAAGATCCCGTGGAGTTCACTTCCTCCCGCAAAATCTGTGCGCGTCGGCCTCCGAGGCAAGCTGAGCTATTTCGACGCAAGCTCTATAGGCCGAGTTTCGAGCATTGCGACAAGTGGTTCTGGTTCTGGTTCTCAGATGCCTCCCCTCACCTTCGGGTCGGAAACGGGAATCATCCAAACCATCTTGGAGCCGAAAAACCTCCCTTTCACACCCGCGCGGGAAGTCTACGGCGATCTCACCGGG
Organism: uncultured Polyangiaceae bacterium; assembly: GCA_964392575.1. Lineage (GTDB taxonomy): Bacteria > Myxococcota_A > Polyangia > Polyangiales > Polyangiaceae > NIC37A-2. The sequence continues at coordinate 2,562 of CAYMQT010000097.1, forward strand.
AAGGGAGGGGTCGAGAGGGTGGCCATCTTCGGCCATTTTCTCAGCATTGCCGGGCCCGGCTACAAGGGCGGCGAGCAGTTCTACTTCAACGAAATGGACGTCACCTACGCCAAACAGGTCACGCACCTCGCGCTCGTTGATTTCGACGGGGATGGCCGCGGCGAGATCGTCCTCCAGAAGCGCCTGGGGACCGATGACAAGTACCGGGAAGTCGTGCAAGTGCTCAAGCTGGGCGCAGACGGAGCTCCGCTTCAGATCTTCATGCATGAGATCAGCATCGTCACCCCCGAAGGAAACGTGACCAACAAGATTGAGTACTCGTCCGAAGGCAAGTCTGCTCGGATCCTCATCGCGCAAGGGTCGAGTAAGGGTTTCGACCCAGGCAGCTTCCGTGAACCCCTCATCGGAGGAGGCATCCTGTCGGCCCTCTTGCCGTGGCAGACCGTGAAGTCACGCACCTTTGGCTGGAAGGGCGCCGGACTCACTCAGCTCGAAGAGACCTCTTGGGAGCCCAAAGTACAAGCCTCTTCCGCCACCCCTGCGCTCGGCCCCGCGGTCCAAGCCCCACCGCCCCCACGCCCTCCGACTTCCGATGAACTCCTCGACCGGGTCTACGGCCTTTACAAGCAGGATCGCGGCGTAAAGCAGGGGAAAAAGCCGTCCTTCGACTTCGTGACCGACGTGGTGGAGGACGAGCAAATGGAGCGGGTCCTCGTCCATGAACGCGATCTGGTCGTGTTCGGAAAAGGATTCAAAAAAGGTCTGAGCTATACCTACCTGACCATCGGCGTAAAAGATCCGAAGGACATCCTCTCCGTGACCACCCGAGATCTCATCGGAGATGGGAAGGCAGAGATCCTGGTTCATGCAGTGCTCGAAGCACAGGCCAGCGAGTCCCTGGGGGGAGACGTTGTCTCCAGGCAGGCTTTGTTTGTCTACAAGGTGATCGGTGAGTCCCTGACCCGTATTTTTGCCGCAGAGACGGCTCGCTCCTTGAAGGGAAACCGCATCATGTCTTCGGTGGCTTTTGTCCCTGGTCCAAACGGCCTGCTTCTGGAGTTGAGACCGCTGCGCGCCCTCGGCTGGACCCAGAAGTCTTATCCTTTTCCGGAAGACAAGCATCCGGCGGGGGGACTCGAACCCTTGCAGCTTCCATGGACGACTGTAGGGCCACGGCGCTACGCCTTCAACGGCAGCGCCTACGTACTGAACTAGAACGCATCTCATAACTGGTAAGGGCGTAGCCGCCGCCCACCCCAAATGGGTGAGGCGAGCGTCGGCGGAGCCAAATCTACAGGTCTGCTCGATGCGTAGATGTGTCTGTTTGGAGCGTATCTCAGGTTATGAGATACGCTCTAATACGCGCTGCCCCTAAAAACACGCTTCAACGAAAGCAACACAGCGACCAACACAGCGACCAACACGGCTCAGCGAAAGAACCAGGCGCGCGCAATTGCGAGAACGCGCGGGCGTGTTAGACTGACCTTACCTCTCCTGTAGAGGTAACCACAGATGCCGACTCTTCCAGTCACCGTCCTGTCCGGCTTTCTCGGCGCAGGGAAAACCACAATCATCAACCACCTCCTCGGCCATGCTGATGGTCGAAGATTCGCGGTTCTGGTGAACGACATGGCGGAGCTCAACTTCGACGCCATGTTGCTGCACCCGGGACGTACGGCGATCGCATCGACGTCCGATGGTTTCGTCGAACTCCACAACGGCTGCATCTGTTGCGACTTGCGCGATGATTTCATTTTCGAGGTCTCTCGGCTCGCGCGGATGGGGCGCTTTGATCATCTGATCGTTGAAGCGACAGGCGTGGCTGAGCCGCTTCCTGTCGCGATGGCGTTCGATCAAGAGGATCCGGAGGGCGAGCTTCTCGCGAACGTCGCGCACATCGATTCCATGATCACGGTCGTCGATGCCAAGAATTTTCTGACCGACTGGGAGAAGGCGGAAGACTTGCAAACTCTGGGTCTGGCGATGGATACCCTGGACAACAGGACGCTCGCCGACTTGCTGGCAGAACAGGTCGAATTTGCCAATTTAATCATCATCAACAAGGCGGATCTCGTATCCACCGATGACCTGTCACGGCTGAGCCGTATCCTGACCTGCCTCAACCCCGAAGCGCAGATCACTTCAACGATGTTTGGAACGATCGACATCAATGAGCTGATCGGAACCGCGCTCTATGAGCAATCACAGACGGAGCCCCGAGACCTGCGCGAGCCCACTGTGCACGACGCGCTCGGTATCACTAGCTTCGTCTACCGCGCCCGCCGCCCTTTCCACCCTGATCGACTTTGGGAATGTCTCCACGAGCCTTGGCCCGGGGTCATGAGGAGCAAGGGCTTGTTCTGGCTCGCATCGAGGATGAATGACTCCGGTCTTTGGTCGCAGGCCGGTAGCGCTTGCAGTCATCAAAGCGCGGGACGTTGGTGGAGTACCGTCCCTGAAGACATGTGGCCGGAAGATGAGGCTGTGCGAGAAGCGGTCCACTCCGAATTTCGGGGACCGTACGGAGACCGTCGCCAGGAGCTTGTGATCATCGGCTCTGATCTCGACCGGACCGAGATCAAAAAGCGCCTCGATGCTTGCTTGCTCGATGACTCAGAGATGCTGATCGGTCCCATGGGCTGGCGCCACCTCCCGGATCCCTTTCCCCCGTGGGAGTCGGATCCGACCGATGAGACCGACATCCTGGTGCTGCCTCTACGCCACGAAATCCCCTCAGCTTAAGAGCTGTGTTTTTGGGGGGTTAGAGAACCCCCTCGTCGGCGCGAATGAATCGCGCTCTCCTCACCCCCACCCGCCGCCGGAAAATCCGGCGCCTCACACATGTTGACTACGCTTCGCGTTCCTCATCTGCGATTCGGACCGTCTACCCTCCCGGACTTCGTCCACTCGGGTTCGGCGGCGGTTTTCCGCGCCGCGTCACTCCTCAGCCCCTTCGGGTCTTCGCGTGCCTTGGGCTGTTCTTCGCCCTCGCGTGCCTTGGGCTGTTCTTCGTCTTTATAAATTATATATATCCACCTCCTCTCAAAGCGGCAGGACGCTCGCCACGGTTGTCGCGTGCCTCTCACTACACTGGTCAGGCGAGACCGGTCGCGAGTAAACTCGGCGGCTATGCGTGCGTTACCACTCATTCTTTACGGGGCCGGACAGCTGGGCATCATGTTGCTCGCCCGGTTCTTCTTTCAATGGGTGATTCGCTTCGCCGATGTCGGCAAAGAGACAGATGTAGGGCCGCTCTTCGCCGCCACGACGGTCGGTGCCCTCTTTTTTGCCTTCCGTATCTTTGACGGGGTCACTGATCCGCTTGCCGGTATCCTGGGTGATCGCTGGGTCGGGGCGGGTCGGGAGCGGCGCTCTCTGATCTGGATGTCGTTCGCGATCCCGCCCTTGGGGTTGGCGCTGGTGTTTGCCCCGAGCGCCGCCATGCCTCCAACGTTGAGGTGGGTCCTCCTGTCCCTTGGCATGTTCTTCTTTTTTGTTGGCTATACTCTCTATGCGATCCCGTACTGGTCGCTGGTCGAAGATTATTCTCAGGGCAACGAGAAGACACGCACAGCCCTCTCCAACGCCCTCGGGGTGGGCGTACTCCTGGCCACGGGGATCGGCTTTGTCGTGAGTCCCCCCTTGATCGAAAGCTATGGGTTTCTGTCAGGCGCCTTGATCTTCGCCGGCGTGGGCACCGTCCTGATGGTGCTGCCTTATTTCGCTGCACCGCCTGGCCTCAAGCCCTCGAAAGCCGCCGAAAAGCTGCCGCCGATGAAAGAGATCCTTCTGGCGAGCCTGACCCACAAGCGCTTCTTGGCGGTGATCCTTCTCTTCGCCGGAGCTCAAATGTCGCTCACCATCATGACCGCGGCAGCACCGTACATCGCGGAGAAAGTGCTCGGCGGAAGCCTCGGTGACGTCACCATGCTCTTGGGTCCGTTCTTGGTGTCCGCAGTCCCGACGTTTATCTTCGTACCGCGTATCTCTCGAAAGCTCGGCTGGGAAAAGTCCACGATGCTTGGGACCGTAGGTCTCAGTGTCGCCTACATCGGCGCGGGATTTCTCGGCCAGGGTCTCGTCGGCACACCGCTTCAGACCGCCATGATTGTCTTCGCCTGCGCGGGTCCCGGCTGCGCCTTCGTGCTCGGGCTCGAAGGAGAGGCCATCGCACGCTGCGCCGATCTCAGTAAGTATAAATCGACCGGTATCTATTTTGGAGTCTACAACTTCATCGTCAAGGCTTTGAACGGCCTGGCGCTCTTTATGACGGGAGTACTCGCGGACGTCGGATCAACCGCCGCAGTACGAGCCATGCCCATCTTCGCAGGCCTTTTGTGCTTGAGTGGCGTGATCGTCTACGCGTCGATGCAAGGAAAGAACAAACCCACCGCTGCCTAAAAGCGCGCAGCATCAGCGTCCCGGTCGGCGCTGATCACCGCTCCGCGACGGCAAGAGGAGCCGACCAACGCTCTCCTTTGAGGGGCGCCTTCAAGACCACATGATCGTAGAGCCACTCCATGTTGGGCCGGATTCTGTGTCTGATGCTGCGCTTGGGAGCACGCAGCATCTCTCCGTCCCAAGTGGAAATTCGAGGCTTGCCAGAGTTCCCCGCCAAGAGGGTCGGCATGCCCGTGAGGGGATCGGATTCGTAGATGAGGAAGGTGTGCGTGTGGAGTTCCTCATAGCGATCCCAAGCAGCACGCCCGCGAATGATCACGACGTCACCTGGCTGAATATTTTCCTTCTCCTTTTCCAAAAACGCGAAGAACGGCTCGATGTTCTCGTAACGAACCCATTCACTCTGCGGATAGTCATGGAGAGTCAGTCGATGGGGGTTGGTCCGCGCGTAGGCGCGCAGTCCGAGTTCTTGGCGTCGCGCCTCCGCGAGTAGATCATCGAAATTCAGCGCGCCCAAGACCTTCCTCGGCTTTTCGTGACGAGCGGTGAAGTGCATCCCGCTGGCACGTTCGAGCGTTTCGGTCACGAAGTCGACGCACACCTGCGGGGCAAGAGGTTCTCCGCTCTCGCTATACACCTGATACACATCTCCGTTGAATTTGTACTTCGGCTTCCCGCCAAAGTACGCCATCTCCCAGAGGTCCCGCAGTTTGCCATCTTGCTGACCGCGTTCCGTGCGTGGTTCGTCAAAGGGGAGGCCTTGGCGGACCTGCGCTGTGATGGCGTCTCGGAGAGCTTTAAGAACGAGCGTACGACGATACGCCTCATCCCGAGCGCGCCCAAACCGCGCCGCGTCTGCCGGTTCCACCAAGAGACAGTCGAGGGACAATCCTAGACCCTCGCGTTCTATCAAGGCGGGGACCCATTCATCTGAGTAGCGCACCTCGGCCACGATGCTTTGTTCACCCAACTTCACGACCCGAAGCCCCGTGATGCCCTCTCTTTGCGTCATTTCTCGCACGTCCACATGAAGGGGCGGCCCCCATGTTTCCGAGGGAAGAGAAACTCTGTCAAACAAGAGTAGCGACGCACGTTGATCCTTTTCTCTGCCGCTCGCGTAGTAGTAGACGCCGGCACGCCTCTCTACTCGAAGCTCCTCTGCTCCTCGCAGCAATCTCACTTCTGGTTCCCGGTAGAGATCTTCGAGCGACACTTCATAGGTCAAGAGTCGACCTGCCCTCGGGTCGTCCGTGTAGAAGTATCCGTCCCGCAAGAGGAGTTCCCGCAGACGCTCTGGACTACCCCGGAAGATCCTCAGGATCTCGCCATAAGCGTCGTAGGGATAGCGGGTTTCGAGCAGCGTGCTCCGTCGCGCTTGCATCCCTTTGCTCACTTCACCCGTGAACTTCGGCTCTGAGAGGAAAAGAACCGGTTCTGCTTTCGCGCGGGCGAGAAGCAACGCCCGTCTCTCTTCCACCTTCGGAGCTCCTGGGAGGGCGGGTTGTTCCTGAGCTTGTTGAATCTTTGCTCTACAACTAGCCGCTTCCAAGGCCAACGCCTGCTGGTCGTCCTGCGCTTTCGGAGCAGGACCCAAGTCAGCATCATCGACAGGCTCTGAACCAAAAAATCGCGCGTAAAGAGAAAGTTCCGAATCAGACGCCTCCGAATCGGCCAGGGACACCCGAGGACCACACCCTGAAAGAAGAAGCGCGAGCACCATTCCACCGAGAGCCGGCCATCGTCCTTTTTCCCTGAGGGGGAAGGATTGGTGCGGAATCATCCTTTGGAAAACGGGGCTGATTGTCATTTTGCGGCCACCCTAAGATAAAGGTGATGCCTTGAGCGCCCTGACGCAAGTTTCCTCAAGGAAGCGCTGCCACACTGCCTCGATCCATACGTCGCAGTTCATAGAAAACGCCGCACAGGAAACGCCGCGCGGAACATCTTCTTCCCGACGACTGCTTGCGAGGCGTGCCTTCGAGGGAGGACTTATTCTTCTCGTTCGCTCAGCGGACGCCAACGCAGGCGCGGCTTGCGCGCGGCTCTCGCTTCGTCGAGACGGCGCACGCGCGGAAGATGTGGAGCGGATCTGACGAGTTCCGGATCGTTTTTCGCTTCCTGAACGATGTCCTTGACTGCCTGGACGAAGGCATCGATCGTCTGACGTGTTTCCGTCTCAGTCGGCTCCACCATGAGTGCGCCGCGGACCACGAGAGGGAAGTACACCGTAGGGGGGTGAAAGCCGTAGTCGATGAGGCGTTTGGCCACATCCAGGGTCTTGATCCCCGTCTCTTGCTCCAGCTGTTTGTCCGTGAAAACAGCTTCATGCAGGGCCTGAGTCTCAAACCCCAGAGGCAGGGTCTCCTTGAGTCGCGCGGCCAGGTAGTTGGCGTTGAGAACGGCGCGTTCACTGACTTGGCGAAGGCCATCCGGTCCGAGTTCACGGATGTACGTGTAGGCCCTCACCATCATGCCAAAATTACCGACGAAGGACCTCACCCTCCCCACGGATAGGGGGCGATCGCTGTCGAGAATGAATCCGTCACCTTCTCGGCGCGCCACGGGCCCGGGCTGAAACGGAGCCAGTGCTTCGACGAACGCGACGGGACCCGAGCCTGGCCCGCCTCCCCCGTGCGGAGTCGTGAAGGTCTTGTGCAGGTTGAACTGCATCACATCCACGCCGGCATCCCCTGGCCGAGCTTTCCCAAGCACAGCGTTCATGTTGGCCCCATCGCCATAGACGAGACCACCCTTTTCGTGGACGAGCTTCGCCAACAAGGGCAACGAGGTTTCAAACATGCCGAGAGTATTGGGGTTCGTCAGCATCAAACCCGCCACGTCATCACCGGCCGCCTCGAGCACGCGGGCGAATTCCTCCGGATCGATGAGTCCGTCCGCGCCCGTCTTGAAGGGCACGGCGAGAAACCCGTTGAGGGCACAACTGGCCGGATTTGTGCCATGGGCGCTATCGGGGATCAGGATCTTACGCGGAGCGCGTCCCTTCGATCGATGATAAGCCCGCATCATCGAAAGCCCGGTGAACTCACCTTGGGCGCCGGCGGCCGGTTGTAGGGTGACTCCGGAAAGCCCCACAATCTCCGCAAGCAACTCCTGCAAGCGCACCATGACTTCTAAACAGCCCTGGGACAGATGAGTGGGGCTGAGTGGGTGCACGCCCGCGAACCCTGGTAGACGCGCGGCCCACTCATTCACCTTGGGGTTGTGCTTCATCGTGCAGGAACCGAGAGGGAAGAACTGCGTATCAATGGAGAAGTTCCACTGACTCAGGCGCACGTAGTGCCGCACCACTTCAGGCTCACTCACCTCAGGGAGCTCTGCGGCCGCTCCCCGATAGAGAGAGCCCAGAACGCTTTTGAGATCCACCTCCGGCACATCGAGCGCATCGAGAGATACGGCGCTTCGTCCCGGCGCACCCCGCTCGAAGATGGGGGGTTCTTCAAACTGCAAACCACTCGTCGCAACTCCAGGCACTTGATTCCTCTCAGACGATGCCGCTCCAAGTCGGCGTCGCGGCTATAGCACATCTCAAAAATGAAAGGAAAACCCACGCGACGGCTGTCGGGTGGGTTTTCTTGAGCCCAGTCTCCTGGGCTTTGGGGTCTTGCGATCTTCAGACGCGATCTTCAGAGCGGATCGTCTGAGGCGCCTTCCTCTTTCGGTTTGCCCTCTTCCTTCTTTTCTTCTTCCGTCGTGCCGACCTCAGAGTCCCCCTTGGCCCCGTCGAATCCGACAGCGCCCACGCGCGACTCCATCTCATCGGGGCGAACGCTCTTGGGATCGGGTTCCATGTTCAACTGCTTCAGGCAATTCCAGGTGTGACCCACGGCATTCTCACCGAGTCCCCACTCACCTTTCAGTTCCTGAGCTTCTCCTGACTTCCCTGCGGTGTAGCGGAAGTAGCCCTTGCCCTCGCTCTTCGCCGTGGGACCGACGACACCCTTCTTGTGCTCAGTCCAAGAGAACTTGAGAACGTCTCCTTTGACTTCCCCGTAGAGCTCACCCCATTTGTCTCCGGCCGTGGTTTCCCAGGCGCCCTGCACAGCACCGTTCATCTCCGTGAGATGGAGAAAACCGTACAACTGATCGTAGTACACCCCGGGCCATTCACCCCCCGGTGGCATCGTTCCTGGAACGATGTGATCCGCAGTTTTGACCTGAGCCTGCGAGCCTCCGCAACCTACGGCGAACGGAACAAAGAAGAGGGTGAGGAGCAGCGCAAAGGCCGCCTTGAGTGTCCTTGGAATCAACATGGGGCGGACTGTATCACGCACTTTGTTCCCCACGAACCCACTCCATGACGGGATTGGCACACGGCCAATGACGACAATTCTGTAACTTTTTACCTAGACTTGATCAAATGCCCCAAGGCGAGCCCTAGGTCCAGCGCTTCGCTCGCGCTCCGTGGGAACTTCGACCGGGACTCCCGACGCCGCAGGCGAGTGCCGTCCGCATCCGCAAGGAGAGCGCGCAGGTAAAGGTCATCCCCCTGCCGGACCCCGTAAGCGGCCACCGGAGTTTTGCAATCCCCTTCCACCGCCGTCATGACGCCGCGTTCCGCGTAGCTCGTCAGGGCGGTCTCTTCGTGCTGAAGAACGGAGAGGAGTTCAAGCGTAGCCGTCTCACCGGTCCGCACTTCAATCGCCAGGGCGCCTTGCCCTACCGCCGGCAGACATTCGTCGATGGAAAGGATCTGATCCGCCTCCGCCTGCAATGAAAGCCGCTTGAGTCCTGACAGCGCAAGCGCGGTGACGTGCACGACTCCCGAACGGCACTTCTGAATCCTGGTGCCAACATTCCCGCGGATGGCCTCCACTTTCAAATCTGGCCTCAGGGCGCTCAGCTGAACCGCACGGCGGAGGGAGGACGTACCCAAAGTGCTTCCTTCCGGAACGTCTGTGAGCGGAACCCGGTTTTGAGTCACAAGTACGTCTCGGGGATCCTCCCTTTCTGGAATACATCCAATACTGAGACCCTCTGGAAGTTCTGGGGGCATGTCTTTGAGCGAATGGACCGCAATGTCGGCGCGACCGTCCAGCAACGCTTCCTCGATCTCCTTGAGAAACAGTCCCTTGCCTCCGATCTCTGACAGGGCACGGTCCGTCACCTGATCCCCTGTGGTCACGACATGCAGCTCTTCGATGACAAGATGAGGATGCTCCGCTTTCAGCTTCGCCAAAAACTGCCGGCACTGAGCCAGAGCCAGTTCGCTCTTTCTTGTCGCAACTACGAGGCGTCTTTCCTTCATTCACTCAACTCCTCACCTCGCGAGGCGTGGACGGGGGTGGGGCGGTCCCTTCTATCCCCTTGCTCGGAAGCCGAACACTCGACACGTCCAATTCATCCTCACCCACGTCGGGGAGATCGAAAAGTTCGGACAAAGCCGCCACGTAATCTTCCGCCGAGGCCCGCTCCCCCTCAGTCCCCGCCCCTCGCCCGGCCGCATCCCTCAGCCTCGTCACCGGATCGTGCAAGATCCGGCTCAATCCGGAATCCAACATTTTCGCCAAAGCCGTGCGTTCTTCGTCCCCCAGATCTTTGAGCCGACCCCGCAGGCTACGCCCAAGCTCCTCCTCCAGCGCCAATCGCATCTTTGCTCTCAGAGCTTTGATCATCGGGGTGACCTGCTCCGCTTGCGAACGTCTCTCGAAATCCCGGACCAGACCTTCCACGATCCCTTCAGCCTCCTTGGCGGCGGCCCCCCGGATCTCCGAAGACTGATTCGCCACCCCGGACAAGTCATCGATGTCGTAGAGGAAAACACCGTCGATTTTACCGACGTCTGCATCGATGTCGCGGGGGACCGCTAGATCGATCAAAAATAGGTTTTTTTCGCCCCTTCTACGCTTGCGCTGCTCCAGATGTGCCGGCGTGAGGATCGGATGCGGCGCGCTGGTGCTAGAAACGACAATGTCCGCGTCGACGAGCACCTCCGAAAGCGCGGCCAGCGGGTGAGCCTCCGCTTGAAACTTCTCGGCCAGGGCGGCTACCCGATGCTCGGTGCGTCCTACGACGGAAAGCTGCGCACCAGAAGCACGAAGGAGGCGAGCGACCGCCTGACCCATCTCCCCGGCACCGATCAAAACCGCCCGGCGTCCCTTCAGATCCCCGAAGATCTGAACCGCTAGATCTGCGGCAATCGACGGGACGGAGACCTGACCCATCCCGATGGTCGTCTCCGTGCGTACTCGTTTCGCGCCGCGCGTAGCCACGGAGAAGAGCTGATGCAAACGGGTTCCCACCGCGCCAACCGTACGCGCGATTTCGAACCCTTCCTTGAGCTGACCAAGAATCTGCGCTTCTCCCACGACGAGTGAATCCAAAGAAGAAGCCACGCGAATCAGGTGACGGACGGCGTTCGTACCGGTATGCGTGTAGATGGAAGGACCCGCAGAGGCGCTTCTCGTCAGCAAAGAGTCTCGACACGCTTGCGCCGCCGCCGCGTGATGAAACGGATCGTCCTTGACCGCGACGGCAAAGATCTCCAGCCGATTGCAGGTGGACACGATGAATGCCTCCGCGATGTGCGGCTCATCCACAAGACTCGTTACGAGCTGTTTAGACTGCTCTTTGTCCAAAGCAATCTTCTCGCGCACCTCGATCGATGCGGTGTGATGAGATACCCCGACGGCGACGATCACAGGGACCCCTCGAGCAGCGGGCGCAACAAGTAAACAAGCAGTACCAGGCAGACACAGCCCACTCCGAGCAGCGTTCCATAGGCGCTCCGGCGGGGAGACCAGCCCAGAACCGCACGCGACACCAACACCCCTAAGACCAGAGCCCAAGCGACGTATCCGAGGATCGATCGCAGAAGCGACGCCAATGAAGAGGTGTCGATTTGCGTCACGAACAATCCACCGGTCACGACACCGAAGGTCAAAAGAGGAAAACCCCAAAGAAGCATCCTGCGCCCAGCGCGGTCGAGAACATCGAGAGAAGGAAGCCGTCCGATGGCCGCGAGGCGCTTCTTCTTCAAGCGTGATTCCACCCAGACATAAAAGGCCGCACAGCCACCCGCGAGAAGAACGAATCCAAGGCCAAGCAGATTGGCCGCCACATGAGAGGCCAAGAGTCCCTTGGAGACGCCGACAGGTGCCGCGCTTTGGCCGATGAATTGCGCCGTCGTGAGGAAGGTCAAAGCAAGGGGCGCGACCGCAGAGCCAAGCGGGTCTAGACGAGGGCGTACCCGGACGAGCAAGAACAAAACGACCGCGAAAAGTCCTCCGACACTCAACGCGAAGCGCAAGCTCGCGACCGGACAGGTGTTCGTGAAGAGGGACGCCGCTACGATGTGCAGCGAGTGAAGGAAGGCGGCCAGCATCAGGATCCGCGCGGCCATCCGGGTCCTCGCCTCGTCAGCTCCCCGAGCCAGATTCACGAAATACTGAGTGGACGCTACGGAGTAAGCGATCACTGCTAGGGTGAAACTGACCGTAACGAGGGTTTCCATCGGGCACCAGCCGGGAAACCTACGTTTCCTGGGCTTCGGCAAGCTAGCACTAGTACCCTTTGACGGCCACGACCCTTTCGCCAGCCTGAAGGCCCAGCGTCGTGCTCTTCACCATACAGATGGAGCTGTAGTCTTCCGTGCGCAGCACAACAATTTCCCCGATGACCTCGTCTGGAAAGTCCTCGTCATCGCCGCGAAGTGGGGTAGTTTCAGGTTTCGGAACGTCGGGATCACCCAGCTCGAGACGCATGCGCGCGTGATAGTTTGCTGTCTTCAGTTTGCGACGCCATGTGTCACCACGCCTCAGAGCTCTTAGCCGATTGCCAGGCACGAGTCCGTCCTCGCTACCCTTGTCGATGAAGACAACCTGGTCATTGCCAAAGTAGACGTGGGGGTAGAGGCCACCCACGATCCGCGCCTCGACATCTTCTGATGCCTGTTTGGGAGAGACCACATCGAAACGGCGACCCACGGGCCCCACCTTGTAACCGCGTTCGACGATGTCGACGGACTCGATCAAACTCGCCTTGGCGACCCGCTTGTCTCTATCCCAGCCGTCGATGCGCACGGTCCCGTAGATCTTCACGATCTTTCCCGGTGGGGTTCGTGCATCCTCCACTTCAGGCGGATCGGCCACTTCCTTGAAAATGTTCAAGCGCTGCCCAAGGCGAAGATCCACGCCTTCATTCATCACCAAGTAGAGAATGTCCCCCTCGGTCAAAAGCATGAGGTCTCGGTGCGCGCCGGCTACTTCTCCCCAGATGTCCTCATCGGGATCACCGATATACCCATGGTCGATCGTGAAAATCGTGCCTTCGGGGACGACTCGCGAACGACCGATGAAACCACCGCCTCCCGCGGAGTTGTCATCCCTCGGGAAATGCGAAGAAGTGCTCTGGCCGGAAGCAGTACGAACTTGGTCACCCGGATAAATCCAATGCGGATTTTCGATCTGTGGATTCAAACTCCACACCTGTGGCCACGCCCAGGGAGATCCGTAGTATTGATTCGAAAGATCCCACAAAGTATCCCCCTTCTTCACTACGTGAAACTCCGGGAGATTCCTCTTCGGGCCGCCGATCCGGTTTCCGTGCACGCCCGCGGAGCCGGTCACACCCCCGTACATGCGGCCCAAACCGAAGCTGGACTCTTCTTCCTCAGGGTCCCCGTCCTTTTGGGCTCCGGCAATGGTGACACCGCCGTACATGGCCTCGACACCAGTCTTTCTGGGAGCAGCAGCGGATCCTTGGTCGGACTCTTGGGCGCTAGCTTCTGGGGCAAGTAACGGCCACGCGAAAACCAGAAGCGTCGAAAAGGTGAGTCGCGGGAGTCGACGCCGCACAGGAAAAAGTAGCTTTCGTTCAACAGTCATAACGTTACCGATCCATGAGATTCAGGGAGATTGAGTCGGGCGCTTCCCGGAGGGGGACACAGGAACCAAGGCCGCCTCGGTTCGTTCGGCTTCGTCGAGACGGCGATGATACACCCACGCCTCACTTTGACCGCGCACCTTGAGGACCGGACGCGTCTCTTGGGACTCTCCGCTTCTCTCGTCCTCGTGAAATAGTCTTACGGAAGCGTTAAAATCACGCTCCACGGGATCGTCACCCCCTTCGAGGGGTTCCGGGGCGAGCTTGACCACAGGAAGCTCCCCGTCAGGCTCGGGCACGCTCTCCGTGGGCGTTTCACCCTCTCCTTGAGAAGGGATCGCCGGGCACCCCTGGTGCCGCTGCTTAGACAAGTAGCTCTCCCTCAGTTCGAGCAACTCTGCTTCCAGGCGGTCATTTTCGGCCCGCAGCTCGGACATCCTATCGTCGCCGGCCTTCGCAGAAGCGAGCCCCGCGCAAGCGGATGAGCTACTGGCGAGAAATAAAACTCCAAGTAACTTCAACAGCTTAGCGACAAACTGCTGTTGCCGTGGCCATGAACGCGATGTCCGATCAGGCGGTAGATCGACTCGGGGGAGACTCATACGCCGACGATCCTACGTTCCCCGCGCCCAACGGGCCAAAATTGACGATTTCTGACGGCCCGATTAGGTTCCCGGCGTGCAAGCCGAGGAGAAGAGAGCGCGTCGGGCCGCAAAACGACCGAGCGCTTCCCTCGGGCGTCTGGGAATTCAGAAACCCCCTCGGCGCTTTCGGCGTTTCGATCTGAGCAAGACCCTGTTCATCCTTCCCAATGCGATCACATTGGCCGCAGTTTTTTGCGGATTCAATGCCATCGTCATTCTCGCCAACTCGTCTGCCAAGACCTCGGCAGACGACTTCTATCGCGCCGCCGTCTTGCTCATTTTCTCCATGTTCTTCGATCTGATGGATGGACGGGTGGCGCGCCTCACCCGCACTCAGAGCGCTTTCGGCCTGCAAATGGACTCGCTCGCGGACATCGTCTCCTTCGGTGTCGCCCCGGCGCTCCTCGTCCATCAATGGGTCCTCCATCGACTCAACTTGATCGGTCTGCTTGCCTCGTTCGGCTTCGTCTCGTGCGCTGCCATTCGCCTGGCGAGGTTCAATGTGCTGAGTTCAGCAGACGACGGCACGCCCACCGCACCTGGAAAGCATATCGTGGGTCTCCCTTCTCCACCGGCCAGCGGTGTTCTGATCTCCCTTGTCCTTTCAGACCATGCGGTCAACGGCGCCCTGGGCGCTCCCCGCTACACAATCGCCATCTTTATCCTCACCGTCACCGTCGGACTCTTGATGGTTTCGAGCGTCAAGTTCCCCTCGTTCAAGACTTTGAAGCTGAACGCCGGATCCATCGCTTTCATCCTGTTTGCGTTCTCAAGCAGCGCCATCATCTGGAATCGCTACAAGCCAGAGTTTGTTCTTGTCTGGTTGCTCGGCGTCTATATCTGTTGGGGCCTTCTTGAGACCACCCGCTACGCGGTTCTGAAATGGAAAACCGGGGCCAATCGCGAGCCCGCCGATTCATCACCATGATCTCTCGATCTTTTATCGGAACGTTCCTCCTCCTCTCCGCCCTCGCCGGGGCCGTGAGTGCCTGCTCAAAGGAAGAGTCGCACGCGGGCTCCACTGGAAGCGAAACGGCGACACCCCCTTCGACTTCTCTCGTCGCACCCGGATTTTCGGTCAGCAAAGCAACGACCGGAGCTCTGTACACATGGGTGGATGAAGAGGGACATTTTCAAATCACAGAGGATCCGGTCTCTATTCCCTCCCACGCTCGTGGGACCGTGCGCGTCGTGATCGAAGGGCACTCTCCAGGCGGAGAAGGGCATGTCTTCGTAACTGATTTGTCCAAAGTGGAGTCCGGAGAAACTCTGCCTGTACGCGCCCTCGCAAGGGAAGCGTGGGAGAGTCTCGGTCGAGGAAAACGCGAATCTGAAATTGCCAAGTTGGCGCCTCCTCCTTCGCAAAACGCTCCAGCGCCTTCCGATCTCGGTGTGGACGCCATCGTCTACGGGGCGGAATGGTGCAAGCCGTGCCACCTAGCCGAAGGCTACCTCAAGAGCGTCGGCGCAAAGGTGATCAAGAAGGACATCGAGGAAGATCCTGGAGCGGCGGCAGAAATGCGGAGCAAGCTAAAAGCGGCAGGCCTCAGCGGCAGCTCCATCCCCGTGCTCGACGTCGGAGGCACCATCCTGAAAGGCTTCAGTCAGAGCGCCGTGGATGCAGCCCTCGCGCGCGCCAAAAAGCGTTAGAGCACGTGTGAAAACCATCGCGAGCGCCCTGCTGCTCCAGCACCGGCTCCCATGCACCGGGTTACTCGATATATATTATAAAATGTAGGGAGGAGGGGAGGACAACAACCGACAGAGCGCGTTTCGACCAACAGAGCGCGTTTCGACCAACAGAGCGGACCGCGCAGCAGGTATTCGGACGTGCGCTAAGAGTGTTCTAAAGGCGTCGCGAGCGGAGCCGGCTAGAACACATCTCATAACTGGTAAGGGCGTAGCCGCCGCCCACC
>CAYMQT010000098.1:0-10328 GCA_964392575.1 uncultured Polyangiaceae bacterium
ACCCCCGCGCCAAAAATCCGCTCAGGCCCACATGGAGTCCCAGCCCTTGGGCGCGCTCAGGGGTGGCGACGGCAAGAGCCAGGTGCGCGGCGGCATCGAGCGCCACCGGACCGTCGAACAAATGCGACACCACCACGTCGACCCCGATCTCCTGCGCACACTCGGCCCAAGAAATACACCTTGAAAATCCCCCAAGCGCCATGGGCTTGAGCACCACGACTTTGGCGCCCACCTTTCGCAGAAATTCGGCTGAGGCAGCGCGCCCCACAAGCGGCTCATCCACGGCAAGGCACGTGGACGAATCGCCCCAGATCTGTGCCCAAGTGTCTGGCCGCTCCGTTGGATCCTCCAACCATTCGACTCCACAAGACTCCGTGCGCGTACGAAATTCACGCATCCTATCGTCCGTGAACGCGCGGTTGGCGTCCACACGGAGCGAGGGTGAAGAGCCAAACACCTCTCTGATTCGCTCAAGAGCTCGCACCTCGCGGTCGAGGTCCTTTCCCACTTTCAGTTTGAACGCAGAGAGGCCCCGCCCAAGAGCCACACCAAGCTCCTGCTCCAAGGTAAAAGAGAGCGGCTCCAGCACAGCGCTCGTGCGCAAAGACGAATGAGGATGGGGAGTCAGGAGGCGACAGACGGGCACATGGATCTCACGGGAAAGCGCACTCAAAAGCAGCATCTCCAAGCCGAACATGGCGCTTGGAGACACGAATTTGGAGATCAGCGGAGCCGTGACCGTCAGGGGACTCTCGCCGTCCAGGAAAGCCCCCCGCGCCTCGTCGAGCGCTCGCTTGAACCGGCCCGCGCTGAGAGTCAGCAGATCTTGCTCACAAAGAAACACATCATCGTCCCCATAACCCAAAAGCGGACTCGCCTCGCCATACACGAGCCCCACTGAGTCTTGGTATTTGAGCAAGAAGGAAAGGCGGCCTGAGATTTGGAGCTGCGACGTAGAGACCGGAAGATGGCTCGTTTCAAACGCCAAGAGTGAGAGCGTCTTGCCCAGGGCCACCTCTCGATTCTGATGCGTCACGGAGCCGTCTGCCCTTGCCTGTCGTAGCCGCGCGACTCGATGGTCTCCCTGACGAGTCGCGAAAACAAGCGTTCCATCCTCCGCTGTAGCTCCGGAGTCTCAAGGACTCCGAAGGCCCGCGCGATGGCCTCATAAGTAGCGAGACCTGCGGCGCGAGTCTCCCGCCGAACCCCCCAGTGGGTCGGCTCGCCCGGGGCGAGAGTCACGCGCTCGGCGCTCGTGACCCCCAAAACCCGTTTGGGGACCCGGGTCGCCTGACGCCAGTTGCCGTCGGGAACGATCAAAGTCACCGGCCGGGGATCTTCCGCCAAGAGTTCTTGACTCAGAACTCTTGCGTCGTCGGAAGGAAAGAGAACCAGCACCCGACGCCCTGCCTCGTGCAGGTGCGAGAGGTCAAGCGGACGCTGCGCGAGTCCGTGAACGTAGAGCTCACTGTGAGGTAGCATCTCAAGGGCCAAGGGTCCGGTAGCGGTCGTTTTTTCCGTCTCCCGACAGTGCATGACCAAGACAAGCTTGTGTCGCGACTCAAATGGAACGATGTGGGCGCAAATACAGCGAGAAACGTGAAGGCGGCACCGAGCGCAGCGGCCGGCGCCCTTATTTCTATGTCCCATGACCGCCCCCAGCGCGTTCGAGCACGGCACACACCTCTCTGATGTCTTGCTCGATCTGGCGCCGCAAGTCGTCCAGGGAAGCAAACTTTACGACAGGACGGATCCTCTCCACCAAGTCTACGCGGAGGCGTCGTCCGTACCATTCACCGCTCGTCGGTATCACCTGTGGAACCGCCGGTATCTGTGGAACCGCCGGTACTTGTGGAACTCCGATCACGTGCACCTCGACCGCGTGCGGCCGGTCCACTGTGGGTCGGCTCCCGATGTTGAGCGCGCCTTTTCCAAGGTACTCCCCGTCCGCGCTGGAGACGTGGGTCGCGTACACTCCGTCGGCGGGGAGGAGCTGCATCACTTCGCCCAGATTTGCTGTGGGAAATCCCAGCGTACGTCCGCGCTGATCTCCCTTTTCGACGACCCCTGTGAGACGATGAGGGCGGGACAGAAGCTCCCCGGCTTGTCGCACTTGCCCATCACAAAGCAGGGCCCGAATGCGGGTGCTGGAAAACGCCCCTTGCCCATCACCCACCAGGGAAAGCGCCCGCGCCTCGAAGTCGAGCCTCTCACCCAAACTCACGAGCGTCTCGAAATCGCCCGAACGTCCCTTTCCGAAGCGAAAGTTTTCACCCACGAGGACGACGCGAGCCCGGAGTTTGTCTCGAAGAATCCGCTCGGCAAACTCTCCGGGACTGAGCGCTGCCACCGCTTCATCGAAGGGGTAGACCTCGACATGGATCCCTGGCGCCACTTGCTGCAAGAGTTCGGTCTTGCGCAAAACGGACGTGAGCGTGGCAGGCGCGCCGCGACCCAGCACCAAAGCCGGGTGAGGCTCAAACGTCAGGACCGTCATCGCCAGCCCGAGTTTTGCCGCAACGGCCGATGCCTCGGTCAGGACCGCCCGGTGCCCGAGATGCACCCCGTCAAAGTTTCCGATGACGACAAGGCTCCCAGATTTTGGCGAAAAGACGCCCATGGCTGCGAGATACTACAGGTCGGTGCAGATTGCCCGCCCCATCAGGTAGAACCCGGGCGTGACTCCGGAACAAGCAATCAAGGAAGCCCAATCCGGGCAACTCTTGCCCGTGTATCTTGTGGTGGGAGAGGAACGGCACCTGAGCGATCAGGTCATCTCCGCGCTCCGAAAGCGGGTCACCGAAGGGGGCATCGTGGGTCTCAATGACGACACCCTCGACGCCGCTTCCACAAGTGTGGGCCAGCTTTTGGCCGTCGCACGGACGATGCCCATGATGGCGGCCCAGCGCTGGGTCCACGCGCGGGACATCGAGGCTTGGGATCAACCCGCAAAAAATACTGACGCGAAGGGAGCCTCGACCTCACCCTTCGACGCGCTCACCGCCTACGCAGAATCTGCGGATCCGAGCACCATCCTGGTGCTCAGCGCGCGCAAGCTCGACAAGCGCCGGAAGCTCTACACGACGGCAAAGAAAAACGGCTGGCTCATCAGCTGCGAAACACCGAAACGGCACGAGGTGCCGGCCCTGGTGGAGAAGCGCGCACTTTCCATGGGCCACCCGATCTCTCGATCCGTGGCTTCGGCTTTGTCTGAACTCGCCGGACCAGAACTGGCCACGGTCTTCGATGCGCTCGAAAGAGTCTGTTTGTATGTAGGTCCCGGTGAGCCCGTCACCGAGGAGGCCGTCAGCGCCTGTGTGGTCCGCCTGCGAACCGCCTCGGTTTTCGAACTCGTGGGTGCCGTCGGACGCAGGGACAAGGGCGAAGCCTTGCGCCTTCTTTCCGAAGTGTATGATCCCGCAGACCGGGGTCTTCCCCTCATCGGCATCCTCGCCTGGGCCACGCGGCAGCTGATCAAATTTGACCACGCGACACGTGCGGGACTTTCGCCACCTGACGCCGCCAAAGCGGCAGGCGCACCTCCTTTCAAAGCCCAAGAGCTCGCAGGCCAGCTACGCGGTATGCCTCCCGGAGCGCTCAGTCTCTGGCTTTCTGAACTGAGTCGCGCGGATCTCGATCTCAAGGGCGGCTCTCAGCGCACCCCCCAGGCGACTCTAGAAATGATGATTCTGAACCTGTGCCGCAGCGCGGCATGAGGAGTCACGCTGCATCGAGAAAAACGGATAGCCCGCGTCAAACGAGAAGGAAGGAACGGTCTCTTCACCGTTACATCAAAGGCGGGTGAAGTCCGAGGCCTAGAAATACGGGCGTTTCGTCCTCCCTTTGCCGGATTCTTGACCGAACGGGACACGAGAACCATGTTTCACCCCGGGCCATGAACGCAAACATTCAGACCGATCCACGTCTTGAGCATCTCGCTGAGGCGCCTCTCCCCACTTCGTTCGGAGAATTTCAGCTCCTCGTCTTCCGATACCATGATCCTGAAGCGCATCCCGGCCTGAGCGATGAACATTTGGCCATGGTGATGGGAGACATCTCTGACGGCCTAGAGGTTCCGGTCAGAGTCCACAGCGAATGCTTGACGGGAGAGGTC
The DNA here is from genome assembly GCA_964392575.1 of uncultured Polyangiaceae bacterium. GTDB lineage: Bacteria > Myxococcota_A > Polyangia > Polyangiales > Polyangiaceae > NIC37A-2. The sequence goes on from CAYMQT010000098.1 coordinate 4,115, forward strand.
CTTGGCTCACTCAAATGTGACTGCAAAGAACAGCTGGAAACGGCTCAGGCGATCGTAGGACAGCACAAGCGCGGGGTGATCCTCTACCTCAGGCAAGAGGGCCGCGGCATCGGTCTTGCCAACAAGGTGCGTGCGTATGCGCTCCAAGCAAAAGGAGCAGACACCGTTGAGGCCAACGAACAACTCCACCTGCCGGTGGACGCGCGGCAGTACGACGTTGCGGCGGCCATGCTCCGATTTCTCAAGGTGCGGTCCGTGCGCTTGATGACCAACAATCCGGAGAAGGTTGAATCGCTGGGTCGCTTGGGCATCCCGGTCATCGGCCGCATTCCGGTTCACATCCCGCCGAACAAGCACTCGGCGGGCTATCTGACCGTGAAGCGCGACCGGATGAAGCATGACTTGCCTCAGGAACTCGCCGCCGCGGATCGATAGATGGTCCGTCCTCTGAGCCCGGCCGGGATCAGCGCCTGGTCCTGGGTGAACGCCCTGGGCGCGGGATGCTCTCTCGACGGTGGCCTGTGCACCACAAAGCCCCTCAGCCAGGCGCTGACTGGATCTGGACTCACGTCCCATGCCGAGCAGTTGGGGATTTCTGGCTATTCCGGTCGCGTGAGTCTCCCCCTCACGTCGCCCCCGCCCGCCTTACAAAAAAGCGACAGTCGTTCGGTGCGTCTCCTTCTGACCTGCCTCGCGCCGCTGAAGGACCTCATGCACCAGCATAGGTCCCGGGTGGGTCCAAAGCGGATCGGTCTCGTGATCGGCTCTTCGACAGGTGGCATCGATCGGACGGAGGAAGCGCTGCTTGAAGAGCGACGCCATCACCAAAGACCCAGCGACTACGATTTCGACCGCTGCCATCCCTATCACGCTCTTTTAGACGTTCTGCGCGCCGAACTCGATTGCACGGGTCCAGGCCTGGTGATCTCCACGGCCTGCGCCTCCGGGGGCAAAGCACTCGCCACGGCCCAGAGGTGGCTCCACGCAGGTGTGGTCGACGTCGTCCTTGCCGGCGGCGTGGACGCCCTGTGTGAACTCACCGTGCGAGGTTTCGCGGGGCTGGGCGTGCTGTCCCCCGATCCCTGCTCGCCCTTTTCCAAAGAACGCGCGGGCATCAGCATTGGCGAAGGCGCGGCTCTCTTGATCCTCGAAAAAAGCGCAGACGGGGAAATGTTTCTCTTGGGGGCCGGAGAAAGCAACGACGCCCATCACCCCACGGCACCGCACCCCGAAGGCGTGGGGGCGATCTTGTCCATGGAGCGCTGCCTCCAAGTGGCATCGGTCGCGGCATCCGAGGTGAGCTACGTCAACGCGCACGGGACGGGAACACAGAAGAACGACGCGATGGAAGCCCTGGCGATGAAGAGCGTTTTGGGGAGCGGCGCTTGCTTTTCATCCACCAAACACAAAACGGGCCATCAGTTGGGCGCAGCTGGCGCAACGGAAGCGGTCTTCTGCTTGGAAGCCCTCAGCGAAGGAGTTTTACCCCCGCAAACACCTGCGGCGAAGGACTCCGACCTTTCACTCAGTCCGTTCGTCGGTGGATCCACTCAAACGCCCCAAACGATTCTCAGTAGCTCCTTCGCTTTCGGCGGGAGCAACGTCACCGTTTGCTTGAGCAAGCGGAAGCCTTCTCACGAGGCGCGCTCGGTTTTCGTCCTCCCCTCGGTTTTCGTCCGCAAAGTCGCCCTCTGGACGCCACACTTCGGGGATGTGTCTGCGCTCACGTCCCCGGCCCGCCCCGAACCGGTCGCCCTTCCCCCAGCAGAACTTCTCCCCCTCCGTGCGCGCGGACGAGCCAGCGTCCTCACCCGTCTCTTTGCAGAGCTCTTCACTCAACTCCGCGGCTCCTCTGAAGCACCGAATTTCGCGACCGCGGAGATCGCAACGGTCTTCGCCTCTGGATACGGAGAACTGACGACAACCATGGATTTGCTCCGCCAGATCGCCACGGAACCCACCCTTTCACCGCTCAAATTCCAGGCCAGCGTCCACAACACGGCGGCCGGGCAAATCACCCTCACGACCGAAAACCGCTCCTTCTCCACGTCCCTTGCCGCAGGACAGTCCACGTTCTCGATGGGACTACTCGAAGCCCAGACCTGGCTTTCGTGCCACGGCGGAGACATCGTCCTGCTCGCCGCCGACGAGGCCTCCCCCGACCTCCTCAGGACTCGTCTCTTTTCGCCTCTCGGTGTCGGACTCCTTCTCAGCTCCCACGCCCCCGCTGATGGCGCAGGAGCGCGCCTCTCACAAGTACGATGCGCCCAAACGGAACAAGAGTGGTCGCCGAGATGGGCCAGGGAACACGCAGAGCTTCTCTCTATCCGCGAATCACCCATCGCGTGGGGACTCCCGCTCCTCGACGCGCTCGAGGCCTCGACCGAAGGGCCCGTGGCCGTCGGTCCGCATGAGACCGTCGTCCTCGGTTAGAACCTAAGGCTTCTTCTTTTCTCGTTCGGCGGCGCTCCGAAAACGCTCGCGCAACTTCGTTGCGTAGCCGGCCTTGTTTTCCTGCCGTGAGCGACCGACAGCGAGAGCATCGGGGGGAACATCAAAAGTCACCGTCGTAGCCGTCGCTACATACGCACCTCTGCCGATGGTGACCGGCGCCACCAGGTGCGAGTCGCTACCGATGAAGACGTCCTCTTGAACGACCGTGCGCTGCTTCTGAAATCCGTTGTAGTTACAGACGATCGTCCCGGCCCCGATGTTGGTCCGCTCCCCGATCTCCGCGTCCCCCAGGTAGCTCAGGTGATTCGCTTTGGCGCCTCTCTTGAGGAGCGCTTTCTTGGTCTCAACGAAATTGCCCACATGCACGTCATCTTCGAGCACACTGTCGGGTCTGAGGTGCGCGAAAGGACCGAGCTCGACCCGCGCGCCGGCACGACTGTCGGTGACGACACAATACGGCTTGATATGGGCGCTCGGTCCGATCACGCTGTCGGTGATGACGCATCCAACGTCGATGAGGGTAGAGGCTCCGATCTGGGTCGCGCCACGGAGACGGACCCCGTCCTCGATCGTAGCGTCGGCTTCAATCACAACCGTATCGTCAACCAGAGGATGCCCTACGACGGTCACTCCCTCCTCACCGAGCGTTTTTCGGCGACGAGCAAAAAGAATCTCTTCTACCGCCGCGAGCTGTGCGCGGTCGTTGACACCTCGAAGAGAGGATTCGACCGCCGTCGCCGTGCCCACGCTCCCTGCGCGGGAAATCAGGGAAACGATGTCGGTCAGATAGTATTCACCTTGAGCATTTTCGGGGGTGAGCTTGCTCAAGGCGTCCGTAAGAGCTGAAAAGCGCGCTGCATAGATCCCGCTGTTTGCCTCGGTCGTGGCAAGCTCCTCTTCGCTAACCAAGTCCCGGTGCTCGCGTATTTCGCGCGGCGCGCCGTCCGGCCCTCTCAGAACTCGACCATAGCCCGTAGGATCGCTCGGGAAAAACGTGAGGAAACTGAGCAACCGGCCCGCCCTCAACTCCTTAAGAAGCGGCGATAGATCCTCGGGAGTGAGGAGGGGAACGTCTCCGCTGAGGAGCAAGATTTCGTCATCGGGAGCGAAGGTTCCGGACGAAAGGAACGCCCGCGCTGCATCGCCTGTCCCCCGCGGCACTTCCTGGATGACGGTCCTGAACCGACCCGGCCCGAGGTGCTGCGTAAGTCCGTCCGCGATGAGCCTTTCGGTAGCGGGATTGGCCACGACGATCACCTCGTCCGCGCCCACATCGAGGGCTGCCTTGACGGGGTAGTAGACGAGCGGTCGTCCGCAGGCGGGGTGGAGAACCTTGGGGACTTGGCTCCGCATTCTCGTCCCCTGCCCGGCAGCGAGGACCACTCCTATCAATCGAGACATGAACGCACCTTCGTCCTGCTACTCACGGGAGCGCCTCGGGGATGGGCGCGACCACCGGTGGAAGGTCGCCGGTGATTCCGGCGATGTCCTTCTCTGCGACGTTCTTGTCCGTGTAGACGATCAGATGCTCGCCGGGAACCAGTTCCGTGGTGCGCGAACGGCGATTCACTCTTTCCATGGACCCGACGGTCATACCAAACCGCTGTCCGATCTTGAGGAGCGTATCCCCTTTCTGAACCGCGATTTGCAGGCGTTTCTTGCCCTTGAGGGCCTCGAAGTGTTCGTGAAATTCCGGACTTCCGGCCAAAAACGTTCTCACTTCCTTCTGTTCCAGGTGCCTGACGTGGGACAGCACCAGATCCTCCGGGACCAGCGCCTGAAGGGTCATTTCATCCCGAAGGTGCGCGTCGGGTGCAAGCGCGTTCCAGCGCATGAGCTCTGATTCGGTCACGGAAAGCGCCGCGGCGATTTCCGGTAAGCGATCCCCGGGCGTCACCTCATAGAAAATCCGGCGTTGCCCCTTGGCCGGAGTCAAAGTCCGGTTCAGCACCACTTCCTTCAAAGGGCGTTCCCCGCTTTTCTTGCGAGCACTGGGCGGGAGAAGAAGCACGGTCCCTTCGCGCAGCCGCTCCCCGGCCTCGAGGGCGTTCTCTGAGACGAGAGCGGCCTCGCTCACCCCGTAGTCATCCGCGATCGCTGCGATGGAATCCCCCCATCGAATCCGATGGGTCTCGACCGGTGCAGCGCGCAGCTTTAGTTTTGCTAGCGTCTTTTCCCCTGTCCCCGGAGGCACCCGCAGAGGCCATTTTTTGATCTTGCCGGACTCTTGGGGGGGGATGCGACCGGCGAGGTAGCCGGGATTGAGCGCTTCCAGATCAGCGCGCGCAAGGCCGGCGGCCTTGGCCGCCTCATCGAGAGGGGTCGCGGGCGAGACGTAGATCGTATCGAAAGTCTCCGACGGATCGAGCACAGACCGCCCTATTCCAAAAGCCTCACGGTTGCTCATCACGATGGCGAGAGCGAAGATCTTGGGGACGTAGAGCGTCGTCTCCCAAGGCAAGCCACTCTCCAAACGAGAGAGCGTCCAATAGTCGTTGGTGTTGTACTTGCTGACGGCGCGTGACATCCCCGCGTAGCCCATGTTGTAGGCACCCATCGCCAACTCCCAGTTCCCGAAGCGCTGATACAAATCAGACAGAAAGCGGATCGCCGCCTGCGTCGCCCGAGCCGGGTCCCGACGTTCATCCACCCAACGGTCGACGGTCAGACCATACATTCGCCCCGACTCCGGCATGAACTGCCAAAGGCCGACCGCGCCTGCCGGTGAACGAATCGTCGGATTGTGTCCACTCTCGATCATCGAGAGCCACACCAGATCGGTCGGCAGCCCAGCGCGACGCAGCTGAGCCTTCATCTCGGCCACGTAACGGCCGCTCTTGCGCGCCCAGATGGCGGCAATCGTACGGCCGCGATGACTGTCGCGATAGAACTTGAGATAAGTCACGACCCGGCGATCCAAGCGCACAGGGAGATCGGGGAGCGTGAGAGTCCTGAGCCACTTCACCTCCTCGGGATCGACTCCGGGTACCGAAGCATCGCTCCCGAGAACGAGCGGCAATCCCAAGGTCCGGGAGGACGGATCGGCGGATTCTGGCAGATCGAAGGACCAGCTGCTCTGAACCCCGCGCACGGGCTCCGGGAAAAGAACGCGCTCTGCGTCGCGGAGCGCCAAGAGCTCCGGATCCGAGGCGCCCGCCTTGAGTTCCTCCGAGATCGGCCCCTCCGCAATCGCCTGCCTGGATTTCGCGTTGACCTCTGAAAGCGGGACATCCTCGGGGAGCCGCGCGGCAGGTACGGCCGGCGCGCCTCCTCGCCGATGACTCTTGGCTTCTGTGCCCACTTCCGGGGCCTGAGGGAGCTGATCGAGGGGCAAGGGCGCCTCAGTGTCCTCCTTGAGCGCGCGCTCGGCCGGTTTTACCTTGAGCGGCGGAGGAGGAGCCTCCGATTCCGCGCCCAAGGCAAAACCGGGGGCCTGAAGGAGGCTGAGCATGAGCCACATTTGCCAAGACTTCACGATTCTCGGTGTCCTGCCAGCGTTTGTATCCTTTGAGGGAGCAGCGCTCCCTCCGTCGTCGCAAGTGAATTGCGACTCCTCCTCCCTACGTTTCGCCTGCGCTCCGGGACCTCCCACATGGTCGGCCGCGGTGCTCGCGCCTCGTGCTTCGCTGCGAGGGGGAGCACATGTTCTCGCGCTCTTTCTGGGCTTTTTGTAGATGTGACTCATACTCACCTGAAGGCGGCTCCCCCGAAAAGCATGGAAAAGACCACGGCGCGAGAACGCATGGGGTTTACGTAAACG
>CAYMQT010000098.1:10338-18275 GCA_964392575.1 uncultured Polyangiaceae bacterium
AATTTGACCCCCACCAGGGTTTGCGTTTACGTAAACCCTGGTGGGGGTCAAATTAGCGGTCGAAACGTCCCTTGGGTAAGTGCACGTCCCGCCCGCGGGACGCCCCTCTTCGACCCACCATTTATAAATTATAACCTCTCGTGACCACTCCTGGGCCACGGGCACGACTACTTGACCACGACGAAGAGACGCGAACCGCCGCGCAGAATGCGGAGGAGCTTGGTTCCGCTGGCCGCAGAGTAACGCTTCTTTGCTTCCTCGGCGCCTTTGACGGGATTGCGGTTGATTTCGAGGATGACGTCTCCGGGGCGAAGCTCTGCTCGCTCCTCCCTCGAACCCGGCGAAACGCGAACGATCACCGCCCCATCTACATCGGCCGGGACCTGTAGGCGACGGCGAAGATTGTCATCGAGAGACCTCAGGGCCAGCCCCTCGACCTCAGAGCCTTCGTCAGAGTCCTTCGGGGTGAGCTTGGGGGTTTCCGTTTCGCCGGGGATCTGTCCCAGTGAAATCGTAAGCTCGCGCTTTTTCTCGTCACGAATGAGAGTCAGTTCGACCTTCGCCGCCGCGCCCGACGACGCGATCAGATTTCTGAACTGTCCGGCGCTCGAGACGGCATTCTTACCCACGTGAGTCACCACGTCACCGCTGCGAAGTCCACCTTTCTCGGCAGGGGATCCCTTCTCCACATCAGCAATCAGCACGCCGTCCTTGCCCTGAAGCCCCAAGGCGTCCTTTAGATCCGAATCCAGTTCCTGAATACGAACGCCGAGCCATCCGCGGGACACCTGCCCATCCGTCTTCAGAGACTCGATGATCGGTGCAGCCATGTTGGTCGGAATGGCAAAGCCGATCCCCATCGACCCGCCGCTCCGCGAGAGAATGGCCGTATTGATGCCGACCAGCTCTCCGTGCATGTTGACGAGCGCGCCGCCGCTATTTCCAGGATTGATGGCGGCATCCGTCTGAATGAAGTTTTCGTAATCCACGATGCCCATGTCGGAACGTCCCGTCGCCGACACGATCCCCATGGTCACGGTCTGACCCACCCCAAAGGGATTGCCCACGGCGAGGACCACCTCACCCAGCCGCAGCGCCGAGGAATCACCGACACGGATCGGAATCAGGCCTTTGACCTCGCCCTTGAGCTTGAGCACGGCCACATCACTCTTCGGATCGGCTCCGACAACCAAGGCGTCGTATTCCCTCCCGTCGTGGGTCTGCACCTGAACCTCATCAGCTCCATCGATGACGTGATTGTTGGTGACGATCAGACCTTCCTCGGAAAGAATAACCCCCGATCCGAGACCTTGGGCCGGTCGACCAGAACCGCGTCTGCCGAAAAAGAGATCGGCCGGCGAACGGGCTTGAGCCTTCTTGGTGGAAGTGACGCTCACGACCGAAGGGAGCACCGTTTCGACGACATCGGCAATCGATTGCGACTCGCCATCGCCGCGGACAAGGCCATTGTGTCGGACAAGGGCGACTTCTGCCGGGCTCGCGCCCGATTTCCCCGCCTCAGGCTGCGAAGCAGCCCCTCCGGCCGAGCAACCGGGCACAAAAGCAAAAACGAGGGCGAGAGCCGTGAGGCGAACGGGATCCAGCAAGGGCTTATGAGTCATAAATTTCGTGCGGAAAGGAAACTTTGGCCGTTTGAGGAAGCGAACTCCTACCTCCAAGACCTTATTCCAAAAACACCGCCAAAAGCGAAGACCTCGTGAGACGTGATCGATACGAGGAATTCCAAGGGCTTAGAGCCCACCGCCAAGGTCAGGGCCGCCCTACGAAAATTCAGTCGCGACGTGGGGTTGACTGTTCGAGGCCCAGAATCGTCCCCGCGATCTGTTGCAGGGGGAGCATTTGGTGGGCCGCACCGATTTCAAAGACGGCGCGCGGCATGCCGTAGACGACGGCCGTCTCCTCGCTCTCCGCGATCACGTGACCACCCGCTCGTCTCAAGGCCAGAGCACCTTGGGCGCCATCGTCAGCCATTCCCGTGAGAATGACCCCGATAGAGTCTCTGGGGCAGGCGACCGCGGCGCTCGAAAGGAGTCGGTCTGCACTGGGGTAGTAACGGTCCTTGCGGCTGGGGGGGACGACGCGCGTTCTCAGGCGCTCGCCCGTGCGCACGATTTCGAGGCAGCGCATACCCGGACAGAGCAGCACCTCCCCCGCTCGAATGACCTCGTCATGCTCCGCTTCGCGCACCGGGATCTTGCTTCTACGGTCAAGACGTTCCGCAAAGGTCTTGGTGAACGTCTCGGGCATGTGCTGCGCGATCAACATGGCGATGTTGGTCGTGGCCGGGAGCGCACTCACAATTTCCATGAGCGCACTTGGGCCTCCCGTCGACGCGCCCACGACGACAATCTTCGTGGGCGGGCGTTCTAGAGGCGGGGGGCGCAGGCTCGGAGGGACGGAATGCGCGAACGCTGGATTGGGCGATTTTAGGTGATGGATGCCGCGCACCATCGACAACTTCGCCGCCAATTCATCGCGAATGGAGTGGTCCCCGGGCAAGAGGAGGTCGGGTTTGGTCACGAAATCAAGCGCGCCCAGCTCGAGCGCTTTGAATACGTTTTCCTGCTGCGAATAGCTTGAAATGACGAGAACCGGGAGCGGATACTTGGCCATCAAAATGCGCAGAAAGGTGAACCCGTCCATGCGAGGCATTTCGAGGTCGAGGGTGATGACATCGGGTTCACACACCCGGACCAGCCGCAGCGCCTCCTCACCATTGGCCGCTTTTCCGACGACCTTTTGGTTGGGTATTTCTGAAAGCATCTGACTGATACTCCTACGGTTGAGCGCCGAGTCGTCGACAACCAGGACTCTCAATTCACGATCCGTGCTCATCAGAAGCGATCCCTCATAGGGGGTTTCAGGTCGGGGCGACGATAGACCAGGTCCCCTTCGAGATGGACAGGCTCAAAATTCGTGTCTGCGTTCAGAAGCGATTCCGAGTGTCCGAGGAAAAGATACCCGCCCGGAAGCAGGCGCTCATAAAACAGGTCCGTCACCGCATGCCGGGAAACATCGTCGAAGTAGATGAGTACGTTGCGACAAAAAATGACGTCCACGCGCCCCACCGAACGAACATCCACCGGATCGGTCAGGTTTCGCACGGAAAAGTGCACACTCCTGCGCAAATCTGGGTTCACGCTATAGCCGCCGCTCACCTTGGAAAAGTAGCGATCGATGCGCTCTTTGGGGGTCGAGCGGAAGGAAGAATCTCGATAGATCCCGCGCTCAGCGGCCTCGATGTTGGAAGCGCAAAGGTCAGTCCCGAGCACTCTGACCTTCCATCCCACAAGGAGCGGGGACTCGGAGAGCAGAATGGAAAGGGTATACGTCTCTTCCCCACTCGAACAGCCCGCGCTCCAGACCGTGAGTCGTCCTTGCGGACCGTTTTCTTTTGCGATCCTGGGCAAGACCTCATGGACGAAGGCGTCGAGCTGATAGTCCTGTCTGAAAAAATACGTCTCCTTGGTCGTGAGGATCTCGAAAACCTCGCTGAGCTCGACCGTATCCCGCTCTAAAATGCTCAGGTATTCTTCAAAAGAAGAGAGCCCTTGCTGGCGGACTCTCACCGCGAGGCGGCGCTCCAGGGTGGAGAGAGCGCGGCGGTCATAGAAGAGACCACAACGGCGGTTGATGAGCGCCGCTAGCGCAGAAAGGGTCCGCAAACTGGCCGGTTCAAGTCCGAATGAATCCCCCCCGCTCACGATGCCGCTTCCTTGGAGAGCGCGATTTCAGCCAAGTGCGCGATGGCCCGGAGATCGAGCACGAAGGCCATGTCATCCCTGTAGCGCACGACATGGGACGCAGCTCTTGCGATCACGTCTCCGACGTCCGGCGCGGGACGAAGATCTCCCTCACTCACCGCGAAAACCTCATGCACTGCGCTGACGACCACGCCGATCGTTCGCCCTTCACCCCGAAGAAGCACCCATTTTCTCCTGACGGATTCCGTGGGCCCAAACCCCAGCCGCGCCCCCAGATCGAGAACGGGCACGACCTCTTGCCGATGCTCCACCGCACCCACCACGCCCAGCGGAGCATGCGGAAGCCTCGTGAGCTTCAGGGGTTGAACGATCTCCTGCACCTGCTCGACCGGCAAGACATAATAGGAATCCCCGACGCCGCACGCGACCATGGAGCGGACACGCTTCGTCGTCCCTATGCGAGGACGACTCATGCGCACCCTCTTTGTAGAACGGCCAGTAAGTCCAGGATCACGATGACATCTCGGTGGTTGGGGCGCCCGATGCCGCGCACCCCTTCCGAACCATCTCCACCCAAAGTCTGACTGCTGTATTCGATCTGACTGGGACTCAGACGCACGACTTGCCTGACCTCATCGACCCTGAGCCCGATCAATTCTCCATGCGCCGCCCGTGCCAAGAGGATGCGTTCGCGCTTCGTCTCGTCCATCGGGGAAAGGTCCAGCACACGCCTGAGATCCACGACCGTCGCCAACTCACCACGAACGCTGCACACGCCCAGTACCGGATAGCGAGAGCGCGGGACGAAGGTAATGGGGGGCGGGATCACAATTTCGTGTACGGTCCGGAGTTCTACCGCGTACTGCTCTCCGTTGCACACGAAAGCGAGCAGCTCGGCCACCCCACCCTCAATCTCCTGAGAAAGCGCGCGACTGATGGCCCGCGTGGGCTCCGGCATTCTCGTCTCAGACATGAAGCGCCGCCTTCCGAAGGGGGTCACCGGTCATCAGCGATTCCTCGAGCACAGAAGCCACGTCAATCACCAAACCCACCCGCTGATCGCCTAGCTCCGTCGCCCCGGAAAAGCCACGCACGGATTTGAGCGCAGCACCCAGGGTCTTGATCACGATGTCCTGTTGACCGGCGATACCGTCCACCACCAGTCCAAGTCTGCGCTCGCCCACTCTGGCCACCACGATGTAATCGCGATTTTCGTTCGCCTGATCGGTGATGGAGAAGAACTTCCTGAGGCGACAGAGCGGAAGGGTCACGCCGCGCAGCGTCGTGACCTCTCTGCCGTCCACCACCCGGGTCACTCCATCCAAATTCACCACCTCTGAGATCGACGAGAGGGGAATGGCGAAGGTTTCCTCGGAAACCGTCACCAAGAGCGCACGGAAAATGGCCAGGGTGACGGGCAGAGTGAGGGTCATCTTGGTCCCGATGCCCTTTTCGCTCTGGATGTCGATCACCCCACCTAGACGCGAAATGTTGGTTTTGACGACGTCCATTCCCACGCCACGCCCAGAGAGTTCGCTGACCGCGTCCCGAGTGCTGAGACCCGGTAGGAACATCAATCCCAAAATTTCGTCCTGGCTCAGGTTGCCCACGGACGCTTCGTCGATGGCGCCGCTTTTCACCGCACGCCGCGCCAAGGCGTCCTCGTCGACACCTCGCCCGTCGTCTTCCACTTCGATGAGAACGTGACTCCCTTTTTGATAAGCGTTGAGGGCGATCGTCCCGGCCGGATTTTTCTTCGCCAAGATTCTGGCTTCCGCGTCCTCGATGCCGTGATCGATGGCGTTTCTGAGCATATGAAGCAGCGGATCGCCCAGCTCCTCAACGATGAGTTTGTCGATCTCCGTCTCTGCTCCCGTAACGACCAAACGCACCTCTTTCCCCAAGTCACGACTGATCTGGCGCACCCCGCGGGCAAGCCGATCAAACACTTGTCCTAGGGGCACCATGCGCATTTCGAGGATCCCTGCCTGTAGATCCGAAAGCCGGCGTTCCAAGATCCTATGCAGGCGATGAAGCTCACCGCCCAACGGTCGGCTGTACTCTGTGCGGACCCTCTCCGCCCCCGAATGAAGGTTGCCTTTGAGGATGGAGAGTTCCCCCACGACGTTCATGAGCCGGTCGAGCTTGTGGATGTCCACCCGCACCGCCCGCCGCGCGAGTCGCGCTTCGCCGGCCTGACTTCCGCGCGGGCCGTCCACCGCCTCGACGCTCATCGAATGGCCGGGAGCGGGTACTGATGATGGCGCAAGGGAGACCCCAAAATCGTCCCCTACCATGATGGAGGGGAACGCCCTCTGCTGAGTCTTCGCCGCCGGTTCGGGGGCACCTGTCGCCACCTCTTCGATCATCGTCCCCTCGCCACCCAACTGAGAAACGATGACGGCCACCTCCTCTCCCGAAGCCAAAATCAGATCCAGCTCAAGGACGTCCGCGGGAGTAGATTCGCCTGTGGGAAGATACGTAATGACCTCGCCCAAAGCTCGCGCGCGGTCCTTCAGCGCTTCGAGCTCCTGATCGATCGTCATGAGATCGAACTGAACGCGCACCCTGAAAAGACGCATCCCGGAATCGATGTTCTCTTTGAGACGATGCTCTTCGTACTCGGTCAGAACAGCGAGGATCCCTGGATCCACTCGGCCGCCTACCGAAGGTCCCTTGTGCGCGGAAGTTCCGAGCGCGGCCATGGCAGTGAGGACTTGATCCACGAGCGGCGCGATCTCGTCCACTCCGCCCTCCTCCTTCTCTGACGCCAAGATCTGATGACAAACCTCGACGGCAGCAAAAAGAACGTCCAGCACCTCCGCCGAAAGTGCTTGCCTACCCAGGCGCATCTCGTCGAGGAGATCTTCAAGACGATGCGTGAGAGAAGAAAGCCCATGAGCACCAAAGAGACTGGCCAGTCCCTTGAGGGTATGCATGGCTCGGAACGCCTCGTTGAGAAGCGCAGGCTCTGAAGTGCCTTTCTTATGCGCCGCGTCTATCGCCAAGAGATTGCGGGCGAAGACTTCGATGATGTCCTGAGCTTCGGTGAGAAACTCTTCGCGTCCTTGATCACTCACGGGACCGCCACCGCTTGGAACCTTGCGTCACGGCCCCATCGTACCAAGATTTCGCTCACGCCAAGAAAGTGCCAACGTCCGGGGTACGAATTGTCACCTCCCCTGCCCTCGCCCTCGTCGAAATGAGCCAATTCACCGCACTTTCCTCCTATAACGCCACGGCTCGCTCTCGCGTCGCGGTGATCGGCGCAGGATCCTCTGGGCTGTCGGCCTTGCGCGCGCTTAAGGAAGCAGGCCTTGCCTCGGTCGCCTTTGAGGAAGGGTCCGAGGTCGGCGGCCTGTGGGTGTTTCAAAGCGACAATCAGAAAAGCGCCGCCTATCGCTCGCTCAGGATCAATACCTCGCGCAAAATGAGCGCATTTTCGGACTTCCCCATGCCCGAAACTTGGGATGATTTTCCCGGGCACGAGCAGATCGCTGAGTACTTTCGCTCTTACGCAGAGCACTTTGACCTGACGAAAGACATTCGTTTTCAAACGGAAGTGCTTCATTGTCAGCCAGACGAAAACGGTTACCTGGTCACCTACAAAGAAAGATCTGAAGACACGCCTCGTCAAGAACACTTCTCGGCAGTCGTGGTTTGTAACGGCCACCACTGGTCTCCAGCCTACCCCGATCCGCACCCGGCTTTGGAGTTTACCGGGCTGGTCACGCATTCTTTCCATTATCGCGACCCGAAGTCGCCGCACGATCTCGAAAAGAAGGACGTCCTCGTCGTCGGGATGGGCAACAGCGCGATGGATATTGCCTGCGAGCTATCTGAAGCGGGAGGCGCCTCCAAAGTAGTTGTCTCCGCGCGGCGGGGCGCGTGGGTCATCCCCCGCTACATCCTGGGGCGACCTCTCGATCAAGGCACCCTGATCCCCGCTTGGCTCCCCGAGCGCTTGCGAAGAAAGATCGTGACCCAGGCGTTCATTTGGCTCCACGGTCGCATGGAGGATTACGGCCTCAAGAAACCCGACCATCTGATCGGCGAGGCGCATCCGACTGTTTCCTCGGATTTTCCCCGGCTCGTGCGGAAAGGGAAAATCACCGTCCGCGGCGCGATGACAGGGGTTGAGGGAGAAAAGGTCCGCTTTGTCGACGGTCCGCCCGAGAAGTTCGACGCCATCATTTTCTGTACCGGGTATGA
>CAYMQT010000099.1:0-3751 GCA_964392575.1 uncultured Polyangiaceae bacterium
GCTCGGGCGAGATGCCGATGCCGGTATCCTCGATGGCGAAGCGCAGCTGCACCTTATCGCCAGTGTGCTGCTGGAGCGAGACACGCACGCGCACGTCCCCGCGATCCGTGAACTTGATGGCGTTGTTCACCAGATTGGTAATGACTTGGCTGAGGCGCAGCGGATCGCCGAGGAGGTCCGTGGGTACGTCGGGCGCGAGCTGCACCAAGAGTTCGAGGCCTTTTTCGTGCGCCTTCTGGCCGACGACCGCGATCACCGAGCCCAGAACGTGCTCTAGATCCAGATCGGTCGTCTCGATGTCGATACGCCCCGCCTCGACCTTCGAGAAGTCCAAAATGTCGTTGATGATGCCGAGCAGGGAAGTGCCGGCGTTGTGAATCTTCGCCACGTAGGCGCGCTGCTTGGGCGTCAAATCCGTCTGCAGTGCCAGATGGGAGAGGCCGATCACCGCATTCATCGGCGTGCGGATCTCGTGGCTCATGTTGGCCAAGAAGTCCGACTTGGTGCGCGTCGCTTCCTCCGCCACTTCCTTGGCCATCACCAGCTCGGCGTGGGACGCCTCGCGGTAGGCGTGGAGCATGATGGCGAGTTCCAAGTCGAAGATGCGGTCGAGCGAGCGTACCAGAGCGCGTGCTCTTGCCGGCTCGGTTTCCTGGTGTACCGCATCCACCAGATGGGTACGGATCACGTTCATCGCCACGAACATGTAGTGCTGCGGCAGCCGGATCTCGACGTGTCTGCGACCCACGCGGGCGTGCCGCTCGAAATAGGCCGTGTCCCAGGGGCCAGTGAAGGTCTCTTCGAACCACTTGCAAAGCAGCGACTTGAGCCGACCCACCTGCGACTCGCCGCCGGCGAGCGCGCGCCGCGCTTCCTCGTGCTGCAGGATGCGCTGGTAGAACTCGTCTGCGCAGGCGACGAAGTGGGAGCTGAGCAACGGGCGCAGCGCGTGCAGCTGCCGTTCGTCTGTCTCGGAGAAACCGACGTACCGCTTCAGCTCGTCGAACAGGTTCTCGTCCACCACCCGCCGCATGGTGCCTAGGGTCAGGACGGGCGGCAAGTGCGACAAAAAATCAACCTCGGAATAGGGACTAGGGAGAATCTCACGGTCCCTCGTTGACCAACTCGGGCGTGCAGAACACGTTCGAGTTGATGAAGGGATAGTCGGCGAGAGCGCCGGTGAAGGGTTCTCCAGCCTTGAGGAAATACTGACCGAGCCTGTTCCCTTCGCAGTCCGACTCGCCCACCGGGAGCGACACGTTGTGTCCCAGATCGAACGCAAGAGGGCTTCCCGGCCCGGGCGACCAGCTAGCTAGAGCGAGATCATCCGCGCGGATGATGATCTCGGCAACGTAACCAAAAGGCCGCGGCACCAAGATGAACGGGCCATCATCCCAGGAACCCCGCAGCGCCGTCTCGTGATAAATTTCTGCTCCGCTCCCGTTTTGCACGTCATCCGAAGGGGCGCTCATGACAAACTGAAAAGTCCCCTCAGCATCATAACTGCCCGACGGAGCGAACGTCGCGTCGTGATCAACGTAGATCTCGACGCCATCCCCTTGCCACACGGGAGACATCTCTGCCGCAGGCGCGCGATCAGGATCGGTCACCTCCAGAAACACGTACAAACCATCAGAGAGCCAAGCCGCAGCGTACCGCATACTGACGCCTTCGGGCATCTCTCCCTCGGTCATGCAGAACGCAAGATGAAAGCCAGCTGGAACGATATCCTGAAGGGGCAGATCTGGGTCGAGCACTCCATCGATCATCGGCGCGACTGAAAGATGCGGGAGCCGCTCACAGTACGGAAAGTCCCAAGTGAATGGATCTGAACCGCCCGAACCATCCGCACCGCCCATCTCATCTCCACCGCTCCCGTTTGGGATCCCGCCGCTACCCCCACTAGAATGACTTGCTCCCCCCAGGCCTCCGCTCGCCCCAGCGTCCCCCCCTTGCCCGCCTCCACCACTTTCAAAGCCAGGGTCATCCTCGCCGAGGATCTCATATCCAAAACGGCAACTCGACACTGCGCTCGTTACGAAAAGGGCGCTCGTTACGAGCAACTGACGGGCGCGCATCGAGACATTCTAACATCAACTCGAGGGCGAACCTACGGGCAGCAAATACATCGCTCGCGCTTCCTGTGGGGCGCCGCTCTACCTGCGATGCCCGCCAGCGCGTCACGGCTCGGCCGGCAGGACCCTGAAAACCAGAGAATCAGGGCTTGAGGCTTGTGCTTACCAAGCTTGTGATATCCTGCGAAGCATGGAGCTTTCGCGCGTGACGATCGGAGCCTGTGCTGTGCTGAGTCTGAGCCAGCTTGGAGGCTGCTCCGATGGTTCGGGCGATGACGGTAACAACACCTCTGCTTCGGTGGTCATCGGACAAGAGCAGCAAGGCATCGCCACCTACTATGATTTCGCCGACGGTTCGGGCGCTTGTCTGTTCGACGCGACGCCCCACGATCTCGACGTGGCCGCACTCAACGCTGAGCAGTTCGATCAGGCCGCCCACTGCGGCGCCTGCGCTCGGGTCGAAGGCCCAGACGGGAGCGTCACTGTGCGCCTGGTCGATCTGTGCCCGGAGTGCAAAGCCGGGCATCTCGATCTAAGCCCCTCCGCCTTCGAGAAGATCGCCCCCCTACCCCACGGACGCGTCGACATTTCCTGGACGCTGGTCTCTTGCTCGGTGAGCGGGCCCGTGGCCTACAAATACAAAGACGGCTCGAATCAGTGGTGGACGGCCGTGCAGATCAGAAACCACCGCTACCCCATCACCAAGTTCGAGATCGACAAAGGCAATGGCTTCACCGAGCTGACGCGAACGGAATACAACTACTTCCTGGATGAATCCGGCTTCGGCCCGGACAGCGTTCAGGTGCGCATCACCGCCACGAACGGCCAGACGCTCGTCGATACCCTGCCGCCCGTGCAAGAAGATCTGGTCACCCAGGGGCACGCGCAATTCGATCCTTGATGCTTGCGGCTCGCAAATAGCTGCCCCCGGATTTCCTGTCCCAGAAGGGATTTTTACCGATGTAGGTGCCTCGGTGGTCGGGAGCGTCCCATTTTCAGCCGAATGTAAAGAAAACGTAAACGGGGGCATCCTTCCAAGAGCCGGCACGTAAGAAGCGGCATGGCACATTGGGTCTCTCGACTCCTTCGCGGAGCGTTCTTCACGGTGATGTTGCTGGGCGCGGGGCTCATCACTCAGGCCAGCCTGATCTACTTCGAGTCAGGCACTTTGGCGCCGTTCGTCATCGAGAAGCTGCCCGTCCGCTTTGAAGGGCTCTTTCGTATGTCCCTGAAGGTGCATGTAGCCAGCGCCATCACTTCGTTTCCCCTTTGCCTCGTCTTGATGACCCGCTTCCTCCGGCGCCACCGCACCTGGCACCGGATCCTCGGGCGCATCACCGGGGTTCTGGTCGTAGGAGCCCTCGTGCCTTCGGGCGTGGTGCTTGCCTTCGATGCCAAGGGAGGTCTTGTGGTGACCCTCGGGTTCCTTCTCTCCGCACTCATCGTCCTCCTGGGGATGGTGTACGGGGTGGTGTACGCCCGCCGTAAGGATCTCTTGGCGCACGCCTGGGCCATGCGACACGTCGTGGCGCAGATGAGCGTGGCCGTCACGTCACGCGCCATGCTCGTCTGCCTGGATAGGGCCGGCGTGACCCCAAGCGCCGCCTATGTCGCCGCTCTGTGGATACCGGTCCTCGCCAGTGGCAGGTGGTGACGCTGCTAGCGGACGAGTTCTT
>CAYMQT010000099.1:3761-11596 GCA_964392575.1 uncultured Polyangiaceae bacterium
TGCCCTGATCGCCGAGCGCGTGTCCGGACGACGCATGTTTCCTTCCCTCAAATTCAGAACCCCACTTCTCAGGAGCCTACCGTGAACAAATTCATCAAACTCAGCCTCGCTACTGCTTCTCTCAGCCTTCTTTCCTCCATCGCCTTCGCCGACGAACCCTCCGTAAAACAGTGGGCCACCGAGCGCGTCCAGAACGGCTTGGTGAATCGTCTCGATAGCGAACGGGCCAAATTCAGCAGGGCCATGCCCGCACCCCGAGAGCGCCGAGTGCGTATTCTCTCCTCCAGCCTGTCTACAGACGAAAAGGGTCGAGCTTTCGCCTCCTTTGAAGTCGACGACCGCTTCGGCGAGGAGTGGAACGTGTCCATCGTCGGATGCGTCTACAAAGGGAGCGGGAATATCTTCGTGAAATTGGGCGAAGAGTATCGCCCGGCTGAGATCTTACTCGGCAAGGACGTGAAGGCCGTGCCTTTCGTGTGCGAAGCGCGGAAGTCGTCGGATCGCGCCTGATCCACCCTTCTCGAAAACCGCCTCCTCTCGAAAACCGCCTCCTCTCGCAAGCCGCTACTCGAAAGTGCAGACTCGAAAGTGCAGACTTGAAAGTTCCGCGCGGCAGGCTAGGTAGAGAGGGTAGTGTCGTCTCGTTCCCGTACAGTAAGGCTCGCGCCTGGCCGCCCAGAGTTCATTCTCTGCCTCAGCGGAGGGCTCGTCCTCGCTCAACTCTGGGGCTGTTCCCGGGCGGACGCTCTTTCCGCAGACGAGAATTCCGCCATAAGAACGGAAGAGTTCGTTGGGCGGGCGGCCCCTGCGCCCCCCGAACTCACCGGGCAAGCAGTCACGGCAAAACAAGTGCTCGTCAAAGCCGAGGGTCAGCTGGGGCCTGGACGCGGAACCCTCGTCCTTGAAATTCAGCCGCCCGAAGGGGCCAAACTCACCGAAGGGGCACCGCTCCGTCTGAGCGGCAAGGGCAAAGACGTCACCTTCCCTGAAAAACTGGACGCGCCCCTGGATCTCTCTCGCCTCCCCCTGCGTTTTCCCCTAGACGTAGCCGACGGCGCTCAAGGGCCTGTAGAACTCGATCTCACCTATCACTACTGCACCAAGGGCGACCGGGGATCGTGTCGCCCCCTGCGTCAGAAGTTGACGGTCGACATCGACATGAGCGGATCTGCTGCCGGCGGTGAAGCACATCTGATTCACCGTCCCGGCGTTTGAGGCTCAAAATCCGGCGTTTGAGGCTCAAAATCCGGCGTTTGAGGCTCGCCGGCGCTTGAGGCTCAATCTGGCGTCATCTGCCCGCTCAGCACCAGCAGACTGAGCATGTAGATCATCCCGTCGTAGTAGCGAAAATCCCCTGTCGGTATTTCGAGCTCCAAGATCTGTTCCAGAAAAACGTCGTACTTCATCGAAGAGCTCATCCCCGCGGCGATCGCAACCAAGGAGCGGTGGGCAACGGTGTTGAACGCGAGAAGCGCTTCCCCGTCGAGCGTATAGGCAGCGACGTAGTCGTCTGCCCCCTGGTCGAGAAAGAAGTCCAGGCGCGTTTCATTTTGCGTCCTCACCCATTCTTGCGGAGGGTTCCAGAGCGCATCGAGCGCAAGGTTCAGGTGCGTCCTTTGCGTGGTGGCTTGATAGGTGTCAGCGCCAGCCACCGGAAGACCTTCGTAGGTGATCCTCTCCGGAAGTAGACCTGTCTCGGCATGAGGAGCGGACTTCAAAAGAGTTCGAGAATTCTGCGCGACCTTTCGCCAGAATTCCGCGCGTGTCCCGTCGCGGTCAGCCCAAATCTCATAGAAAGCCGGCATCAAGTAATCGACCGGCACCTCTTCAACCCTCGTGCCAGAATCAGGACGAGGAAGCGCTCTTTCTGTATCGAAGCAGTTGACGACGCCTGCTGAAGAACCGCCATTTCTCTCCTCGATCCCGGCCATCGCATCGAGCAAGGAAAGCGCGTCCTCTTCGTAGGGGTGCGCTCCCCCAGAGCCCCAACGCGACTCCGCAATGAACAGAGACGTTGCGATCACACTCGATGCGTCCGTGGCGGCTGAGGTCGCACAGTTTTGCCCGGAGGTGTCGCAGCGCCAGCGGAGGAGCCCGGCGGATGCCCCGGTCTGACTCAGCATGTAGGTCTTGCTGAAACCCCAAAGTTTATCAAAAACCTCGCGCTGGTTGAGCTGAACGGAGACGAGCATTCCGTAGCCCATCGCGTCCGTGCGCACATCCTGATTGAAAATGTCCTCGACATAGCCAGTGCCGTCCCCCAGATCTCGAAACACGGCTTCCGTCTCCGGATCTCCAAAAAACAACTGAGCAAAAGCGTCGTTGAGCTCCGCGTTTACCCGCGAGAGGGGCACCGCGTGTCGCTCCGCGAGCGGGTTTGGCAGAGTCCCCCCGGTGCCTTCGGCTTCGTCCGGGGGCTCTGCCCTCATCCCCAGCACATCGATGCTGCTACAGGCAAACAGACACAAAAACGGGAGAAGAAGAAACGGCCGCATGGATTTTTTTCAAGAGCGGTCCTCAAGAAAGCGGACGACGAAAATGACCTATTTCAGGTACTTTCGCGCGCGCGCCCCGAGGGGGCTCTTAGGGTAGCGCTGCAGGAAGGCTTGCGCCCGCGCCCTTGCGCTCACAGCCTCTCCGCTCTCATAAAGTGCCTGAATCGTGAGGACTTCCGCCTCTAGTCCGAGACGAGGACGCGGAAAACGGCTCCTGTACTCGCTGAGAAGGGTGAGGGCCTTTTGCGCCTGACCGTTCTTCAACGCAGCTTCCACCCGAGCAATGTGTGAAAGTTCATCACGCAAGGCAGAAGCAGACGGGGTCTCCCCATGAGCACGCGAAGCGGACGCCTTCCTGACTTCTTGAGGGGATCCGGCCTCGTCCTGAACGACTTCCTCTTCATCCCGAGTGCTCGTCGCTTCAAACGCCGCAGGCTGTTCTGTTTGAGCTTGCTCCTGAGGCACGTGAGGCGCAGAGGACGGCGCAGTCGACTCCACAAGCGGTGCCTGAACGCTCTCATTCGGATCGGAATCCTGGTTTTCATCCCCCGAGCGCAGAGCAAGAGCACTGAGGACGACGAGCGCCGTCACCCCCGCACCCGCGCCCAGCATCGCCTTGACTGACAACCCTGCTGCTTTAGCTGACAACCCTGCTGCCTTGGCCGCCCCGGCGGCTCCGACCGCAACACCGGTAACGCCGAGAGTCAAAAGCACGCGATCTCGATTTTGTGGAGACATGCCCACATTGCGACCTGCACGCAAAAGACCCTCTTCGAGGTCGCGATCTTCCGGGTCTAAGAGAGGATCCATCATGCGGACTCCTGCGCTTCTTTCCTCTGTAGGTTCAGCACTTCTTGTTTGAAAATCTCCCGGGCCCGACGGAGCCGTGAGGCGACGGTTCCGCTGGGAAGGTCCAAAACTTGAGAGATTTCTGCCATGGTCATTTCTTCAAAAGAATAGAGAACGAAGACGGAGCGAAGTCCTTCGTCCATCGTCTCGAGAATTTGATCGAGCATTTCCCGATGACGCTTCTGATCCATGAGATGATCGGGAAGCTGCTCCGGGCTCGACGTGAGGGCCAGGACATCGTCGGACACTTCACGTTTGCGAGCGAGTCCTCGCCGAAAATGAGCCGCTTCGTTACGGGCACACCCGAAGAGAAAGGCGCGTTCCTTTTCAGGTTCAATCTCTGAAAGCCGTCGCGCCAAAACGAGAAACACACGCTGAACGCAGTCATCCAGCTCACCCCCCCAGACGCCCAAGTTTCTGAGCGAGCGCGTGACGAAATCACCCTCGGAAAGCACCAGCTGATGCAGACGGCGCTCGTTTCCGGGGTCCATTCCTTCACCTTAAGGACGGGTAGCCGTTCAAGCAAAGGCAAGGCGCGGGGAGACCAGGACATCAGGGTACCTGCCCGTCATTCCCCGATGGTTCCTCTTTGATCAGCCAGCAGAGAAAAAAACCTGTATCCCTAGAATCTGAAGCTGATTCCTGCGGAAATTCCCCCTCCTACATTGAGGGTTTCCACGAGAATTTCCGGGCCGGGCTCGACAACGAAAGTGCGCTTGGTGAGCGGAAAAAGGACGGCGGGGGAAAGCCAAAGTTCCGCGCGGGCTGCAATCTGAGCCTTGAGCCACGCCTCTAGGCCCAGCGAAAAGAAACTTCGCGTGGTCCCCGTCTCTTGCTCGAAACCCTGAGCGCGACCCATGACCACGCCCAGCTGGGAAAGCGGACAGAGGGAAAGAGAAGCCGCCCTTCCCCACCTCAGCGCACAATAGGCCACCTTCGCGACGATGAACCTCGTCACAATCCGCGCCTCGTCACCTCCCCCCGCCTCCGCCAAAAAATCAAACGTGACGCGCGCGTCGAGAGGCAGCCAAACGCGCCCTCCCTCTCTCCGAAGACCAAAAACCAGACCGGCCCCCAGGTGCGTCGTGTGGTTCATCAACCGCGCGACGTTCACTGAAGGACCGAGGGTGAAGACGACGTCACCAGGAGGTGACTCGATGCCCTCGGAGGGAGCGGTTTTCACCGGGTCAGAGTTTGAATCTCCCTCCTCCTCCCGCTCCGGAGTCGGAAAGTCAGAGGATCTTGGCTTCGTCGGTTCGGCGGGACCCAGGGTCAACGTAGCGCTCGGATCGATACTGAGGGCGGCGGTCAAGGCAAGGGCCTCCACCACTTCATCGCAACTCTCACCGGTCATCGAGCGGCGCTCTTGTTGACCCGCGCGATCCACGATGAGCACCCCGCTGTACCCGGAAGCGCTCGGCACCACCCGCATGTGCAAATGCTCATGCGCGCTGTCATCAAAGGCGCGTACGAGGCGCTGACTTCGGCGGTGGACGAGGGAAAAGGCCTGCTCTTCATTCATGCACGCTGTCGGCGCCTGATAGGAAAAGGCAACTCGGATCGGCTCTGGAGGCGCGTCTCCTTCCTCCGCTCTCAAGGAAGCCGAAAAGAGCAACGCGACCAAAAGGAGCAACGCCGAAAGGAGAGAAGCCGAGAGCAGTTTTTGCATGGAGCGAACGACACGCCTACCGCCAAAGGAAGCGCCTTCGATCATAAACAGAACAGGATAGGATGTCCCGGCTAAGTCACGCCCCGGGTCAGATCCCTTTGCTCCGTCCGAGATCTGCCCGCGGGCCGGAAAAAGAGGTATCCTCCTCCCCCATGAAATCTCCTTGGATGTTTGCGTTTCTTGGTTCCCTTGTCGGAGGCGGACTCTCCTCCTGGGTGACTCACTGGGCTCTGAGTCCGCCAGAGGTGACCGCTGAAAAGCCAGCAAAGACCTCACGCCCGACCGCCAAAGGTCGTGACGCGGACGAGGAAGGCGAGGGATCCGAGGAGGTCAACGAGCGGCTACGCAAGCTCGAGCACCGGCTTTCGGTCATGACCCGCGCCGTCGCTCAAAGAAGCAACGGAGAGCCCGGACAAGACGACGACGATGACGGTCGTCTTCTCCCGGAGGGAGCCTCTGATGTCGCCGATCCGGTCTTTGAAGCGGCGGTCCTCGACATCATGGACCGGGAAGTAGAGAGGAAAGCCGAAGAGCAGGACACCTGGAGAAAAGAGCTGCAAGTGGAGCGCAGCAAGCGTTTCGCGTCAGAACTCGGAAAGCAACTCACGCTGGCGACACAAGAACAAGAAAAGATCGCCCAGATCATCACCGAGCATTTCGAGTCTTTCCGCGCGCTCCGGGACTCCCCGGACCGCCCCGTCACCCGTCGTGAGTGGACCGAGAAGAGCGCGGAGCTCCAGGCCGCGCTGGAACAAAGGATGAAAGAGGCGCTTTCACCCGCGCAGTACCAGATCTATCAGGAGCTGCCGCCAGAGGACAAAATCGGATTCTTTCCCGGCCGCGGAGAGCGGAGCGGACGCGAAGGTTCGCGAGAAAACTCAGAAAGACGGAATCCTGAGCGCTAACAACGCCGAGCCCGAAACCGAGCCCTAACAATACCGCGCACCTCGTGCGGGGACGCGCACGCCGGTGACCCTTCCTCTTACTTCACGACCGGTGGTCGATCCTCACACAAGAAGTCCACATTGAGATCCGCGCCGGTCTCGCGCACTTGCGTACACGTATCGGGACAGAGCTCAATCAGGGTCGCGTCGTCCGGATCGTCATAATGCCAGGCGCCTTCCACCTCACAGTCGGGATCATAGTCGAGGCGAGTCGTTTCACTCCCGATGGTGTAGGTCACGTCGATCTTGTCCATGTCGAATTTGGCTCCGGCTGTCGGGTGCGGCGGAATGACCAGCTCACACGACACGGCTTGCGTACGGATCGCATCGATCGCCGCACGGAAGCTCGCCTTGGTTGCTTCCGGATCCCCGGTGTCGATCAAAAAGGCTTCGGTCGTTCCGCCCGCAGCAGCCACCTGATTCAAGGCGATCAAAGTATCCGGCGGTAGGCAAGGTGCGTCCCCGTTCGTGCCACAACCATTGCCCCAGTCCGTCCAGCCCGGATGCGTGGGCAGCTCATCGGGCGGAGTCGTCGGATTCTCGATACCGATGACGTAGGTGCGCACTCCAGCTCCACCGTCGTAGAGATCGCCCACGGCACCAATGATGGTAGCGATGTTGTTGTCCATACTGCTACAGCCCTGAGGCAATCCGTCCGTCACCAGAACCACGGCCACTTTCGCGTCTGGATCAGCCACTTGAAACTGCGTCAAGTAGTTGCTCGTAGCCGTGAAAGCGGCCAAGGTAGGAGTACCGCCGCGCCACGCGCCGCCTTCGAGAGGGTCGCCGACTTCCGTCTCATAAGCGTCAAAGGCAGTAGCGAACGCCCCCGAGGGCAACCCCACCATCCCGACGTCAGGAGTCGCGTAGGTAGCGGCATTGCATTTGACGTCATTATTGCCTTGAGAAGGAAAGAAGCCCATCGACGCGGAGATGCCGCCGGAAGAATCATCCTCAAAAAATGCCTGCGTGGCCTCACGCACGGGGGTCCATTTGGCCACCGGATCATGCCACCAGTTGGGCCGGTCGTAGTGCCCCATGCTCCCTGACACATCAAAAGCAAAGGCGAGGAAGATCGGCGAAAGCTCGGTCTCACTCGAAGTGTTTTCACACACCGGGCCGTCCCCATCGCCACCGTCGCCACCCCTGCCGTCTCCGTCTCCGTCGACGCTCAAGTCTCCATCGCCACCGTCATCATCCGAATCATTGTCGGAATCCGAGTCACTGTCGGAATCCGAATCACTGTCGGAATCCGAGTCACTGTCGCTCTCAGCACCGATGAACTCAGGATTCGAGTCGCAAGCGCCAGAGGTGATCGAACCCGCAAGGAGCAGAAGCAAGCCAGCAGGAAGGTAAGGGCGGAAAGTGCGTCGAAGAGTCATGGCTGTGTTTTGGATCCTGAAAACAAGTCTAGGCTGAGAGCTATCACGGGTCGAATGGAGGGGCCACAGCGGTGACCTTATCTGTAGGCCTGTGTAGGCTCTCCTTGAAACACCCGCGACGCATTGGGGCTAGATTAGAACAATTACTAACCTACTTGCTGCAAGCGACGTAGGTGAACGCACCCGCGCGAGGGGTGCCTGCGCCAACGAAGCGGAGCAACCGTTGACTCGTGCTGGGACAGGCGGAAGCCAGAGGATTGGTTCCGTCGGTGCCGCCCCCGGCCACATACTCACCGTCGATCTCTTTAAGAGGATCGATGTAGCAAAACCCGGTTTCCGCAAAGAGCTCTCCTTCGGTTTCATCCGTGAGGCACTTGTCGCGGGCACTCCCGTTGAGCTGAGTGATCTCACACATGGCAATCGAATTGCAGGCGACGCCACTGGTCCCCCCACAGCGGCCGGTTCGCGCTAGATCTTCAAGCACGATGGCTCGGGC
>CAYMQT010000099.1:11606-18230 GCA_964392575.1 uncultured Polyangiaceae bacterium
CTTCTGCCGAGACCGCCGTCCGTCCAGAGCCCGTACAGTCCGCCGTCGTGCTGAGATCCGTTTCCACCACGGCGCACGCCGTCAGACCTTCCTCAGAAATACTGAGTTCACGGTAAAGACAACCAGGACTGCTGCCAGCGGCCAAGCGATCCGCTAAACCACGAAGGGCCGGATTGTAGCCAAAGTTGGGGTTGTTCGCGTCGCCCGTGGCGATCTTGGGGCAAATGCTTGCCACGAGTGAGTTCTCTCCGAAGTCGCGCAGAACCTGAAGAATCCGCGTGCCGGGATAGGCCTTGCCGAAGTATTGCGTCGTATGCGCCGGGCCCGGGGCGGCCGGGTTCTGGCACAAGGGGCTGTTCTTCGAAGGCTCCCAGCCACAATCGCAGTTGTAGTCCTCCGGCGAACAGGTGCGCGGCGCCTCCAGCGCGAAGGTACAGGCGAATTGCAAGTCGTCGTTGTCGGGCAGACCGTCTCCGAAGTTGTTGCTCACGTAGGCGTGGTTGATTTCATGGCCGTTGATGGAATTGGCCCGGGGATCATTCGTCGTCGAATCGAAGATCGCATCTCCGCTGATGGGATTTTCAGCGCCAGCCGGACGTTCCTCGATCGATTCGATCATGAACGGATCGAGCGGTGGTACCGGGACGGCGCCACAGTCAGCCGGGGGATTGGCGAGAGAGCACGTCTTGGACGAGGTGGCGCGGCCCGGCTGTCCGAGGATGAGATCCCAGCGGCTCACCATCTGAGCGTCCACCAGAACGTTCTTGGCAAACAGCTCCGTCGCGGCGAGATACTCCATGCGCGTCTCACTCGACAGGCTCTCCTGTGTGGCCAGATCCTGCCACGGAACCCCCACGATCCCGCCGAAATACACGGAGCCTGGAGCACGGGCGATGCCCTGATTCTTACCAGCCCCACGCAGAAGCGGATTGAAAGCAGGCTCCCCGGTCCGGGCGTCAATGATTTCCGGCAAAGTGAGCGCCTCGACGTAGCGATCCGTGGGGTACAAAAGGTCTATTCCAAAGCGCCTCTTGTTTTGCGCGCAGCGGACGTTGGCGCGGTCGTCTACGGCCGGGATCTTTGCCCCGTTACAAACGGAAGCGTCGCAACCGGCAGGAGGCAACTGAAGACATGAGAAACAACACCGATCATTGGGATTCGTGTCGCAAACAGGAGTGGCGACGGACATGGCAAATGACGTTTCTGCCACCAGATACCCGTAGCCTGCGTTCGAGTAGTAGCTCCCCCCGTCCATGATCGAACAGTCGTTTTCATCCGTCAGGACCAAAATGGCAACAAGCCCGTCCGGACGGAGAAATGCTTCTCGCTGAGCGAGGATGACCTCATCCACGATCCTATTTCCGTTCTCATCTTCGAGGGGACTAGCTATGTTACCGACCTTGATGATCTGCTCGGGCGGACTCGGGTCGACTAGAAACCGGTACCAAGCTTCGAGAGGAGCTTCAAAGCCGCAGCCCGCCTCTCCTACGGCACTCACGTGCTCGGTAAACAGGGAAATGAGGGTATCCCGCCCATCCATGTCCCCGCCTTGCCAGGTCAAAAATCCGGCTCCGCCCGGATCGCTCACGCCGTTGCGCACGCTTGCGATGAGGTGCGCCTGATCGTCACTGTTTTCATTCAGGATACTCTGCCTTGAGCAACTCAGAGAACCGTGCCCGCCGAGAGAAGTTGAAATCACTCCGATGTGCAGATCTTCGAGGGCGGCAAACTCCTGCACATAGCCGCTCGGACACACTCCCGGATTCGGGATACGCTCGCCGCTTCCGTTCTTGCAAAGGGGATCGACAAGGCGATCCACAAGCTGCGGAAGCGCTTTCTGAAACAGCTCCTGCTTGTCCGCCATGGAGACCGAGTTATCGATGACAAACAGCATGTCGAGCCGGTGTGTGTTGGCCCCGCCCGTCAATTGCTCAAGATAGGCGCCTTCGGGCACAGGAACAGGTTCATCACCGTCTCCGTCGCCATCCCCGTCTCCGTCACCATCACCATCACCGTCGCCATCTCCCGGCGCAACGACGTCGCCATCGCCATCCCCGTCGCCGACGGGCTCCTCCTCATCGGCATCTCCTTTTCCGTCGGTCGTGTCTTCGTTCCCGCAGGCAAACAGCAGAAGACTGAGCGCTCCGTAGGCGAGAGGAGACAGGTACCGAAGAAAATGTGAGCTGATGTAAGTCATATCAAGGCCATGATCTCGGATCCGTCCCTGGGAGTCAAACCGGGTCAAAGGACTCAACGGAGTCGCTCAATCTTTCCGCATCTTCCGCAAGTTGCGAAGGAAAAGAAGGGCCTAGTGCTCTTTTTTCAGGTCATGGCGTGCATTCTGCCACTATTTTTGCCTACTTTCGGCTCCTCACGGCAGGAACACCGTCGACGTGAATTCTCGCCGGCGCTGGGCGTCACCCACTCCGAGACGCCCGTCGACGTTTTCCCCGGTGCAGGCGACCGTGCCGCTACGAATCGCGCAAGAGTGAAAGCGTCCCACGCTGATTTGATCCCAGTCCCCCGCGGGAACCACGAAGGTCGGCATCTCCCGGGCGGTGATGGTTCCATCACCGAGTTGGCCCTCGATGTTGCGGCCGAAACACAGGACCTCTCCGCTGCTCAAAAGGGCGCACGAGTGGAACGTGTCGACGTCGACGGACTCGACCACGCTCGGCGTAGGGACGAAGGTCGGATCATCCGTGAAACCGACGACGGGTAGACCAAGCTGAAAGCTCTCGTTGTCGCCCCAGCAGTACAGTTCGTTCGCCCGTACGCCACAGGTATGGCTCTGTCCGCTACTGAGCGCGGTCCAGTCATCGTCGCTGCCCGTCTGACCGATTGTGCGAGTTTGATCAGGAGACGAAAGCCCCTGACCGAGTTCTCCACTCGAATTTCTTCCCCAACACCAGAGCGTCCCGTCGAGCTGAATGCCGCAAGAGTGACCCTGACCAAGAGCGACCAGGCGAAAAGAACTTCCCGGCGCGACGGCCACGGGAACGGCGGTATTCACGCCCGGTCCGGTCCAGGGATCGTTCTGAGCGAGCTGACCCTCTGCGTTGTTGCCCCAGCAAAAGAGACTGTCATTCAAGAGGATCGCGCACGCATGATCATGACCCACCGCAACGTCACGCGCGAGACCCGATAGCGAAACCTCGAGCGGGACGAGAGACGAAGCAAACTGAGCCGCCCCGAGTTGTCCGCTGGATCCAGAGCCCCAGCACCAGACGATCCCGCTCCGGAGCCCACAAGAGAATCCATCCCCGATCTCGACCTTCGCCCAGTCTTCATCGATCCCCACTCGGGTCGGGACAAGGCGCACATCGACATCCCCGAGACCAAGCGCCCCGCTTGAGTTTTCACCCCAGCAATAGAGCGCGCCATCAATCACGGCACACGTATGCCGATTTCCCGCGTCGACCTGAACGCTCGACCCTTCCGGACCGGGTTGAAACGCGCCGTCACCCCCAAGGCCATGGCTTCCGCCTGTGGACTCTGAAGCTCCACCGGTGCCGTCCGACGAGCCGCCCGAAGCTGAAGCGTCGGCGGAAAGACTGAGGATAGTGCCCGATTGAGTGCAAGACGGACTCAAGAGGGCACTGAAGAGGGCGACTCGGAAAAATCCACGCCGGATCATGGGTCAACACTCCATCCCAGCCCGAGCGCGCTGCTCCATTCCATGCCCGCGATCCCCCCGATGTTCTCGCTTCCGTCCGTGATCAAAAGACGCACGACGGGCGCTCCCAGAGACGTTCGAGCTCCGAAGAAAAAGCGGCCTCTATGAAGACGCATTTCCGCTCCACCTCGTACCACCACACCCCAGCCGTTGACCTCACCTTCTTCTACATCAGCATTCGCGGGATCCGCACTCCCGCGATACCAGGCATGGGTCGAAGCGACACTGAGAGCAGGTCCGAGGAAGAAAGAACCCGCGCGGACCACAGGGAACAGAAAGGAAAGCCCGAACGAAACAGCCTCCGCCTTCGCCTCACCGAGACTCGATGCCTCGGCATCTCGTGAAAAGCGCGGACCACAGAAAAGCGTCCACTCGATCACGTCGCCGAAATGACTCCCGTAGGACAGATCGGCCCCCCAAAAGGTACTGCCCTGTGCGTAGACATCCACCGAACCATGAAGAGCCAGCCGATGAGACGGGAGCTTCACGTGGGGATCCTTTTCCCCTTCGGGCGGAGTTTGGATCTGCTCAGGCGGAGGGTCGGTTTCTCCTTGCGCCTTCCGCATGGAGAGTTCTGCCCAGGTCGCCCGCAGAAGCTCATCTGCGCCCACGGCGACGATGAGCGCCGCCGAGCCGGCATCGGATCCCCCAAGCTCGATGGAACGTGAAACCGTTTTGTCGGTGAGGGAGTCTCGGATTTCGACGCGCACGAGATCTTGACCTTGAGTGGTCAGGGTCACGAGCGCCACAGATTTTTCGGCAGGCGCGGAGAGAAGAGCACACACGCCCATGCTCTGGGGTGAAAGGGCCGCCCTGAGATCGGAAAGGATCGCGACCTTGTCTGACTCGCTGAAGCTACCTTGAAATTGAACGGTGATATGCGGCCGCTCTCTTAGGCAACCGGGGTCTTCTCTCGGGTCGGGCAACGCAGCTCCCGGGGTAAGAGCCTCACCCTCTCCCTCTGCACGGCAAACAGAAGTCAGAAGGAAGCTGAAAAAGACGAAGGAACGTTTCACCGACAAGGGGAGAGTATCATCGGAGAAAACAACCCACGACCGCCAGGCTAGGGCACTCTAGGGACACAGCGCGCGGACCTGCTTGACGTGGACTCCCTCGGGGTAGGACCGGAGATAGCTGGCCCGCACCTCTCGACAGGCAGACACCTGACCCAGCCTTGCGTGCGCCTCCGCCAGACGCGCAAGCGCGTCATCACCCAAACTGCCCGCTCCCCGTTCAGCCGCTTTTCGCAGGGGAGAAAGCGCCCCAGCAGGATCGCCCAGCTGATCCATCCGCAGGCGCCCGAGTTCTAGCGCTGCTACACCGACGCGGGGGTCTCGGGCGGCCTTCTCCAGAAACTCCTGGTAGAGCCGGGCAGCACCCTTCGCGTCACCGCTATTTCGGAGGGCTCGTGCTTCGGAAAAGAGATCTGGCAGAGACAGCTCCCCCTTTTTGGGTATCGCTGGCGCCGAGCCGGGCTCCGGAGTCGTGACTGGTGTGAGGGCGGCCGCTTGCGCTTCCGTGCCGTCCTGTTCACCCCCGACCGTGAGTGACCAGGATTCTCCGGCGGAAAGACGTTTCTCTACGCCGTCAGGACCGCGCACCTCGACCACTCCTTCCTGAACGTCCACGACCACTTTTTCCCCAGCCGAAAGACGCTGCCTTTCCACGAAAAACTTCGTCCCTACGACGCGCACACTCACCGGTCCCGCGAGAACCGAAAAGACACGCCCCTTGTTCTTGACGACTTCACACGAGACACGCCCCTCGCCGAGCGAAAGCGTCACGTTGTCGGTCTCGGTCTCATCGACGGAAACCCGAGAATGCGCAAGCAGGGTCACCCGGGATCCGTCCTTCAAATCCACGCTCATCTTCTCGCTCCCGGTGCGTAGGGCTGCGCTTTCCGAATTTCCGGTATCCGACTCCATCCTCGCCAAAGGCGCCTGAGCGACCCCCCGAAGATCAGGCGCAAATCCGAGAAACAACGCGACCCCGAGAGCCACGGCCAGACCACCTCCGAAAAGAAGCGCCCTCTCTCGTCTCCGCGAAGGCTGAAATTCTGCTCGGCGCCGGTCGATGCCCTGCCAGATGCCTTCCAGGCGCTCCGGACTCATGGGCTCTTCTACGTGGTTCGATAGGGGATGAGTCATGATGAGAGCTCCTCTCCGCCTTTCCCTTGAACGGCTGAATCTCGAACGGCTGAGTCGTTCACGACTGAAAGGCGCCCGCCTACTGGGGTGATGGGTTTACGCAGCACCTCACGCTCGAAGCGTGCTTCTGCGGCACTCAAGCGCCTCTTCGCCGTGGAAAGACTCACGTCCATGCGCTCCGCGACTTCGACGACGGTAAGACCTTCTACGCGCCGCAAGAGAAAGGCTAAACGCTCATCTGGCTTCAGGCGATCGAGAATGGAATAAATCTGAGCGAGCAACACGGCCACGTCTGGGGGCGTACCCTTGGACAGGATCAAATCCAAATCCACTTCCTCATGGCGAACCAGACCGAGTCGTATCCTGAGCCGATGAGTCCGCAGACGCTTTTTTGCGGTACGAACCACGATCGAGCCAAGCCAGCTCGGGAAAGCCTCCGGATCGCGCAGGGTACCCAGAAGACGAAAGGCCGCAACGAAGGCATCCTGCAAAAGGTCATCCACGTCGATGCCGCTGCCCGAAAGGAGCCGATGTGCGAGTCCGGCGGCCATCCGGCCGTGGCGCCTAAAAAGGGCTTCATGGGCCCAAGCATTTCCGTCGAGGGCCGAACGCACGAGTGACCCGTTGGACGGGATCAGCGGGGTTTTCCCGCCCTCCTGGTCCTTGGAGGAATCACGCAGTGCTCGAACGACGCCCATGGCTCTCTTTCTCAGTACCCCGGGGGCCCGAAAGAGGTCCAAATTTACCCTGAGGGCCCGGGGGGAGGCGTCGCCTCGGGAGCTAAGGGACAATCCCGCGCCC
>CAYMQT010000100.1:0-18220 GCA_964392575.1 uncultured Polyangiaceae bacterium
CGGTACGAGTTTGTCCGCTCCGCTTCCGATCAGATCCGCCCGGCCCATGCGGCGGAGGGCCCGCCTCAAGAGAGGCCAGTTGTTCGGATCGTGGTAGCGAAGGAGAGCTTTGTGCAAGGCGCGCTGCTCAGTGCTTTTGGGGGTCTTCACCGTTTCAGAATCGCGCTTCACCGGCCTAAGGGGGTTTTTCTCCGTGTGATACATGGCCGTGGCGTAGGACATCGGGGAAGGCAGAAAGGCCTGAACCTGGTCCGCGCGGTACTTGTTCTTTTTGAGCCAAAGCGCGAGAGAAAGCATGTCTTCGTCTCGGGTCCCCGGGTGAGCTGCGATGAAATAAGGGATCAGGTACTGCTGCTTACCCGCCTGCTTGGAGAATTTTTCGAACAATTCCTTGAAGCGATCATAGGTGCCGATCCCGGGCTTCATCATCTTTTCGAGAGGCCCACTCTCGGTGTGTTCGGGGGCGATCTTTAGGTAGCCTCCGACGTGGTGCGTCACGAGTTCCTTCACGTATTCCGGTGACTCGACGGCAAGATCGTAGCGCAGGCCGGAGGCGATGGAGATCTTCTTGATCCCGGGGATTTTCCGGGCTTTTCGGTACAGCTCGATCAAGGGAGTGTGGTCCGTATCGAGGTTAGAGCAAATGCCAGGAAAAACGCAGCTTGGCTTCCGACAGCTCGCTTCGATTTCCCGGCTTTTGCAGGCGAGCCGATACATGTTGGCCGTGGGACCGCCGAGATCGCTCACCGCTCCCGTAAAGCCAGGCACTTGCTTCAGCTCTGCGACTTCCTTCAAAATGGAGGCCTCAGAGCGGTTCTGCATGATGCGGCCCTCATGCTCCGTAATGGAACAAAAGGAACATCCGCCGAAGCAACCGCGCATGATGGTGACCGAAAAGCGGATCATCTCGTAAGCCGGGATTTTCTGAGCCGCATGCCCCGGATGAGGCACCTTCTGGTAGGGCAGCTCATAAATCCGGTCCATTTCCGCCGTGGACAAAGGAAAGGCAGGCGGATTGACCCAGACGTCCGTGTCGCCATTTTGCTGGACCAGACAGCGCGCATTGTGCGGATTGGCTTCGAGGTGAAACACCCGATTGGCGTGGGCGTAAAGGACCGGATCGGTCCGCACTTCCTCCCAGCTCGGGAGCCTGAGCACGGTCCGCTCGCGGGGATGCGCTGCGCGTTGTTTTCGACTGAGCTTCACCAGCTCTGGGACTGCGGTGAAAGGAGGCTCGCTGGATTGTTGGGGCGCGGAAGCGTCTTTGGCGCATTGGGACGCGGCGCTCTGCGTCGTATCGAGGTACGGATCGACGGGAGGCGCAAGAGGGCCCGGCGTGTCCACCCGATCACTCAGTTCTAACAAAAATTCCCCGTGCGGGGCGTCGAGGGGGCCTGTTTCTCCGCACTTTCTCCGTACGGCTGTGCCGCGAAGGTCCAAGATTTCGCGAGGATGCTCGCCGCGCGAAACGCGATGGGCGACCTCCACGATGGCGCGCTCGGCATTGCCATAAATCAAGAGATCAGCACCACTGTCGACGAGGAGCGAGCGCCGGACTTTTCCGGACCAGTAGTCGTAGTGAGCAAGACGGCGCAAACTTGCCTCGATCCCGCCGATGATGACCGGGCACTTGGGGAAGGCCTGCCGACAGCGCTGAGTGTAAACGATCGTCGCCCGGTCGGGGCGGTTTCCGGAGACGCCCCCGGGAGTATAGGCGTCGTCACTGCGAGGCTTCTTGTCACTGGTGTAGTGATTGACGAGCGAGTCCATATTGCCGCCCGTGACTCCGAAGAAGAGAGTCGGCTCTCCGAGGGCAAAGAAAGCGGCGGGATTCTTGGTCTCGGGTTGATCGAGAATCCCGACGCGGAACCCATGCTCTTCCAGCAGACGTCCTATGATGGCCATTCCGAAGCTCGGATGGTCGACGTAGGCGTCCCCCGTGACGATGATGATGTCACAGGCCTCCCACCCGAGAAGCGACATCTCTTCCTTCGTCCGGGGAAGAAAAGGTGCCACTCCGAAGCGCTTCGCCCAGAAGGGGCGGTGAGAGAAAAGCGGGGGACGGGGCGCCATGGGGGGACCGTAGCAGGGCGGGCCTCGGAGGCTCGCTAGAAGATCACCTTGGCGCGGGCAAGGGCGGCGACCGGGCTCTCCAGCGCAGAAATCGCCTGCTGGATTTCTGGCGATTCTGTGGTGGGCAGATAGATCATGAAGCGCACGTACAGGTCGCCCGTCTTCTGTCCTCGCGCCACGCCCTTTTCACGCAGGCGAACCAGCTGCCCGCTTTGAGTGTGTGGGGGCACCTTCAGGGTCACAGGTTTGTCCGTCGTGGGGACCTCGACCTTTGCTCCGTGGTACGCCTCGTCCGCACTGATGGGCAGCTCCACCGTGAGATCGAGACCGTCGCGCTCGAAATACGGGTGCCCTTTGACGCGCAAGGTGAGCAGGAGATCACCGGGTGGGAGTTGAGGGTGCTGTCGTGCGCCGGCCCCGCGAACGCGGAGCTTGTCACCATCACTGGCGCCCCGGGGGATACGAACTTTCACGGTTTGACCGTTTTGAAGGGCTAGTTCAAGTTCCGCGCCTCGGACGGCTGAGATGAACTCGACAGATATTTCGCTTTCGATGTCGGGATTCTTTCGCGTCGTCCGACGACCTCGCCCACCTCCAAACAAATCCCCGAGCATGTCGCCAAACCCAGCGCCCCCGCCCTGACCGCCGAAAATATCCTCAAATCCACCACTGCGTCCGAAACCTCCGAAGCCGCGCGCTCGATTCGGGTCAAAGCCTTCGCGCAAGCCGACTTCGCCGAACTGGTCGTAGAGGCTGCGCTTCTTTTGATCCGTGAGTACGTGAAAGGCCTCGTTGACCTTTTTGAAGCGGGCTTCTGCGTTCGGGTTGTTCTGGTTTCTGTCCGGATGAAGTTCTTGGGCGAGCTTGCGGTATGCTTTGCGGATCTCTTGCTCAGTGGCGTCCTTCTTTACGCCGAGTTCTGCATAGTAGTCGTGGCTCATGGTCTTTCCCCTGCGGTGGGTCCTTCCTTTGCCTGAGCGGCGGGATCAGCAACTGCGGTCGGATCAGTAGATGCGGTGGGATCAGCAACTGCGGTCGGATCAGTAGATGCGGTGGGATCAGCAACTGCGGCGGAGAAAATGAGAGCATTTTCAGCCAGAACCCCCGGCGCGTCGGTGTAGTCCGCGCAGGTCCGGATGTCTTCAAATCCTTCATATTCGAGCAGAGCCTCGATCTCCTTCGGAAACCACTGGCGGAGGACGAGAGGGACGGTCAAGGATTCGTCGCTGTCACTTGAGCGGTACTGGCTCTCGACAAGGAGGGTTTGCGCAAGCGGATCGTACTCATAGCGCTCCGTTTGCAGCATGAGTTTGCCGGTTTGTTCGTCTCGGAACGGCGGCACCTCGTAGCGGATCCGTGGATCCGCGTGAACCTCGTCCGCGTGGGGGAGGAGCGTATCAAACACGAGGCGTCCCTGGGGCGCGAGGTGTTGTTTTGCGCGCCGAAAAAACGCCGCTAGTTCTCGATGCGTTTGCAAATGTGCGATCACGTTGAACGTGGCCAAGACGAGAGGAAATTTCTGCGAGAGACTCACGGTCGTCATGTCGCCGAGGATCAGATGAGCGCGCGCTTGGGCTTCCTCCGAGAGCTTTCCGACCAGCGCAGACAGCCGGGTGTGCATGGGTTCACTCTTCTCTACGGCGAAAACGCGCAGTCCGCGTTCGAGCAGCGGCAAGGTAACCCGGCCGGCTCCGGCCCCGTATTCGAGCACCGCGTCTCCGGCAGAGGCGGAAATTTCGCAAAAGTAGGCGACGTCTTCGGTGCGATCAGCAAACGCTGCTTCGTAAAGCGAGACGTGGTCGTAGTGCAAAAGTGATCCTGCCGGGATGGCCAAACCGTTGCCCCTTCCTCGCCTCGACCGCTTGGGAGCGCCAGATGTTGCCTTTGGCGTCAGACCCCGCCGACGGTCAGTAGCTGCCGTCGCGCTCTTCGATGTACTCACGCACGGCTTCGCCGGCCGGGCGATGCCAATGAACTTTGCCCTTGGCGATTTCGCGAAGAGAGATGACAGCGGCTTTATTTTTGGAGTTCACGAGGGCGGGATCACCCTTCATGAGTTCTCGGCAGCGCTGAGCGGCGAGCACGACGAGAGCAAAGCGGTTGTCTTCTTTTTCGAGGCAATCCTCGACGGTTACACGTGCCATTTTCTTCCTTGGGGGGCCGCAAGAAAGGTGAGTCGAAACGAGTCCCTGCGGCGGAATGGGCAAGCTAATCGACGGATCCGCTTCGTGCAATGTTCCTGAGAAAAAGGGCAGGCGGCGCTCCGTCCTGGCTGGGACGCCTTAAGACCTACACTTAACGAAGTAGGCGAACGCTGCGTTCTCCCTTGGCCCTTTTTGGTGGGTGTCAGGACAGTAAATCTGCAAGATTCTTCTCTAAGCATAAAATGAGAGAAAGATCGGACTCTAAATTTCTTCTCTGAGGACCGTTGTCTTCTTCTTTGAGGCTGCGGAGCCTCGATGGAGGGGATCTCTCGGGCCAGTCTCAGGGGAATTGCGCTTGAATCCCTCACCGGACAGATCAGGGGAGCGGCCCTGCGCCAGGGCGAGACAAACGAATATAAGCATATGAAATCATAGCATTAGCATAACTGTCCCTCGGCCAGCGGTTTGGACCCCTTCTCGGAATTGTCCTGTTGACAGCGCCGCGGATCGGAACATTTTGGCCAGCCTTGTGAGTAAGCGTCTCGTCATCGTCGAGTCCCCAGCTAAGGCGCGGACTATCTCTGGCTTCTTGGGCAGCGGCTTCATCGTCGAATCTTCGATTGGCCATATCCGTGATCTACCGAGATCGGCCCACGACATTCCTTTGAAATACAAGAAGGAAGCTTGGGCTCGACTGGGGGTGGATACTGAGAATGATTTTCGGCCGCTCTACATTGTGGATCCCGACAAGAAGGATCACATCCGGAAACTCAAAGACCTTACGGCTCAGGCTGACGAAGTACTCCTCGCGACCGACGAGGATCGCGAAGGAGAGAGCATCGCCTGGCATCTTCTGGAGGTGCTGAGCCCGAAGGTCCCGGTGAAGCGCATGGTCTTTCACGAGATCACGGAGCGGGCGATCCAAGAGGCCATCGACAACCCGCGCGAGCTCGATCGTCGTCTCGTCGATGCCCAGGAAGCGCGCAGGATCTTGGATCGACTTTACGGCTACGAGGTCTCTCCTGTCCTGTGGAAGAAGGTGATGCCGCGCCTTTCGGCCGGTCGAGTGCAGTCCGTTGCGACTCGCATCGTCGTTGAGCGTGAACGGGAGCGGATGGCTTTTGTTTCCGCGACGTACTGGGACATCGAGGCGAAGGTCTCGGTCGAAGAGGGCACGCCGAAGGAATTCAAGGCTCAGCTTTTCGCTTTGGCCGGCAAAAGGATTGCCAGCGGCAAGGACTTTGACGACCGGGGAAAGCTCAAGAAGGGCGAACTTTTACATCTCACGGAACAGGAGGTCCGCGGCCTCGCTCAGCGTCTTGCGACTGAGAAGTTGACCGTCGCCTCGGTCGAGCGCAAGCCCAACAGAAGATCGCCCGCTCCGCCCTTCATGACCTCTACGCTTCAGCAGGAGGCCGGACGAAAGCTCAAGTTTTCTTCCTCGCGCACCATGCGTGCCGCGCAGCGCCTCTATGAAAACGGCTTCATCACGTACATGCGAACGGACAGCACGACGCTTTCTGATGTGGCTGTGACGGCTGCCCGCCGCCTCATCAAGGAGCTTTACGGAGAGAAATACGTTCCCGAAAAGCCGCGCGTCTACAAGAACAAGGTCAAAAATGCCCAGGAGGCGCACGAGGCCATTCGTCCGGCGGGAGAGAAGTTTCAGCACCCAGATGCGGTGTCAAAGAAGGTCAATCCCGACGAGGCGAAAATCTATGATCTCGTCTGGAAGCGTACCGTTGCTTCGCAAATGGAAGATTCACGAGGCGAGGGCGTGAGTGTGCAACTGCGCGCCTCTGGGGTGGATCAAGCAGAGTTTTCTGTGCGCGGAAATACGATCGTTTTCCCGGGGTTCTTGCGGGCGTACGTGGAGGGATCTGACGATCCGAGCGCCGAGCTCGAAAACCGGGAGAGCCCGCTGCCGCCGTTGAACGAGGGTCAGGTCGTTTCCGTTGAAGAGTTGAACGAGACGGGCCACGAAACTCAAGCTCCAGCCCGCTACACGGAGGCCTCTCTCGTGCGCCGTCTGGAAGAGCTTGGTGTAGGCCGCCCTTCCACTTACGCGTCGATCATCGGAACGATTCTTGACCGTGGATATGTTTGGAAACGAGGCAATGCGCTCGTGCCTTCCTTCCGTGCCTTTGCCGTAGTGGCGCTGCTCGAACAGCACTTTGGGGATTTGGTCGACTACGCGTTTACGGCGCGCATGGAGGATGAGCTGGATGAAATTGCGGGCGGGGCCCAACAGATGGTTCCGTGGCTGAAAACCTTCTATTTCGGCACCAAGAGCCCCAATCCTCAGCGTCCGCTGGATGTCGGGCTTCAGGCGCTCGTGGCAAGCAACCTCGGAGAGATTGACGCCCGAGCCATCAACACCCTTCCCATCGGCGTCGACGAAGACGGAATTCCGGTCATGGCGCGCGTGGGTCGTTATGGCGCGTACCTGCAGCGTGGCGATGACACAGCGAGCGTCCCGGATGACCTTGCTCCTGATGAGCTCACCCTGCAAAAATCGCTAGAGCTCCTCTCGGCACCGAGCGGCGACAGGCTTTTAGGAACGCATCCGGAAAGCGGGCTCTCTGTGTACGCAAAGAACGGAAGGTTCGGGGCTTTTGTTCAGATGGGCGAAATGGAAAAGGGCGCGGACAAGCCTCAGACGTCCTCGCTTTTGAAAACTCAGACCGCGGAATCGATCACGTTCGAGGAGGCCTTAGCGCTCCTCTCTCTGCCCCGGGTCGTCGGTACAGATCCGGAAGGGCATGAAATCACCGCCCAGCTTGGCCGCTATGGACCGTACATCCGCAAGGAAAAAGACAGCCGTAGCCTGGACGCAGAAGATCAGATCTTCAGCATCACCGTCGCCGAGGCGGAGGCGATCTTCGCCCAGCCCAGACGTCGGGCGGGGCAGCGCAAAGCGGCAGAGCCTCTCAAGGAGCTGGGGACGGATCCTGTGAGTGAGAAGCTCATCACGCTGCGGGAGGGCCGGTTTGGTCATTACGTCACTGACGGGGAAACGAACGCATCTCTTCGCAAGGAAGACGATCCGAACACCATCACCGAAGAGCGCGCGCAAGAGTTGCTTCAACTGCGTCGGGAACGCGGACCGTCAAAAAAGAAGCCCAAGAAGAAGACCGCCAAGAAGGCTTCTGTGAAAAAGGCGGCGGTCAAGAAGACGCCTGCGAAAGCCGACACGAAGAAGAAGGTCGCGCCTAAAAAACCCGCCAAAAAGGCGAAGAAAAAGGCAGCGACCAAAAAGACGGCGAAGAAGGCTGCGCCCAAAAAATCTGCCAAAAAAGCAGCGGACGAGTAACGGGCTGGCCCGTTCAGTGCGACCTCACTTCTCGGCGAGATCCTTTTTTTGAGGCGCAGAACGCCAGCGCGTCAGGCGCCGCGGCCAGGCTCCATCTGCGTGGGCTTTTCTTGCCGTCGTACGGACGAGAGTCGTTGTAAACGCCAAGAGCCACTCAGGAAGGGCGGGGGGAGCTTCAATCTGCACTTGAGAAGGGGTCTGGCGGTCGACCAGAACGCTTCCTTCGAGGGCGTCTTTCTCGGTGAACCAGCGGGCGTGAAATTGCACCACGCCTTCTGCTGAGTTCGTCGTTTCCAGTCGCAGTTCCACGCGTCCTCCCGCATCGACGGGCGAAGGATCTGGAAGGGTGAGCGAGTTCTTTTTGGCCGTCATGTGCCTTTCCCTTCGACCATGAGTGACGGCAGGAGGACGCTTTGTTCAGAAAGGATCCGGGACTGAAGGCGGCACAGCTCTGAGATGCCAGAAAGCCCCAGATCGATCATGGCGTCGATGTCTCCTCGAGGCACTGCGCGTCCCTCTGCCGTACCCTGGACTTCCACGATTTCCCCTGTTTGAGTGGCGATGAGGTTCAGATCCACCCGCGCGTCTTTGTCCTCAAGGTAGCAGAGGTCGAGAGCGAATTCGCCGTCGACATGGCCGACGCTGATGGCCGCGATTTGATCCACGAGCACGGGTTTCGGAAGCTGTCCGCTTCTCTTGAGCTTGTCGAGCCCGAGGGCAAGGGCGATGAAACCTCCCGTCACAGAGGCAGTTCGGGTTCCGCCGTCCGCTTCCAAAACATCGCAGTCAATGACAATGGTCCGCTCACCCAACTCCTTCAAGTCGACGCACGCCCGCAGGCTCCGTCCGATGAGTCGTTGAATTTCGCTGGATCGTCCGCCCAAAGGTCGCTCGCGTCCGTCGCGACGTTCCCGCCTGCTTGGGTTGGCGCGTGGATGCATCTGGTATTCCGCAGTGAGCCACCCCTTCCCCTTCCCTTTCATCCATTCCGGGACGTACTCGTCGATGGAGGCGGTACAAAGGACGACGGTCTTTCCGCACTTGTAGAGGACGGAACCCTCGGAGTGGGTGTGAAAGCCTGCGGTGGCTTCTACGGGGCGGATCTGGTTGCGGGGGAGCCCGGAGCGGCGGTCGACGGTGGTCATGAGTCCAGTCGTATCATAGCAGCCCTTTTCGCGCTGCGATCAGGAGTGCCGCCACGTGCGGCGCGTGCACCATTTCTGCAAGGAGGTCGGTCAGCTCGCTCACGGGACGAAGGACGATCTCAATGCGTTCGGTGCTGTCCGGTTTGGGTTCAGCCACTCGCTCGGCGTCGGTAGCTACCAGAAAATGGGCCCATTGTTCATGGCGCGCCGGTTCTGGGCGGAGTTTGGCGAGAGGCTGGATCTCCCTGGCTTGGTACCCCGTTTCCTCCAGCAGCTCTCGGGCGCCGCCGACAAGAGGATCTTCTCCGACTTCCAGGACACCGGCCGGGAGTTCGAGGGAAAGATCGTCGTGTCCGCGCCGGTACTGGCGGACCAAGACGAGCTGATGGTCGTCGGTGATGCACACGACCGCCGCCCAGTCCGGCGCCGAAATGACATGAAAGTCATCGATGTCTGGACCTTCAGGCAGCCGCACCCGTTCTCGCCGGACCGTCAGGTATTGGGTCTCGATCAGCGTCGTCTGCTGAAGAACTTTCCATCTCGGATTGAGCACAGGCCTGAGGCTACAGCACCGGCTCAAAAATGCGAAAGTTCCAAAGGACCGGACGCGCTCTTAGGGGCAGAACACTATCGTCGGTGGCCCCAGACGGTCAGGGCATTTTCTAGTTCTGGATCTTCGAGCAATGCGCGAGCAGGCTCATCGAGGAACTTAGCTACGGATAAGGTTGTCCAGAGTGAGGTAAAGAGTGCTCGGGTGCGGAGCGGTTCAGCCTCTGCGCGATCCGTCGTGCATGCGGGGTCGAGGGTAGGCAGACAGAGCTCGGGCGCTTTGCCCTCCTGTCCCCGGAGGAGCGCGTCGCCCGCGCGCAAGGAGTAGGTTCTGCCTTGGTAGGCGATGTGAGGGCGCTTTGCGGCGCGCTCTTGAGCCAGGGTCGCCCCGAGGTTGATCGCGTCTGACGAGCCGCCGCCGTCGAGCCCCAGAGCGTCGAGAAGAGTGCGTGTGATGTCGTGGGGAGCGAAGGCGCCGTCCACATGACGGGCCTTCAGGTGCTCACCGGGAAACTTGATCAGGAGCGGAACGGACAAGAGCGCCTCATTCAGATCTCCCTCATAAGCGAAGGGGATCTCTGGAGATTCGGGGGAACCGAGGTCTCCGGTGACGATCAGCAAGGTGTCGTCGTAGGCGGCGTTTTTTCGCAGGAACTCAAAGAAAACACTGAGAGCGGCGCTTTGTCGGAGCAGGGCGGCCTTCTGCAAGGCGAAGAGTCTGATCCAGTCTTCCTCTGGCATCACCCGATGGCGGCTGAGAGGGCGAGCGCGTATCTCAGAAAGCTGAATCGCCGCGCGGCGTGGGGACAGATCGCCCCCGTATTCTTTGGGGGCGAGTTCATGGGCTTCTTCGCGCGAGAGATCGAAAGGCGGATGCCCTCCACGAAGCTGGATGACGGTCAGCACCGGTCCCTCGTGGGAAAGCACGGTGGAGAGCCATTTTTGTGCGCGAAGGAGCGGCTCGATGGCTCCAAGATCCGCCTGGGGCGGGAAGGATTCAAACGTCTCGAAACCTCGGTCGAATCCGAAGGCCGCAAATCCCGTCGGAACTCCGGTAAAGAGAGCAGAGCGTCCGCCTTGGGACTCGATGAGGCCCGCAATGCTTCGGTGCTCCTGAGCCAGCATGTGGTTGCTGCTGACGAGGCCATGGTCATACGGAGCCAGTCCGGTGAGGAGGGAGGCGATCGTGGCTGTGGCGCTCGTCGAAGTGAGGCGATAATCGCGGTAGACGGTGCCGAGGGAAGCAAGCTCGTTCAAGAAAGGCAGGCCGTTGCTTCCAGCACTGGGGGGTTTATGGATGGGTCCAAGTCCCGAGAGAGAGATGAAAATGACGCGGGCAGCTTTGGGGGGCAGCTTTTCTTCTGTCGACTTGACCGTGAGATGCGGCTCGGCGACGCAAAGTCTCGCGCCTCGGGTTGCCCGGACCGCGCGCAATTCGAGGTCGATGATGCTTGATGCATAGGCAGAGAGATCCGCAGAAAGGGGCTGATAGTCCCTCTTCTCATCTTCTGCCCGACGAGCTGAAGCGATGATTCGGCTTTGGCCGTTTGCTGAATGGGCCACCATCTCAAGTTCCGCTGCGCCTGCCCCCCAGACACCGAACGACGCGGTCAGTTCGGCCCGAGGGGGCACAAAGAGGGAACACCTGAGGGAACTCGACTCTCGCAGCACGACCGACGCACGCCGGATCTCGCCAAGGGTCACCTCGGAGAAGACTTCTCGGCGTGTCGCGGGAAAGTCGCTTTCTTCGGCGCCTCGCCGTCCGATCTGAATCCAGCTGACTTCCGCGCCGACGGATTTTGACTTTCCGCGTGAGAGGCTGACAGTGAGCGTGTGGCGGCCCGGGGGAAGGACGTGATCCCGTCCGCTGATTCTTACGGTCCGGAGTTCATCCGTTTTGAGACTCGCCGCGCCCAGACGCTTCTTATCGAGGTAGATGGCAAGTCTTTCTGACTGTGCACCAAACACCCGAGCGCTGACGTCAAAGTCTTTGATCTCCTCATGGGTCCAGAAAATGAAGTCGTTGTTCATCTCTGTGAGCAGGAGGAACGATTCACCCTCTCGCCCCGTGAGAACGGGCTCGTGCTCAGGAGTGAACGAGAAGCCGCGTGCAGCTTCAATAGAGGGATCTCCAAGATCGAGGGTGGGGCCGCCGTAACTCAATTCGCAGCTGGCGGTGTGATCGAGGAGCGCGTGGCTGAGCTTGCCTGTGTCGGAATTTTCCTTGGCTGTGCCCGCCGCGAGCTCGTCGTTGAGAGTGGCGCCTTTCGGTTCCTCGGCTGTTTCTTCGGTCTTCTTGCTCGCGTGCTCCTCTCCTCGCGGACACCCACAAAGCAGGATGCTCACGAGAACGGAGAGTCCGAGACGGCTTTTGAAATGTGCCTTCGTCGCTCCGCTACTCGCTCTTGAAAATAGCGCGAGTATTCTTGTTGAGCTGGACTGCGACTGTACCTGATCGCTCTTTTCCGTCGGCCCGAATCGAAACCTCATGATCACCCGGTGCGACAGGAATACGGCGGAGAGGGCCGCGACCTGTGAACACGCCATCGACATAGATCAGTTCCTCCTCGCTGGTCACGACCTCGATGAGACCTTTTGACGGCCAGGAGAGCCCCTGAGGCATTTCGGTCACTTCCGTCTGCATTTCCTGAGGCTCGGGGGTCTTTCTTGAGTCCTCGCTTGGGGATTTCGGTGAAGCCTGGGCCTCCTTTTTGACTCGAGAAGGGTCGGAGCGGTCCCCCTCGGGGAGGTGACCCAGGTCCGGGAGGTCCGTCGCTGCCGATTTGCTCAAGAGCACAGCGGGATCCGCTCCCAGAAGGTAAGTTCCACCCAGATAGACCAGGCCGCATACGACGAGTGCCGATGCGGGAGCAGCCATCTTACGCCCGGCGCTCTTGGCGAGACCAAGGATCCGCTGAGAAGCCGCGGATCCACCGACGAGCGCGGCGGACGGCTTTTGCGGAGCGCTCGCGGGGTCGTCTGCGAGACGGGCCGCTTGATTCTCCGCCGAGGACGCGAGAATGGCGCGATCCTCCTCTGCCTTGAGCATGCGTTGCTTGACGCGCTCGCTCATCGAGTCTGCGAGGGAGAGTCCTTTGCGAAGGCCTTCGCCACCGAGGGCGAG
Source organism: uncultured Polyangiaceae bacterium (assembly GCA_964392575.1). Taxonomy (GTDB): domain Bacteria; phylum Myxococcota_A; class Polyangia; order Polyangiales; family Polyangiaceae; genus NIC37A-2. The sequence continues at coordinate 12,349 of CAYMQT010000100.1, forward strand.
AGCATGTCGAGAAGTGGACTGCCAGGTCTTGCGCGCCTTGAGCCAGATTTCGCGAGCGGAGGGTGTTTCGCTCGCCCACTCGGAAGGCGGCGAAGTGGCGGGTGCATCGGCGAGGGCGTCGGGCTGAAAAAGATCCTCAGGCAGGGCCAGGCTCCCTTTTTCATGCTCGGATGCAGAAGTCCGGTCGTCGTCGATATCCGGCTCTGAGTCAAAGCTGCGTGGGGCACGATCACCTTCGATGGAGTGAGAGAACTGCGTTCGACTGATCGTTTGCGGGCCGGTCTTTTTTTCCGGCCGGGCGTTTACGGGAAACTTTATTTTCTTGATCTTGGGTTTGATTGAGTCCGCTCGTTCGGAGGGCGGAGGGGGCTTGCTCGGACTTTTGAATGCGTTCAGGTCGAGATCGAGATCCCCCAGAGGCGTCTGCTCCTTGGCCTCGACGGGCGGAGCTGACTCGCTGAGTTGAAAGCTAAAGCCACCAAACGAATTCGAATCTGACAAAAGAGGCCTCCTCGCACGGGAGCCATGCTCCGGCGCATCTCCGGCGGCTACCACGACTCCTTGGATCGGGCCGAGTTTTCCGCAGTTCGGTTTTCGGACGTGCTCTAACTCTAAAGACCGGTCGCGCCTGAATAAATCCAGGCCGCAGGCCCACGCAAGGTTGTGTTTTTTTCCGGAGAAACCGTGATGTGCACGAGGCCTCCGGGCAGGGAGACCGCCACAGGGACTTCGACGGCGCAGAGATCATTGTTCACGGCGGCGATGGCCGTCGCGGCCGCGCCGGTGCCGCAAGCCAACGTGCGCCCGACCCCGCGCTCCCAAACGCTGACCTGGATACTTGTCCGGGACGTGACCGTTGCGATCTCGACGTTCGCTCCTGTGGGTAAACTTCCGCTCACGGCCGGGCCCAGGCGATCGAGCAAATCCGGGCTGAGTTGCGGGCGAAAGCAAATGGCGTGAGGATTTCCGGTGGAGATGCGATGAAAGGCATAGGTTTGCCCTTCAAAGGTGAAGTCGAAGCTGCCGAGCGGAGTGCCTGCGCCGAGCCCCGTCGTCACCATTCCCTGATCTCCCTCGCTTTCGACTTCGCAGAGGAGCGGACCGGCGTCGGTGTCGATCAAGAAACGAGCCGAGTCGTCTTTGGAGGTCCGCGTCAGGTGGAGCGCTACGCAGCGAAGTCCGTTCCCACACATTTCAGGGGTCGATCCGTCCGCGTTGATGACCGTCATTTTCGCCCGTGCGCCTGAGGTCGTGGCGGGGCTCACCATGAGCACGCCGTCTGCGCCGACGCCAAAATGGCGGTCACAGAGCGCCACCGCCCGCTCTACGGTGAGGGCGGTCGGTTCCTCGACGGATACGACGAGAAAATCGTTCCCGATACCGTGATACTTGTCGAAGGAAAGGGTCATCCTTCGCTTCCTTTAGCGCGAATCGTTCTCGAATCCAGCTCCTCGGCTGCTCTCCCCCCGTCGCTTTTGGCGTGCTAGAGCGGCCGGGTGAAGCGACCTCTCTTGCTTTCAGGATTCATGGGCACGGGCAAGACCACCTTGGGTCGGGCCCTGGCCCTACGTCGAGGCGTGGCCTTCCTTGATTTGGACGAAGAAATCACGCGCGTTCGCGGAAAATCCATTCCCCAGATCTTCCAAGAGAACGGGGAAGCGACGTTTAGAAAATGGGAGAGCGAAGCTCTGATCCAGGCTCTCGACCGGGGAGATCGGGAGCCCGTGGTCGTGAGTGTCGGTGGCGGTGCTTTGGTGGATCGAGAAACGCGGTTGCTTGCGGTGGAGCGCTGTGTGGTCGTGACCTTGATGGCGTCGCCGGAGGAAATCGGGCGGCGGACCAGAGAGCAAGAAGGGGAACAAGGGGCGCGTCCGTTGCTTTCCGGTAGCTCACCAGAGGATAAAATCCGCAGCCTTCTCGCTCTGCGAAAGGAGGCCTACGCGGAGGCCCATGCGGAAGTCCAAACAGAAAACCGCGCGCTTTCTGAGCTCGTCGAGGAAGTAGGTCAGATCTGGGATCGAGATGCGGTTTTGGTGCCGGCGTCTGAGCAGTCCTATTTGGTGCAGATCGGAGCGGGTCTGATGCAGGAGCGTCTGGGGCGGCTCGTTGGCAGTCCTTCTGGGGTTTTGCTCGTGACCGACTCCAACGTGAATCCCCTCTACGGGGATCGCGCCAGGGCCGCCTTGCCCGCCCCCGCGCACACCGTGGTGCTTACGCCCGGGGAGCAGCACAAGAACTTAGAGGGCCTGGCACAGATTTTTCAGGGCGCCTTTGACGCTAGTCTGGATCGAAAGGCGACCTTTGTGGGGTTGGGCGGGGGCGTTGCCACGGACATGACGGGATTTGCCGCGTCGAGTTGGGTGCGTGGTGTACGCTGGGTTGCTCTTCCGACCACGCTCCTCTCCATGGTGGACGCTTCGGTGGGGGGGAAAACTGGGGTCGATTTCGCCACGGCGAAGAATTCGGTGGGCGCTTTCTGGCAGCCTGCGGGCGTCATCTGTGACATTTCCACGCTTCGGACCGAAACGGATCGCGCCTTCCTTGGTGCCTTATCAGAGGTGGTGAAGACAGCGCTCATCGGTGACCCCGATCTCCTCGACTTGCTGGAACAGCACAGTGATCTGGTGCGAGAGCGAGAGCCCGCTCTGATGGCTCAGATCGTGGAGCGCTGCGTGCGCGTGAAGGCAAGAATCGTAGCCCGAGACGAGCGCGAAACGTCGATTCGCGCCACGCTCAATCTCGGGCACACCATCGGTCACGCTCTGGAGTCGTCCGGCGGGTACACGGCGCTCACGCACGGCGAGGCGGTCAGCCTCGGTCTGGTTGCGGCTCTTCGTCTCGGACAAAAGCGGGGTCACACGAGCGCTGATCTGTGCGCGCGCGTACTCGGGCTTCTCAAGAAGCTCGGACTTCCACACAAGCTGTCCGCCGAGGATCTCAGGAAAAGCACGGGGCTGCTCGGGCATGACAAGAAGCGCGCCGGGGACCAAGTGCGCTTTGTCTATGCGCGCAAAGCCGGGGACGTATTTACGGAAATGCTTTCCCTTGCTGAACTTGAGCGGATGGCACCAGAGTTGGCAGGCTGAGTTGGCAGGCAGAGTTAGCAGGCAGAGTTAGCAGGCAGAGTTAGCAGGCAGAGTTAGCAGGCTGACCTAGTTATTGATGTAGGGATCTTTCCTACTCGAATGCGCTGTCGTCACGCGCTTGTTCCTCAAAAAATTGGTCCCGCGCTTCGCAGCCGAGTACCCTTTAGGTCGGCGCGCGGATTTGGCGCTTCAAGAGGATCTCAAACATGCGCTTCACCAAGCTGACCAGGGCACTTTCTTTGGCCGCCATTCTCGCAGCGGGAGCGACGATGACGGGCGGTTGCGCGGACAATCGCACGTCCCTCGTCATCATGTTCGTCCAAGCGCCGGACGACAATTGCGAATTTGAGGTCTCGCAGGATTCAGATGGTTACTCCAGGGGTCGCTACGACCCCAGCTTTGGTCAAGGATACCGAGTGCAACTCTTGCTCGGCAACGGGCTACAGCCTCTCGGAGACAACGATACCCTGCGCGCAGAGACCAGCCGCATTCAGCTTCAAGGCTGTGAGGTGAGTGTGGCGTCGGCGCAGGCGCAGGGCGCCAGTGTTGCCAGTTACACGCAACCCCTTGCGTTCATCATCAACCCTGACGACTCGGAGGATCTCGGCCTTGCGTCGGTGGGCGTGGAAATCATTCCGGCTTCGATCGGGGTTGGGCTCGCGGCCGGGACCTACATCGTCACGCTCAGGATGTTCGGGACCACTCTTGGCGGGAAGAAGATTGAGAGCGGGGAATTTGCTTTTCCCGTCGACGTGGGTTCCCTCGCTTGGTGCGTGAGTTCGCTCGACCTCGGTCATTCTGGCGGCTGCCTTCTCGGCCAAGATTCGCCGGTCCACTGCCTCGACTACACCGAAGCGAACGGCTCCCCCTGCGATTCCTGCTTCTAGCGGAAACACCTTTTCCACCGCTGTATCTTGATGCGCGCGAATGACGTTGACGTGCTTTGAGATGACCGAGCACATGCCGATGAGGACGTGCGTCAAAACTGATTGATGAAGTTCCACACATCGTCTCGCCAAAACTCCGGCCTGGCGTGGCCCATCCCAGTGTAGAGGCATTCGATGACTGGTGCGTTGCAACCCTGATACGTCTTGCATTGCCCTTGGATGGTTGACGGGAGGGGCTCGGGCCCTGGACTGCTGTCGCCAGAACAACCGTGGGCCTCTTGATAGAAATCGATGACCCCATCAAACGCCGTTTGGCTGTAGACGGGGTCGCTGTCCGCGTAAGCGATCCGGAAAGCCGACGTCTCCTCTGTGCATTGGCCGGTGTTGCCGGTCAGCATTTCTCCGGCTGATGCAGGAAGGACACCGCGCACCACGTCTCCCCGACAACAGCCAAGGCTGTTTGCCATATCTCCACCCCAACTATATCCGACGGCAAATATCCGTTCGCGATCGATGCAGAAGTCGGCCGCGACCTGCGCGAGCATCGCGTCGAAAAAGGGCATGTCGTAGCCGTTGCAGTTTTCGTCCCAACCGAGGCCGTAGTCTTCGTATCCCGGAAGTAAAATCCCCTGTGCAGCGACGAAGATGGCATTTTTCCCGGCGTTTCCCCCGGCAGCGGCGTCCATCGATTCGAAGTCATTGGTGCCACCTGCTCCGTGAAAAACAAAGACGACCGGATAAGGCTTGTCCGAAGCGTAATCCGCCTGCTCCGGAGCTCGAACGCCGTACTCGCGAATGATCGACTCTCCCCCGGGACCAGAAAGCTCGATGCTGAAAGCTTTCTCGCCGTAATAGGGGGGCTCACTTCCGCACCCAGAACTTTGTTCGGGGGGCCGAACAAGCACGCCGCCGGACCCACCCGCACCAGAGGGGCTTCCTCCGGTCCCCTGATTGTTCTCGCTGTTCGTTCCTCCCATCGGATCCCCTCCGACATTCGTCGTTCCTCCGGTTGAGCCCGTCTGGTCATCGGGCTGCTTTGCACCCGTGGACGACGTCTCTTTGCTACAGGCGCCGAGAGTCCACGCGCCCACCAACAGGGAGCCAAAAACGAACAAACCACCGCGTCCAGCAATATTCCAAGAGCGAGCCATTGCCGGCTTTCATAGGCCGCGTCGCGCGCGTCAGCTACTGAAAACACAGAAGCAGCTCATTTTCGGAACGCACGAGAACACCGTCAGAGTCACAGGGCGGGCGACCCAACGCAGAGGCGAACGCCGGAGCAAGAAAATTCTCTCCAGACGCAACCCGATCTGTCACGCAACCCGATCTCTTTCGGTCGTGGCGAGACGACGCTCTGCAAGTAGCCCCTTTTAATCGGCAAGCGCACGCAATCCAGCACGAATCACGTCTGTTTCCGTCAAGCCGCGGTCCTTCGCGAGTTCTTCCAGAAGGTCGAGATCCTCTTTTTTGAAGCGAAATGCCTTCAGCTGAGTCGGGAACTTTCCCTTGTGACCTATGCGAGGGCCCCATTCTTGCAACTTCGTTCCGGGGATCCCGCGAAAATCTGGAGGTGTTTCGTTTCTCCGGAGTTGGTCAAGGACCGGTCACCGATGTCCGCTCAAGGCGGCACAGGAATGTTGCGGAATCGCGCTTAGTTCAGCAAGAGTCGCGGCAGCGTTAGCCAGTAGGCGTCGACACGCAGACCTAGCCAAATCACGGTCCCGGAGGGCAGGCCGCTTCCGGCCGCTGTGTAGTTGAGGCCGCCGAGCAAGGCATGGGAGAGGGAATAACCCGTGTGCTGGGAGAAGCTTCGCTGGCCGAGTTCCAAGTAACCTTCGGCTCCCGCCTGCGCCCCTCCACCGCCAGCCTTGAGCAGCGGGCCCACGCGCCCCGTCAGGG
>CAYMQT010000101.1:0-17856 GCA_964392575.1 uncultured Polyangiaceae bacterium
TTGAAGAATCTACCCCATTTTGCCAAGAGAGGCTCCCCTTTTGAGGTCGGGGTAGTGTTCCGCTCATGCGCGAAGAGGAGCTTGAAAACGATGTCGAGGGTGGGGTCGAGGAGCGGGGCCATGCAACCCTGCTTCGGACTGAGCGGGGGCGCGTTGCGGGAAACGGCAGAATCACGGTTTCGAAACGTACTTGCACTCCAGTTCAGTTCGAGCATTCGGGCAGGAGTTGCCTGTGGTGGGATGGCGCGGTAGATTGCGCTTATGGAGATTTTGGATCGCATTACGGTGAATCCAAGCGTTTGTGGCGGCCAGCCAACGGCTCGTGGGCTCCGTGTTCAGGTTTCTCTGATCGTGCGTCATGTCGCGCATGGTCAGTCGATCGCGGACATCGTTGCTGAGTATCCTGAACTAGAACCAGACGACGTCCGTCAAGCGCTGCTGTACGCAGCATGGGCAACTTCGGGGCGAAGCGAGCCCCTGCCGGCAGCGTGAAAGTTTTTGCCGACATCAACATCTCCACGCACGTCGTGGCGGAGCTGGTAGCTAGGGGGCATGATATTGCTCGCGTGGATCATTTCCTCGATCCGACGGCGACGGACGAGGCATTCACGGACTGACGTACCGTTCCTCGTCGCACTATTGGACGCTGTGCTGCATTCCCACGCGGAAGACATCGAAACAGGATCGATCATCACGATCGACGATGGCGGGGTCCGTGTTCACATGCTTCCCATTGGATGATGTGTGCGCTCACTTATACGCCGCTCCGATTGATTTCCTCTAACGGGCACCCTTGCCAAACAACACCGTTGGAACGGTGCGTGCTAGGATCTTCATGTCGAGCCAGAAAGACCAGTCATCAATATACTTGAGATCGAGGTTCATCCAGTCATCGAAGGTGATATTGCTGCGGCCGCTTACCTGCCAGAGACCCGTGATGCCTGGTTTCATCGCCAAGCGCCGACGCTGGGCGCCGTGAATCTGTTGTTGTTCTGCAACGGGCAGGGGACGCGGTCCCACGAGACTCATGTCGCCTGTCAGGACGTTGAGCAGTTGAGGCAATTCGTCGATGCTTGTTCTCCTGAGGAAGTACCCGAGACGGGTGACGCGCGGATCGCGCGTCATTTTGAAGACAGGGCCGCCCGCTTCATTTTGGAATTGGAGGGCATCCTTGAGCGCTTCGGCATTTTTGACCATGGTTCGGAACTTAAGCATTCGGAACCTTCGTCCGTTGAGACCTACTCTCTCTTGAGAGAAGAACACCGGGCGTCCATCACCCATCATGATGAGCAAGCTCACGATGAGGAGGAGCGGCGAGGTGAGAACCAGGCCGATGGCTGTCCCGAGAGTATCGAGAAGCTGTTTGACGGCAAGGCCCAACGTAGGCGGCAATTTGCGGCTCAAGCTCATTCCCGGCACTCCGAAGAAGCTCACCAACTCGACATTTCTTCCGGCGTTTCGTCGAACGATGTGCGGAATCATTGCGGGAATGCCCTGGTTCTCGCACAACTCCAATAGGCGTTCGGCGCGTCTGAGACCGTCGAAGGGAGGCAAGAAGATGATTCGATCTACCGCTAGCTCGTGTAGGCTCCTCTTGAGCGTTTCATGCGCATCTTCGTCTGTGTCACATTCGAGAGCATGGAGGCCGAGCGATCGCGACGTGAAGGCGTTTTTACCTTCTTCGATCGCTTTCGCGTCACCCAGCATGATAAGCCATCGTCGACCCGCCCCGTGATGCAAGCGAGCGCGTCCCCATTGTACGAGCAAAAGTCGGAGTCCGAGAAGAAGCACGAAGTTGATCGCCCCGAAGAGCAGAATGACTCCGCGGTTGACGGGCAGTTGCGCAAACCAAAGAAGCGACACGACTCCACTGATGGAAATGGCGTGAATACGAACCAGGTCCCAACCTATTTTCGATGGGGGCGGCAGCTCTGAAAGGACGCAGTCCACTCCCGTGAGCGCGAGCACGCTGATCCAAATCGGAACGTACATCGCACAAAGGATGACGAAGTGAGCCAAGTACGCCTGCTCCCGAAGGATAGGAATCACGCCCAGTAGGTGCTCGTGGATGAGCAATGCCAGCGTCATCGAAAGAACGATGACGAAGACATCCGAAAGCCTGACGATCCAACGCAGAACGCGTTCTTGCAGGGCGTCCATGCGGGTCTAGGACTCCGGTTTCATTCTTTGAGCGAAGTATTCGGCTGTTGCCGAGATGCCCATTTTGAGTGATATCTTGGGTGAAAATCCAAGCATTTCCTGTGCCATGCTGATATCGGGCTTGCGTTGGAGCGGGTCATCCTGCGGCAAGGGTTCGAACACGATCTCAGCATTGGGATTTTCGGTGACAGCTAGCACCTCGCGGGCTAGATCCAGAATGGTGAACTCATTGGGGTTTCCCAGGTTCATGGGTGAATTGAGGTCGTCGATGCGACTCACTTGCACGAGACCTTCCACTAGGTCATCGACATAGCAAAAAGACCGCGTTTGCGTGCCATCGCCGTAAACGGTGATGTTCTGCTTGATGAGGCTTTGGCGAATGAAGTTCGATACGACTCGTCCGTCCCCTTCGGCCATGCGCGGCCCATAGGTGTTGAAGATGCGTACGATGCGAGCATCCACACCCCACATGCGTTTGGCATCAGCGAACAATGTTTCCGCTGCACGCTTGCCCTCGTCGTAGCAGGCACGTGGGCCCACCGGATTTACATTGCCCCAATAGTCTTCCGTTTGCGGATGTACCCGGGGAGAGCCGTAGATCTCAGATGTGCTGGCGTGAACGATCCGACAGCTTCGGTCGCGTGCGATGTCGACAAGGTTCATCGCTCCCAAGAAACTCGTCGTCAAAGTGGCATAAGGATCGTGCTGGTAGTGAACAGGAGACGCGGGACAGGCCAGGTTAAACACCAACTCGGCGTAAACATTGATAGGACGGCGAACATCTCCTATCTCTAAATGGAAATGACGATCCTTCGAGGCGGCATCCAAATTGCCCAAGTCGCCTGTCATCAGATTGTCGATGCCAACGACCTCGAACCCTTCGGCCAGGAGGCGATCCACGAGGTGTGATCCGATAAAGCCAGCGGCTCCGGTGACGAGAACTGTCCTGCGGGTAGCGCCGAGTCCCATGGAGGAGATAGTTTAGCCGAAAGGATGGAGGAGCCTAAGTACTTGGTGCACACGTGGCGCTAAAATCTCAAAGACCTTTCCTAACGCTCCAGAATCCTCTCAAATTATGCTAGACATAGCACTGTGGCTGTAGAGGTTACTCTCCCGAACAAGAAGACCGTTGTACGCACGCCGATTTCAGTAACCTCTTACGAGGAAGTTCACCAGGCGATTCTCGCCCGCAGTTCGACCGAGGCGCTAGCCATTGCGTGTTGCAACGTGCATTCGGTGATGAGCGCCGCACGAGATCAGGCTCTTCAGCGTGCGCTTTGTGCTGCTCAGATCGCAACGCCGGATGGCATGCCGTTGGTCTGGGCGCTGAGGGCTATCCACGATGAACCGATTCTTTCGCGTGTTTATGGCCCAGATCTCATGCTCCACGTTCTCGACCGAGGTCGCGAGCGCGATTTGCGCCATTACTTCCTAGGGTCCACCGAGTCGACTTTGAGCAAGCTGCGCTCTAATGTCGAGGCCCGTATGCCTGGGGTGAATATCTGTGGCGTGGGCTCTCCTCCTTTTCGTCCACTTAGCGACGAAGAGGTGCGGAAGATTGCGGAAAGAGTGTTAACCGAAGCGACGGACGTCTTGTGGCTGGGCCTCGGTATGCCTAAGCAAGAACTCCTGATGAACCGCCTGAGCAGTCACCTCCCGGGGGTGGCTCTCGTCGGGGTGGGGGCGGCCTTTGACTTTATTGCAGGCAAGGTTCCCCAGGCACCGCGCTGGCTGCAAGAGATGGGAGGCGAATGGGCCTTCCGACTTTGGCAGGAACCACGTAGGCTCTATCGACGATATATTTTCAACAACCCAGCCTACCTCATCTGGTTGGCTTACGCTTGGGGCCGAAAGCAGATGCACCCACGAGGCAAGAAGGAGCAGTAGATTGGCCCTCAAGACTGCACTCATTACAGGCATCACCGGACAGGATGGTTCGTATTTGAGTGAACTCCTCCTGAAACGCGGGTACATTGTACACGGGATCAAGCGAAGAGCCTCGAGCTTCAACACGCAGCGGATCGATCACCTCTTTCAAGATCCACACGAGTACGAGGTTCGTTTTCACCTGCATTATGGTGACATGACCGATTCGACTAACCTCATTCGCATCATCAAACAGGTCGAGCCGAACGAAATCTACAACCTGGCCGCTCAATCTCACGTCCGCGTATCGTTCGACACACCCGAGTATACGGCGGACGCAGACGCGCTTGGAACGCTTCGAATTCTAGAGGCGATCCGGCTTCTCGACATGGAAAGCGATGTTCGCTTCTATCAAGCGAGTACTTCTGAACTCTATGGTGCTGCCAAAGAGGTGCCACAGAGCGAGACAACTCCTTTCAATCCGCGGAGTCCCTACGCAGCGGCCAAGCTCTACGCCTATTACATCGCGATAAACTATCGGGAGGCATACAGCATTCATGCCTCCAACGGTATTTTATTCAACCATGAGAGCCCGCGCCGAGGGGAGACTTTCGTCACGAGGAAGATCACTCGAGCGGCGGCGCGCATCGCTTTTGGTCTCGACGCCGAGGTCAATCTTGGCAACCTCGATGCCCAGCGTGACTGGGGGCATGCGGCTGATTACATGGATGCTGCCTGGAGGATGCTTCAGCAAGATGCACCTGACGATTACGTTATCGCTACGGGGCAGACCACTAGCGTGCGCGAGTTTTTGCGGCGTGCTTTTGCCGAAGTCGGCATCCACCTCGCTTTTCGAGGAAAAGGAGCGCACGAGGAAGGTGTGGTGGACACCATAGAGCGCGAGGTGTTCGAAAAGGTGACCGGCCGGAAGCCTTCTCTTCAAGTGGGTCACACAGTGGCGCGCATCGATCCGCGTTACTTTCGGCCTACAGAGGTAGATGTTCTCAAGGGAGATGCCGAGAAAGCCAAACGGCAGCTCGGCTGGGAACCGCGCGTGAGATTGGGTGCGTTGATTTCGGAGATGGTGCATGCGGATATCGACGAGGCTAAACGGGAAGGCATTTTGCGAGCATCCGGGCATGACGTGATTAAGTCTACCGAGAGCTGAAGCGATGCGGATTTTTCTCACGGGCGGGAGCGGTATGTTGGGGCGCCACCTGTTGGTCGCGCTAGGCCTGCGTGGTCACGATGTCCTGGCACCTCCTCGCCAGGATCTCGACCTCTTTGATGGCGTGGCCGTGGCCCGGTTTATCGAAACGGATAAACCGGACCTCGTGATTCACGCTGCAGGAAGGGTGGGGGGAATCGCTGCCAACATTGCTGATCCGGCTGGCTTTCTCAGGGACAACATCGCGATCGGGTTCAATGTAATTTCGGCCTGTGCAAACGCAGGCGTCAAGAGGCTCATCAACGTGGGTAGCTCATGCATGTATCCGCGGAACAGAGAGGTCCTTTCCGAGGGTGATCTTCTCACCGGTGAGTTCGAACCGACGAACGAGGGATACGCCATTGCGAAGATCGCTGTGGCAAAACTTGCGGCCTACATTCGGGAGACAAAAGCCAACTTTAGGTATTCCACTCTGATTCTTCCAAACCTCTATGGGCCCTACGATCACTTCGATTTGACTCGGTCACACATGCTTCCGGCCGCTATTCGCAAGGTGCACGAAGCAAAAGTCAGTGGAGAATCCGATGTCGTGATCTGGGGAGATGGCAGAGCACGGCGGGAGTTCATGTTTGCGCCGGATGCTGCTCAGGCGATAGCTCGATTGCTTCCTCATCACGATGTTCTACCATCATTCCTCAACGTTGGCCTTGGTCGTGACCACAGCATCCTAGACTACTACCAAGCTGTGGTACAAGTCGTTGGCTATTCGGGTGGGTTTGCGCACGACGTGACTCGACCTGTGGGAATGGCCCGAAAGCTCCTCGATTCGTCCCAGTATCATGCTTTCGATGCTACGCCGGAAACGCCACTGCTCGAAGGCATTGAGCTCACCTACAAGTATTTCCTCTCTTATAAGGTCCCTCATGAGTAACACTTGGGTCTATCCCCTTTCCATCGACACATGGGGTGAAGCCGAGCGTACCGCCGTCATTCGGGTGCTCGATTCTGGCAGGTACACTATGGGTTCCGAAGTGTCGCAGTTCGAGCGTGAGTTCGCTGATGCCGTAGGTTCTAAGTACTCCGTGATGGTCAACTCCGGTTCCTCGGCGAACCTCCTTGCGCTGTCGGCTCTCCTCTACACCAAAGCTCCTTTCCTTAGCCCTGGCAACGAAGTCGTGGTTCCCGCAATGGCTTGGTCGACGACCTACTTTCCGGTCCATCAGCTCGGGATGAGGCTTCGTTTCGTCGATATCGATGCGAACACCCTTAATATCGACCCCGCCGAAGTTGAAATAGCGCTCAAGGGCGGCGCGAAGGCGATCTTAGCTGTCAATTTGCTTGGCAATCCTTGCCGTTTCGATCAATTGAATGATCTTGCTCGGAATTACGATGCGGTGCTCATCGAGGACAACTGCGAATCGTTAGGCGCGAGCTTCGAAGGTCGACAAACCGGCACATTTGGTAAAGTCGGCACTTTCAGCACCTACTTTAGCCACCACTTATGTACGATGGAAGGTGGGTTCATCACCACGGACGACGAAGAGCTGTACCACGTGCTCTTGAGTGCACGTTCGCACGGCTGGACGCGCCAACTTCCTTTCCCCAATCGGATTGTCGATGACAAACGATCAAACTTCGAAGAAACGTTTCGTTTTGTCCTCCCTGGGTACAATCTCAGGCCGATGGAAGTCGCAGCTGCTGCTGGTCGGGAACAGCTCAAACGTTTGGAAGGATTTTTGCAGATACGCCAACAGAACGCAGAGCATTTTAGAAAGGCCATCAGCGTGATCAGGGGCATTCGCTTGCAGGAGGAGACGGGGAAAAGCAGTCACTTTGGGTTCAGCATGATCCTTTTGGCTGACTTCCCCTTGTCACGCCCACAGTTGGCGATCAAACTGGAAGCAGAAGGCATCGAGTGTCGACCAATCGCGGCTGGTTGCTTCACAGATCAACAAGCTGTGCGCTATCTTGAGCACTCGGTTCAAGGCTCACTCCCTTGCGCAAGAGAGGCACATGAGCAAGGGCTCTTTGTAGGGAATCATCCGACCGATCTCCGAGCGCCCATTGATAGATTGGCAGAGATCTTGTCGGAGGTTTAGGGCTACTCGCGAAACTCTTCCTCTAGGACGACTTTCGGAAATACGTTCAGCTTTCCTCCGACAGTTGCGTCGACGATAGTTCGGCCGTCCGCTTTGAATGCCTCGTGAGCCATTCGATATGCCCACTCCGAGGTTGTGAGATCGGGCAGGTCCCACAAGACCCCTCGACCGAAGTAGCGTGGGTCGAAGTGGTCCCCATCATCTTTCTCGGCGCGGACTTTTCGATGGGCTTCTCCCTGAGCTTGAAAACTGTGGTCTACACCCACGAGTACGATTCGCTCGAAACCCATGAAGTATGCGAGCTGCATGGCTACGAAGGTGACCGTAGCCCCGCCCCACACACCATTCTCGGGGGATTCGCGAAAACCCGGGGTGAATCGTTCGAGCACGAGGAGTACCTCTTCGCTCGGTGGCAGCACATCGTGTGCACAGGCGTTCACGAAGAGCGGGCAACCCATCTGAGACAGATCGTGGTGAAACTGAGACAACACCGTATCGTTGAAACAGCATACATAGCTTGGGCGAAAATCCGAGCGATCGAACAGGAGGTAGATGCGGTTCAATCCAAAGGATGTGGTGTCCTTCAGTAAGCTCAAATTCGTATGATTCAAGCTAGGCCCATTGCCGACGATGACGCAGCGTTCTCCTTGGTGTCGGTCGCGCAACGCTTCGAGTCTTTCTCGATTTTTGGTGAACCGCGCTTCGAGTTGCCAGCGTGTTTGCAGTACGGCACCCCTTGCGCGACGATCAAGTCCCCGAAGAATGCGGGCGGAAGAAGGCTTTTCAGCAGCCAGTCGGCGAATTTTTTCTACGAATTTCATTCTGTTCGCAGCTGTGCGGTGGCGCCACCGTCTACTATGAGTGTTTGTCCGGTGATGAACGATGAGCGCTCATGATCCGCCAAGAATTCGACTGCCGAAGCAATCTCTGCTGGGGCCCCAATTCGACGCAATGGATGCCGCTCAGCCAGTTCGCGTTCAGCATCTTCGATGGGTTTGTGCGAACGGGCCAAGCCCATCATCAACATCTCAGTTCGCGTTGCACCTGGCATTACACAGTTAACGCGAACTTTTGGCGCAAGTTCCAAAGCGAGCGCTCGCGACATGGCCATGAGGGCTCCTTTGCTCGTCACATAGGCGGCCAAGCCGGGTGAAGTAGTAACGCTGTGCACGGACCCAATGTTGACGATCGCCCCGCTGGACTCTCTCAAGTAAAAAGCTGCCTCTCGAGAGCAGAGAAACGAAGCTCCGATGTTCGAGGCCATGACGAGGTTCCATTCTTCTAAAGTCGTTGCCTCGAGTGGCTTGACAAGCTGCACTGCCGCATTGTTTACCAACGCGTCCAAGCGCCCATGAGTCTCAATAATCTGCTTGAAAAGCGCTTGCACCTCCGATTCTATCGAAACGTCGCAGACGATGTCTGTGTTGCCTGATCCTGCCTTGCGATCCGTTCGCACGGCCAACCAACCGCGATCTTCGAAATACTCCGCGCAAGCAGCTCCGATACCACCGGCGGCACCGGTTACGACAACGACGCGCTTCATGATTTGGTCTCCAACTGTTGAAGCAGCTGGCTCACGGTGCTCTCGTGCACGGCTTCCCAGGCTTGGGGGCTACTGTTCGAATTATGCGGAGCTAACATAACACTGTCCAAGTCGAGCAACGGGCTGTCATGAGGCAGAGGCTCGTGCTCGAAGACATCGAGTGCTGCGCCAAAAATATCCTGATGATGCAATGCACCGGCTAGAGCAGCTTCGTCAATGAGTGGGCCGCGCGCGGTGTTGATGAGAACCGCAGAGGATTTCATGTGCTTGAGTTGCGGCTGTGAGATGAGGTGCACGTTCTCTTTGCGCAGGTCACAATTGAGACTCACGAAGTCGCTTGTCCGGAGGAGCTCTTCCAGCGAGACCATTTCGACGTCGAGGTTCGTCCAATCCGGGTCACCTTGACGAATGTCGTTTCCGAGTACCTTCATTCCAAAGGTTTTCGCCCGACGTGCCACCGCCTTGCCAATGTTGCCCACCCCCACGATTCCGAGAGTCGACTCGCCCAAAGTCTGCCCCGGAATCTTCCTCCATTCCCTTTGCTTCATCGCGCGATCCATCCAAGGAAGCCGACGCGCAAAGGACAACATGTATCCCAGGACTGTATCAGCTACCGGCTCGGTGAAAGCCCCGGGTGTATTGCACACCACGATGCCCCGCTCTTTGGCAGCCGCCTTGTCGATGGAATCCGTCCCTGTTCCCCATTTCGCGATCACTCGCAAGCGGGGTGCGGCGAAGATAATCTTGCGTGTGTAGGCGTCGTCACCGCAGAGTGTCCCATCGATGTCTGTGACGAGCGGAAGGAGCTCTGCTTCATCAAGTCGCTCAACTACATTGGCGACGATCAGTTCACAGCCCGCCTCCTCCATGCGAGGTCGAAATCGTTCGACTACGGGGAGGAAGTAGGGACACGAAATCAGGACGCGGTACTTCATGGACCTTCGCCTCTGGCTATCCGTTCCTTCATGAGGGCCTCCGCAATTCGGAAGTCGACTTCTTCATCGATGTCCCAGGCTTCATCTCGTGGGATTTCGAAGAGCATAGGGCGCCTGCCGATTCGATTGCGTCGTGCTTTCAAAGTCTCTCCCTTGAAGATGTAGATGTTGGAGTTTTCATCGTAGACCGGCTCCAGATCTTGGGTGCGTAAAAGTATGTCTGGATCATGGTTGATAGCTTTGGCTTCGCGTGTCCAGAGCCGGGTTTGTATTCTCGTCACCCCGAACAAAGAGTCCGCTTGAGGGTTGGACAAGAAGACGGCGATCGCATTGGCAATGGTTTCGCTCTTCAAGAGTGGATTCGTGGAATGAGTCTGTAGAAAGTAGTCCGCCGAGAGTTGCTCGACATCGTAGAGGAGTACTTCGTTCATCGGGGTGTCGCCGGAGCACAGATGTTCTGGGCGCGCAATGATCTGTACACGACCCGAAAGAGTGGGCGCTACCGACGCGATTTCTGCATCGTCGGTGTCGATCACGATTTTTTCGATCATGGAAACTTCGAGTAGCGAGCCGAGGATGTGATGATAGAGCGGCTTGCCAGCGAAAGCGCGCACGTTCTTTTTGACGACTCGCTCGCTTCCTACACGCATGGGCAGGAGTGCAATGATTTTAGGATGGGTCATGAAGCTCCTGTTGGTCCGGCGGAACCGGAAGACTCCCCTGGCTATAAACGATACGCATGTCGTCGCCTGATGATGGCTCTCCCCCAGACACAGATGGTGTCCCAGGATAGTAGAAGGTGCTTTTTAGCTTGTCCGCAGTGCGATTTCTCTGGTGAAACCCTGAGAACGTACCCAAGAACTGCATTGCCCGGAACACGACGATTTCAGATACGACTGATAGGGGTCGCCCTCCCCGCATCCCTGCCACAACGTCATGAGCCACATTCTTCGGCAATAAGTGGAGCAGATCGAAGAGATAGAAATGTTGTTCGGGGTAGATATTACGCAGAGCGATGGCCTCGCGTTCGTATCGCCGAAAGATACGCAGGGGAGTTTCCTCGTGAACGTGAATAACCTCAGCCCAAGGCACGTAGACGATCTTCTTCCCACGAGCAACAGCACGCTTGGCCCAGTCGATGTCTTCGAGGCCTGTCAGGTCTTCGTCGAACGGGTGCCTGGCCCACTCTGTTTTGCGAATGGCCGAGTTGGCGTTGTTGCAAAAGGGATAGTCGTTGGAGCGCTCCGATGAATCGGGAAACCAAGCCTCGAATAAGCGCTGTTCTGAGAATTTGGAGCGTTCGTCTCCCCGCTGCTTGCCATAGGTCAGGGCTACTGAATCCTCAGTCATGGGCTCTATCAACTGACGGACCCAGTCTTTTCGAGTTGGGTAGACATGGGCGCTAGAGCACACCACCACATCTCCGTCGCATGCAGCAAACCCTCGGTTGAGAGAACGGCCGAAGGAAAATTCCTTTTGGGCGATATGCACGATACGTACCGGAAATCGTTGAGCGAGGTCCAATGTTGCATCCGTCGAACCGGAATCGACCACCACGATCTCTAAGTCGGAATGATCTTGTTGCATCAGACCCGAAAGGAGTCGCCCAATATGGCGTTCTTCGTTGTAGCAGCGGATGACGACAGAACACTTCAAGCGTTGCATTCCTCCCAGACCCGTGTGAGTGTACTCAAACTCGCCGCGAGGTGAACGGATTGCGAAAGGTTGGGGTCATTGTTGGGCCTGGTGACAACTACTGCCGACGGTCGGGGCACCGATCAGCCCCTCCCTTGGAGGCGCGGTATTTATATCGCAGTCGATCAAGCGGCTTTCTCCTTCGCTAACTTCGGTGTGGCTCTCGTCTTAGCGAGGATGCTTCCATCGGGGGACCACGGGCGTTTCGCCGTTAGTTTCGCAGGGCTCACCTTGGCGCTTCAGTTTCATGCCGCCTGGGTCACGATACCTCTGCTCATGTTGACCCAACGTCAACCGCCGCATTTGGTGCGTCAATATTTGGGAGCCGTCGTGCGAATGCATTTTTCGACGATGACGATGCTTTTCCTATTGGTATCGACGTTGGCGGCACTCTCTTGGTCGTTCGATCCACGTTTGGCGTTATGCTTAGCGGCTGCCAGTATCGGCATCCCTCTTTCCGTCACTCATGTTGGCGTCCGAATGATGTGTATGGCGCTTGCTGCACCGCGAGGAGCGGCGGTGAGTTCTCTGGCAGCGCTTGTCACTATGGCAGTCGGACTCTTGCTCGCAATGCGACATCTCACTCCGGTTACTGCATGGTTACTCATTGCTCTTGCGTCTCTGGCGGGGATCGTTGGCTCGCTCCCTTGGACTCGGCATATCGATAAGCCAACTATGGAGATGAAACGTGAGGTTACGGGGCAGCATACGGCGCTCGGTCGCTGGGGCCTCGGTACAGCAGCCTTGCGCTGGGTGCCTCAAGGAACCCCCTTCCTGCTTCTGCCACTGCTTCGCCCCAGCGATGGCCTGGTTCTCGCAGGTAACCTCAAGGCATGTATGACTTTGCTGACTCCACCACTTCGCATTTCGGCAGCATTCGCCCAGTCCGCCATTCCTGAAATGACTCGTCGACTCAGTGAAGGAAAGCCTGCGTTGAGTCGTGGTACCGTAAGTGCTCCTTTACTCTTGAGCGTCGTTTGGGGGGGGCTCTGTCTCTTATTTGGTAAAGAGATCTTGGCACTGGTTTACGATGATCGTGCCGTTCCTTGGGCAGGAACTCTGCATGCGCTCGCTGGTCTGCCGCTCATGTACACGCTTGTGACTTTCACGAACTCACTTCAGCTTGCGAATCACCGCCCCCAGCATGAGTTCCTGATGCATCTCTCGGCAGCAGTGGGATTCGTTGCGGTCATGCTCGTTTTTGTACCTCGTTACGGCAGCGTGGGTGCGGCCTACGCGATTTTCGGTGCCTACGTGATGTCTGTGTACTTCTACTTGATGATGCTGGCGCGTAACCATCAATCGTCCGGTGGATCGACATGAGCCAGGTTAGCGGCTAGGCGCGTCACCAAAGAGCGCTGCTCGGATGGGAAGGCAATGATGTTGCCCCAAGCTTCGCTTCGCGCCACTCGTTTTGGATCGGTCAAGAAACGACGGTGTCGATGACGCTTTCCGTACTCTACGATGGGATGCCACTCCGAAATCAGCAGGGCATATCCCCGAGCCTCTAGGAAGCTGCAGAGATCGAGCAGGCGATATCCGAGGGGTACGGTCTTCCGATCCTCGAACTCGCATAAGATGACCTCTGGGTGCCATTTTTCCCAATCGAGACTTTGGAGCACAATCAGGTCGAATCCTTCCGTGTCGATCTTGAGGTAGTCGATCTGATTGATACTATGGCGGTCACAAAAAGTCGCAAGGCGTACGGTTTTCACCCGAGCGGTTTCCTTGTGAGAGGAATGGAACGCCAAGAGCCCGCTGATCCCTGTGGATACTTTGCTCGTAAAGAACGCCACTTCCTCGTCATCATGACGAGAGACCGCTCGCTCATCTATCGTCACGTTTTTATACTTCGCGACAGTGCGCTCGAGGACTTGTCTGTTTTTGGGATCGGGCTCGAATGCAAAGATACGGAATGCTTTCTGAGCGAAGGGTTCGAGCGAGGTGCCGAAATGTGCGCCGACATCGATCATCACATGTTTTGAGCCCGCTCGGTCAGCGAAGTAGGCTTCGATGATGTCGCGCTCTTCGATGTGTTGGGGGAAAAGCAGCCGCCTCAACCTGCGCTCGATGGCGCGAGGAATGAACCTTTTGAGCCACGAACCGAGTGTCATCCTTCAGCGTTAGTCCACGGATTTCCCCTGGACAAGCCTCCGTAGTAAATCATTGAGCGATGGCAACGGCAGATGATCGATCCCAGTTTCACTTCATGGGAATCTCTGTGCAAGCCTGGGTAGCGATTGTCCTGTGCGCGTTGTTTGCGGTTCATCATGTCGCCGCCATTTTCACCGAATCGATCAATTGGGACGAGTTCGGCTTGCTTCGACGAGCACGAACAGCCGCGCACACGGGCTACTTTCAACATGGTGGGAGGCCCGGGCTGGGGTTGCTGGCGCTCATGCCTTTCGTGGCAGGATGTGAAGATACGATTGCTAATGCTCGCCTCTGCAGAATTGTCTGGCTGGTATTCTCTCTCGGATACCCTGCCGCTATGTTCACACTTTTGCGGCGCTTTTTGAGCGGCGTGCGTGAGGCACCGGAAGGCGCTGGGTGGGATGCGTTTACGTCATTGCCTTTGCTCCTTTTGGTGCCGCTGTGGCTCAGATGGTCTGTGCAGGTGCGCACGGATCAGCCTGCGCTCTTCTGTGTCCTTTGGGCAGGGTATTTCATGCTGCGTTCGCGCGAGGTTCCGGCTTGGGCGGCTGCCGCGGGAATTCTCAGCACTCTCGGATTCTTGTTTACACAGAAGGCAGCATACACTGGCTTGATTGTTGCAAATCTCGTGATCGTGCACACCTTGGCTCGGCCTTGGACATGGCGAAAACTGGCTTTTCGGTGTGGACTCTTCGCTCTACCGGCTGCTCTGACGTACGCAATCTTTGAGATGCTGATCCGCACGGCTTTCGAGCTGTCGCCCAGCTATAGCCTTGAAACGGGGATGAGCCATCTGAAGGTTTATGGCGAGGCTCTACAGTTCGGACTTTACCAATACTTGCTGCCCGACATAGTCCCTCACGCTCTCCTTGCGCTTGGCCTTATTGCTGTAAGTGTGAGGCCGCTCTGGCAAATGGTCGGCAAGCGGTTAGAAGTGCTCGCCGCCTGGGTGACTGTTTTGGCGGGACTCGCCGTAGGCTATTTCCACACCACGACGTTCGCGTACTTCTGGATGACGATAGGCGTATTTCCGGCGATGGCCCTTGCTCTTGGAATGGGATCCATCAGGGCGGCGCTTGCGCTGATTCGAGTTCCAAACAGGCTGTTTCAAGGCCTTTATGCTTTGTCGGGGGCTTGGTTGATCTACCAATCAATCCCCACTGGGTTTTCCATCCTGGAAGACACTCAAAGGAAGCAGACGGAGGCGTTTGCCTTTATTGACTCCAACTTCGAGCGAAATGAAATTGGCTATCAAGTTGAAGGCGGTCTTTATTGTCGGGAGCGGTCGTCACCGTTCTTCGTCACATTTGGGATACACATCGTTCGCGACTACATGGGCCGGAACAAGGAGAAAAACATCGACGCATTTATCGAGCAGTTCCGTACGACCCCTGTTGCTTTCATGATTCAGAGCGAGCGCATTGATGTCTTCCCCGAGCCAATCAGAGATTTCTTCAATGAGAACTACATCTACTACCGCTCCTTGGTTCGGGTGACTGGCAAAAGAGTTTCTGCGGGAGCCTCCTCGGTAGATATCTTCGTTCCAGGAAGATATCGCTGGGAGCCACATCAGCCAGCCGACCTGCTCATCGACGGCACGCGGCTCAAGCGGAAAGCGACGATAGTTCTTAAACCCGGAACGTATCAGTTGACGTCTACCGAGAGCGGTGTCCTTGTTCGCGACGTCGAAGGAGAACCCATCATGCCGACGCGCCTCGATCGGTTCTACAACTGGGAGACGGTACGAGAGCTTGCTCCACATCCCACTTTTCGACGCTAGCGTCCTTAAAAGAGGCGTGACCCCACTCAAGGGACGCTCTATTGATGATGAACAGGGCTGCTGCGCGTAGATGCTGAGCAAGAGGTTTCCAGCTCGATAGAGGGAAGAGAGAATGACAGAGGGCCACGAAGACGAGTACGCGTCGTGGACGCCGGCAGTAGGCGGAGAATGCGCCGTGACGCAAACGCAAGCAGGAATGGTCGTCCTTTGTCTCGTGCTTCGCGAAGCAAGAGCTGCGTAATCAAAAAGCCGGAAATGACGAAGAAAACGTCGACGCCTACGTAACCACCTGGAACCCACCTGGGGAGGAAGTGAAAAAGTACGACCGAAAGCACGGCTATCCCGCGAAGACCCTGAATGTCCGCTCGTTGATCGTTCATTTGAGCTGCTGCGCCAAGGTATCCGAGATCGCCTCGGAAGGGCAACGCCGAAGGCGCTCAGGGCCAGTTCCTTCAGCTGCTTTGAGTTTTTACACCTCGAAAACTTCGTCCACCGAACGAGCGGTCAAGATGCGCTCAGCCCAGAGAGTGAGTCGGCTCTCATCCGCTTTCGAAAGACGCTCTCGCATCTCATCAGACAGCGGCCCGAACTTCAACGTGAGGAGCTTCTCCAAGACGAGACGTTCGCCTGCGGCGCGGCCCCTGGTTTCACCTTCCTCCTCAGCGAGGCGCAGGCTCCTCTCGTAGAAGTAGGCTCCAATCCTGCGCTCTTCCGCGAGGGCTTGTGCTTTGGGATCGCTGCTCAGAGTTTCCAGTGCGGTTTTTGCTTCTTGGAAGATGGGATCGTTCATGGCCAGTTCCTTCAGCTGTTTTGAGTTTTTGACTTTGAAGAATCTACCCCATTTTGCCAAGAGAGGCTCCCCCTTTGGTGCTGGAGTAGGTTTTTTGCCTTGAATGCCGGGCACTTTGGGAAGCTCCAAGATGTGCAGCACGAGATCTTCACTGAAAGGAAAGTGCTCCTTCACCTCCAACAGCCGAAACTCGCTGTGATAGTGGGCGGTGTGAAGCTCGTTGAAGTCCAAAATGAAGAGGCTGACGGTGGGCGTCAAGGATTCATAGTGATCTCCACGGTGCATTTGCTGCGCATAGATACGCGCCCAGTAAAGCAGCGCTCGAGAGCGCAAACCAGGGTGTCGTTGGCTTTGCATTTCGACGTTGAACAGGCGCCCATCCTGGAGGCGCACTCGCACGTCGAGTACGATGCCCTTGTCACGGATGGTTTCCTTGTCGACTTCAGGATTGAGCACCTCGACCTCCACGATGGGCGTGGACGGAGCGAGCACTGCGGTCAGCAGAGAAATGAGCAGGTTTCTGTTCCGCTCGTGTGCGAAAAGCAGCTTGAAAACGACATCGAGGGTGGGGTCGAGGAGCTTTACCATACGCTCCTACTCGGACGGAGCAGGGGGGCGTTGCGCCAAAATCAACCTGGGACGGGATATTTCGAAAATCCGATCCAGGAGCGGCTCGTGGCAACCTACACCTTCCCATAACGCGTACGGAGAGAGATTAGGCGATACTGGAACGTGTCCTGGATGAAGACACGACGGTGAAGACGAAACGCGGCATCAAACCGGGCAGTCGCACTTAAGACTGACAGGGGGTGGGATCAGGTGAACGCTTACCCAGTAAACACTTCGTCCACTGAACGAGCGGTCAAGATGCGCTCAGCCCAGAGACTCAGTTGAGGCTGATCGGCGCTTTCAAGCTTTGCGCGCACTTTTCCAGACAGCGATCCGAATTTCAGCTCGATCAGCTTTTCAAGGAGAAGACGCTCACCTTCCTCGCGACCTTCCTCCTTCGCCAAGCGAAGCCCCAAGTTGTGGAAGTAAACGCCAATCCTGCGCTCTTCCGCGAGAGCTTGTGCTTTGGGGTCGCTGCTCAGAGATTCCAGCGCGGTTTTTGCTTCTTGGAAGACGGGGTCGTTCATGGCCAGTTCCTTCAGCTGTTTTGAGTTTTTGACTTTGAAATAGTTGTTGCAGAAGCTGCAGCTCACTTCAGCGCGGCGAGGAAGTCGCCGACGAGGGCCTCGAAGAGCACCGAGATCTCCTCCGCGTTGCCGAGCACACGGTCCAGCAATGACGATCAGAACGGGTTTCACACTGAGGACCTTTTTCGGGCCGGGGAGAGTATTCAGGAAACGGAAGTGTAGGGGTGGGTTTCAAACCCACCCCTACACTTCTGCGAAAACTTCGTCCACCGCACTAGCGGTCAAGATGCGCTCAGCCCAGAGGGTGAGTTCGGCTTCGGTCGCCTCTTCCAAACGCTTGTGCGTTTGCTCTGACAGCGCCCCAAACTTCAACGTGAGAAGCTTCTCCAAGACGAGACGTTCGCCTGTGGCGCGGCCCCTGGCTTCACCTTCCTCGCGACCTTCCTCGCGGCCTTCCTCGCGACCTTCCTCCTTTGCCAAGCGAAGCCCCAAGTTGTGGAAGTAAACGCCAATCCTGCGCTCTTCCGCGA